>CAJUPC010000031.1 GCA_910588555.1 Candidatus Gastranaerophilales bacterium
TTCAACTTTAAAATTAATTATATGCATAAATTTTTAGACAAAAATGAAAAAATTGAATTTATGAAGCAATTCATAAAATTTATAACCTCAACTAGAGGATATAATTTAACAAATCTTTGTGAAAAATTACATAAAAATTATGGTAGAAAACAAGATTTGTCTAATTTTTCTGCAAAATTAAGACGCGGTTCGCTCACAATTTTAGAGCTTGCTGAGATATTTGAAGTTTTAGATTATGAGATTGATTTTAAAGATTTAAGAAAATATACAAAACGTCAGGATTTTAAAAATTAATCAGAAGCTTAATAATATTTAACAATTCCGTAACCTATAAATTAATTATATAACTCAAAAGTTTGTTATGCAACTGTATTGATAAAAATGTTACAATAACAAAAGTTATTTAGAGGAATTTATTCGGTGTCTGAAATAGAAATACAAGTGAAAACATTAAGAGAATATATAAAATTTATTGCCTCAACTAGAGGTTATACTTTGAATGCACTTGTTGAAAAGCTTAATAAAGTTTATAATCGGAAGCCGAGTGTGCCAAATTTTACAGCAAAGTTGAGAAGAGGCAGTTTAACTGTAAGAGAGTTATTGGAAATAGGCGAAATATTAAATTATGAATTTATCAAAATAAATATTGTAGAGAAAGTATAACTTGAACGAAAATCATAAACAACAATGTACAAAACTGAAAAATCAAATTAAATACATCGTTTCTAACAAAGGGATGACGTTAAAAAGTTTTGTGCAAAATATTCATGATATATATGGCAGAAGTTCAAATGCGTCAAGTTTTTCAACACGATTGGAACGCGGAAGTCTTACAATTTTAGAGCTAATTGAGGCGTTAGACCTTATTAATTATAAGTTTGATATTAAAGAAAAATAGTTATATTTATTTCTTTATACTTAACAGGCGGGATTTTTATCCCGCCTGTTGCAATTCTTATGGCTTATATGCCCAAAATTAATTTGTTACTCAATGATATCATATCCATTGTGTTAAAAATATTTTGTTGTATCAGTTCTGCTTTATGCTTCTCCTGTTGTTTACCTCCTTCTTCTTGTCCAGGATTATTATTTTGGTTCTTGGCAGCCTCCGCCTGCGCTATAAGTATTTGTGCCTGAGCTTCTGTTTGTACCGAATTCGGGTCGATGCCGAGTGCCAGCAATTTGTCTATTGTTGCCTGACTTAATGTTCTTCCTGTGTCAGTTGCCATTACAAATGACGGTATCTGATGTATTGAACTGATTGACGACATACCCAAATCCTTTCTATTAGTCTTTTAATACTTTTTTTAAAAAAGTCAATCAATTTTCATATATTTTTTATCGGACGTTTTTACTGAAACTTTAGACTTTTCAGGAAGGATTTTACAATTCTTAAATATTTATGGTATAATATTAGTGGAGTTATATTATGAAGAAACTTCTTATATTGAGTTTTATAATGTTTTTGCTTCCTTTGCAGGGGTTTTGTGCGGGTTATATGAAAGTTCTGCCCGAGTTTTTGGAACCAACGCAAACTGCGTCTTATGAAGCTGTCAATGAAACTGTTGCGATAATTTTTAATAAAATTAAACGCGAGATTAAAACTGATAAATATTTGAAATACTATCATGATTTTACGCTTGTAAAAGATGACGGCACGCAAAATCAGGCTTATCATTATGTAAAAAACGGTAATGCGGAATTGATTTACAGTATTGATACAAATGAGTTGAGGTTTGTTTCTTTTAGACGTCCCGAACTTAAAAATAAATGTAGGATTTTATACGATTATCCGTCCGGAAAACTTCATGCTGTACAGGTTTTTGTGTCTGACAAAGAGTCTTATGTATTTGCGCCTGACGGAAAATATGTTGATTATGCACCTTATGTAAAAGAGGTTAGAGAAAAAGTAGTAAAATCCTGGAAAGTGCCGTCAAGAAAGCATATCGATATTCTTGCAAAAGGACAGAAAGATTTACTTGTGCAAATGGCACTTACTGTTAATAAAGACGGAACTGTAAAAAAATGCCGTATATTAAAATCATCTAAAATTAAAGAACTTGATACAAATGCCGGCGACGCAATTAAAGCTGCTGCGCCTTTTAAACCGTTCCCCGAAAACTTTTTTAACGAGGAACTTGTTATTATTTTGAATTTTAATTTTAGTCTTTAATTTTTTTTTTTTTATATCCATGAAAATGCCCATGGAAATACATACATGCTTATGCGTGGACTTTTCAAATTTGTAAAATGAGTTATACTAAGAATGTGGTTAAGGTTCACGCCCGAAGATGGCAAAACCGTTTGCCGCACGAGGTAGTTGTATGGGGTATATTCACTGCTGCGGCGCCTTGCACAAGACAAAGACATTTCGTATTGTGCCGCAGGATGATTTTGTGCTGTGCGAAGCTGATTACCTTGCTAAATGTCCCGTTTGCGGACATACGGTAGTTCAGCTTACAAGAATTGACAAAAACGACAATATTTCTGTTGTCAGAAAAATTAATAAAAAAGCTAAAAGTTTTTTTCAAAAACTAAAAACAATGATTTTGTATGAAATCAGACCGATTAATTATAATGTAATAAATCATGGAAGTTTTTATCTGAATTATAACGAGTTTGGAGTAAAAAAACGGTGTTATTCCAATTTAAATGCATTAAAAATCGGGCTGGCAGAAAATAAATATTTAAAACTCAATCCTTAAAATTATCTTACTCTCGGGCGGGTTTTCCGCCCCTTTACTTTTTTGCGGAATTATTATGAATGAAGTTTAGATATTTTTTAGTATGCTTATAATGAAATTTGAAACAAAAGGAATTAGAAGATGGCATTAACACCAAAAGAAACTGAAGTACTGACTTTGGTTGCTCTGGGTTTTTCTGACAAACAAATCAGTATGAAATTGAAAATTGCTTATGGCACGGTAAGAAATCATGTAGACAGAGTTGTATTAAAATTACATGCTCAGAATAGAACTCATGCAGTCTTGGTTTACAAAATTATTAATAAAGATTGGTTAGAGGAGTATTATGAAACGTATTATAATTCATTGGACTGCGGGAGGTTATTACCCGACGGAATATGAGAAAGAGCATTATCATTATCTGGTAGATAAAGAAGGTAAAATTCATAATGGTAAGTTTAAACCCGAAGATAATGAAATTTGTAAGGCAGGAAGATATGCCGCTCACACAGGCGGCGGGAACACGGGAAGCATAGGAGTTGCACTGTGTGCCATGGCTGGTTTTAAAAACCAATCCTGTGTCGGGAAGTTCCCGATTGTCAAGAAGCAATTTGAAAGCGCAATGGAATTGTGTGCAGCACTGGCGAAAAAATACCGCCTTGATATTACGCCGCAGACTGTTATGACGCATTATGAATTCGGGGTTAAAAATCCTAAAACTACAAGTGCGGGTAAAATTGATATTATTTATATCCCGCCCTATTCTTGGGTTGCAAAAAATGAAATAGGAAGTTTTATTCGCTCAAAAATAAAATGGTATAAACTGAAAGGGGAATAATAAAATGGAAGTTGCATACTACAATTTGTCCGGCGGTATTAATCAAGCTTTAACTAAAACAGAACTCGGGATTGATACTAAAAAAATTTACTGGTCTGATTCCAAAAATGTACAAATATTGCAAAACAGAGGTATTGTAAAACAAAAGGGTAACACTTTGTTTTTGGAAATAGGTGAAAAAATTACCGGCCTTTCTGAGTTAACAGCGTACGACAAAAGCAAACTTGTTATTACCACCGTTTCAGGGAAAATTTATATTTATGATGATAATGTTTTGGAAAATACGTTGCTTGAAAAAACTTTAACAGGAGTAAAGCCGGTATTTCAAAACTTTTTAAACGGCATTTTGATAATGACCGAAAGTGACGGTTTGTTTTATATAAAGAATAATGAAAATTATGATATTGTTGACTGTAATTTAAAAGAATTGACGGGTGATACGCTTGTCGGGGGCACTATAGCTGTTTATAAAGGACGAGTTTGGGTCGCAAAAGAGGCTGCGTTGTATTACTCTGCACTAGGTACTTACAATGATTTTACAACAGCTGAAGATGCCGGATATATTAATGAATTTCATACCGATACAGGGTCAATAACTGCATTGAAACCTTACAAAGATTATCTTGCAATATATAAGAAAAACAGTGTTTATCTTTTAACCGGCACAAGTCCTGAAGATTTTGCCATTATGCTTTTTGCAAATAAAGGTGCTGTTAATACAAATTCTATTGTAAATGTTGAAAATAAGCAGTACTTTTTGAGCAACGGAATTTATGCTCTTGAGCAGGTTGGAGAATTAAACCAAATTCAGCTGGGAAGTGAGATTTCTGCAAAAATTAAGGATGAATTTTCAGCATTTCGAAATTTGGAAGACTCTTTCGCGCTTCATTATGAAAACAAAAGTCAGATTTGGTATTTCTTCCCTTATGCAGATGATAGCTATTTCCATACAATTTGGATAAATGATTATGTAAATAAAGCCTGGTATTGTAGAGTATTGCCTCAAAACATTGTTTGCGCGTGTGAATTTAACGGAAATATTTATACTGCCGATAGCATAGGAAATATATACAGAGAAGATTTCGGCAAAACATTTAACGGAAAATCTATTGATTTTATGTGGAAATCTCCGTTTTTGTCAATAACAAATCCGCACCACAGAAAAATGATTGATGAATTTTATTTTTTGCTTGACACAGAATATGATAATAATTTTGATTTTTCTGTGTACAAAGATTATGACAGTGAATTTTCTGATGATATAGAAAGAATTTGTTCTATACATCATGATCATTTGATTTGGGCAGATGAGAATACGCCTGATACGCTTCCCTGTTTTTGGCCAAAAGATGACGAGTCTGTACCTGTTTGGTCTGTCAATAAAGATTCACTTGAAAAGGCTGAAATCTCAGAAGCAAATTATTCAATACAGCTTTGTGTGACAGGTTCTGAAACACAACATAACTGCGCTATTATCGGGCTTCAATTCAGAGAAGTTTATAACGATGATTAATAAGTTTTCATAAAAAACATTCGCCAATATCTGATAAATCAGACCAATATTAGGGCAAGGGGCAAAAATCCACTCATTTAAAAAATATAGTCAGTAAAAGAAAAAGAAAGGAAAACAAAAATGACTGAAGGACAAACTACAACAACTCCCGCGGCTAATGCTTATTCAGCATTTATCCCCGAAATTTGGAGCCAAAAATTAAACAATATGCTTGAAAAAGATTGTGTAATGCTTCAATGTGTAAATAGAAACTGGGAAGGTGATATCAAAAATCAGGGTGATAAAGTTAAAATTATTACTCCGGCTGCTGTTTCTGTGTCAACATTAGGAAGTGAAAATATTTCTTACAGCGAACTTGCACCAACTTCTATGGATTTGGTAATTGACCAGAAAAAATTCTTTGCATTTAAAATTAACGATGTTGCACAGGTGCAGTCTAATACCGATATTATGGAAGCTCATCTTAAAAATGCAAGAAAAGCTATTGAAGAAGTTCAAGACGCTTATCTTTTATCACAACATGCAAATGTTGATTCCGCAAACATTGTAGGCGGTACAGCAGCTATTACACTTGATAAATCAACTATTTATTCTAACTTTGTTAAGTTAGCATTGTGTTTGAAAAATTCGGATGCTGTAACAGCAGGTGTAAGACCCTGGGTAGTTATCAACCCGACAATTGAGTCATACTTATTGCAAAGTACAGAATTTATCGGTGCAAACAATGTAGCTGATGAAACTCTAAGAGAAGGCGCAATCGGCAGAATTGCAGGCATGGATGTTCTTGTAAGCACAAACTTGACTGCAGTTGATGGCAAATATTATGTACTTGCAGGTACAAATGATGCAATTACGTTTGCTTCTCAATTGTCAAAAATCGAATCTTTACGCGACAAAGACAGTTTCTCAGATTTGGTTAGAGGTTTGTACTTATATGGTGCTAAAACAGTTCAGCCGAAAGCTTTGGCTAAAATGATTGTGACAGCAGCGTAGATAAGTTTGGGAGGGTGAGTGAATTATTTCACTCATCTCCTTTTAAAGGGAAAAATAATGTTAATGAAATTAAAAGTAAAAATAAAAGAGCTGGCAAGAACTGCTGTTTATCATGCGGAAGAAATGCTTGGAAGCAGTAAGGGACAGGAGAAAAAAGCTATGGCAATTGAATATGTTGTCAGCAAAATCTCATTGCCTGCTTTTTTTAGGCCGTTTGTAAGAATTTTGTTTTCATCATTTATAGATGAAGCAATTGAGCTTGCGGTCGAATACATGAAAAGTGAGGAATTATGAACACACAACAACCTAATAATGTTTCATCTCAAGCCGTAAATCAAAATGCGGCATTAGCAGCACAGCCGTTTGATTTCTTAAAACAAGCGGTTGTCAATGATATTAAAACAATCGAAAACCTTGTACAAACAGGAGTTATGACACAAGAACAAGGACAAAATTTAATGAATTATGTAACTCAAAAGGCGTTTGAACAGTACACATTAAGTCAGCAAAATGCTCCTCAAGTACAACCAATGCCGCCTCAAACTCCCGCTACGGCTATGCCTGAAATTGCGCCCGAGTTTTTTAACCGCGACGGTAGATTGGATGTTTTCGATTATTTAAAATCTGCTGATGTTGATTTTGATGAAGATGAAATCTCAAAAATTTCTGCTCTTGTAGAAAAAATTGAAAGTACCGCAATAGAAAGATATTTGAGAGAAAAAGATCACGAAAAAACATTAAACAGCGAAAATGAATCCGCAAAACAAAGATTGCGCGCAAACGCACAAAACTCTGTTTCTGATGTGAATAAAAATATGGTTTTCACTCGTGAACAAATCGGCAAAATGAGTGGTGCGGAGTTTGCAAAACACGAACGTGCAATTATGGACCAATTAAAAAAAGGACTTATAAGATAGCAGACCCCGAAAATCTTTACAGGAAAAACAGTCAACAGACTGTTTTTCCGTGAGGATTATAATAAACTGCTCATCAATATTTAATAAATAAAACTATTATCGACAGAAAGGATAAAAATGAACTATTTGGAATTGATAAATAAATGTCTTGTCGAGCTGAATTATAAGCAGGTTGCGGCATTTTCAGAGCTTACAAAAAATGATCATAAAAAAATTAAAAATATATTGAATGTTTTAAATACTGAAATCTGTTCTTCTGACAGGTGGAATTTCTTACAGAGAAGAACTGAAATTGTACTTCCGAAAAATACCGGAGAAATTGAAAACACAATTGACGGACGTATTGAAACAATAATAATTGACGGGCAGAGGTTTGAATATTATGATGATTTTGAGAAATTTTTTACTGATACACAGCCTCAAAATACTTACAGTCTTTTTAATGATAAAATTTTACTTCCGATTTATAATAAAGATAAGACTGTTGAAATTTTGTATTATACAAAAAATTGTGCAAAAGATTATCAAGGCAAAGAAAAATTTGCACTGGAAGAGTCACAGGATATTTCATTAATTCCCGATACATTTGCAGAACCTGTTTTAGTTTACGGAACTTGTATGCGTCTTAAAGGCAATCCTCAGCATGTAAGATTTTCTTACTGGCTTAGCATGTATAAAGATGCGCTTGCTAATATGCGTTCAAGAGTTTCTGCAAGCATGGATTCAACACCGTCTGTAAAAATGTTTAGAAGATAATATTAACAAATTTAAAATTTAAAGCTGTTATGCCCGCTCGTATTAAACGGTACCGCTCACAACAATGAACGATAAATTCCGGATTATTCGGGTTGTCGCCGGAGTAACGTCCGGCTCCACCTTACGGGCTGGGTCACTCCGTGACACGGCGCCCTACCGAAAATCCGGCAAAAAAAACAGGAAGTTTAAAATTCATTTCCCCTCCTGTTAAGATTTACACTAGCCGAAATATAAATAGCATGATTATTATACAATTTATTTTCGGAAAACACAAATAATTTAATATTTTGTTAATAAAAGTACATAATTGAAGTAATAGACAATGAAGAATTTAACACAACAACAAAAAAAATTTGTTTCGGAATATATAAAAACACTTGACGGTGAGCTTTCTGCAAAAAAAGCAGGATACAAAGCTAAAGATTTGAAAGAAACTGCTTCAATGCTTTTGTCAAGAGCAGATGTGATAAAAGAGATTAATGTTCAGCTGAAAAACCAACTATGTTCACTAAGGGTGAATAAAGGCTATGTAATTCAAAAACTTTTACAGATAGCTGAATTTTCTCTAGAAGAAGAAGATATTTTGGACAAAGAGGGCGGCTACACTGGCAAAAAGAAACTCCGTGATACCTCGGCAGGTTTGAAAGCTCTTGAAAGTCTGTGTAAATATTTAGGTTTTAATGTTCACCGTGAAGACGAAGAGGAATATAAACAGGCAAAAATTATAACAATATCAAACCTGGATGACAGGAAGATATAAAGTGTAAACGATAAATTAAAGGAGAAAACTCTTTACAAAGATTTTGAAAGTCCGACCAATGTCGGCGGAAAGGGTAAAAAAGATGAAGAACAGTGATGTAGAAGAAATGCTTTTGAAAAATGCTTCGTTAGAAGATTTAATCAAAATGAAAATCGAAAAAGAATTTATGGAAGATTTGAAAAAATCGAAAGAAGTTCCTAAAACAAATGTTTATACTGATATTAAAGAACTTCCCAAAGAAAAAATATTTTCAAAATTTGCAGTGTATAAGTATTTTAACCGCAATACAAAATGCGAAAGCTTTATTAACGGAATTCAGGCAGAAGCTTTGATAGGGCTTCAAAATAACATTAGAGAAAAAATGCTTAAGGGTGAATTGAACGCTTTTACTACCGACGACGCTTATATAAAATTTGATAAGGCGGTTTTTTAGTATGCCTAAGTTTCTTAATCCTTTTGAAAAACCTGCTTATTTTGAGCAGGCTTTATTTTTATACACCAAATTTTCTAAATTTTTGGAAGATGATTATGCGTCAAACGGCTTGTCCTGCTATGATTACTTTTTGAATTTAGTTACAAAAACTATGTTTTTTATAATTGTTGAAGACGATGAGGCTGTCGGATTTGTATATCTTGATAATTTTATCGGTGACAGCGAAAGGCTTCACAGTGCAGAATTAACAACCTGCTTTGACAGACGTGTTTGGGGCGATTATACAAAAGCCTGCGCTAAAATATTCCTCAATCATTGTTTTGAAAAATACGGGTTCAAAAAGATTAAGGCGCTGGTATATCCTGAAAATTTTCGGGTAAAAACTCTTTTGAAATCGGCAGGATTTGAAAAGGAAGCGTTATTAAAAGCTGAAACTTTAAGAGGCGGGAAATTACAGGATATAGAAGTGTATTCGGTAATTTCTATTTAAAATAAGGAGAAAAAATGAAAATTGAAACAGAAGATTTGACACAAAAATTATCGGAAACTCAGGAAAAGTTTCTGGTAAGCAGTATTGCTGAAAAATATGACAAATTTGATGAACAGAGAAGTTCACAGCTTTCGGATATTAAACTTATTCGAGAAGCAATTTTTAACACGGATGTTCCTAGAATTAACGGTTGGGACAATAGGATTGAACTTCCTGATATTTATGAATTGGCGCAGACTTTGAAATCTCATATCAGTCAGAATATGTATTCTCATCCTGAATCAATGTTTGATGTTTCGGGCACAACTCCGCAGACTCAGAGCTTTGCAAATAAGCAAAAGGCTATGCTTGTGAATACTTTTGAACAGATGAATATAGAAAATGAGATTGAAAAAGTTATTGACGGTATTGTTGAAACAGGTGAAACAACTTTGTTTGTCGGCTGGGAAACTAAGATTAAGTCTGTAAGACGCGCAAAAACATTTGAAGAACAGCTAAAATATCCGGATAAAAAAAGTTTTATTCTAGACGATAAAGTTATTTATGACAACGCAAAAGTTAAATATATTAAGCCGGAAGATTTTGTTTTTGACAAATATAACAGTGAAAATTGGGATAAATGTGCAAAGATTTATCGAACTTTTTCTACGATTGATGAACTTTTTTCGGACAAAGCAAATAATTTTCTTGATGAACGCAAATTGGAAGTATTGAAAGGAGTGGTGGCAGCTAAAAAATACAGAAATAATGATGATAGCGCCGTTGACGGTAAGAAAGTGGAAATTTTGGAATTTTGGGGAGATATTGAACTTGTCGACGGTACTTTGTTAAAAAATTGGTTAGTTGTAGTTGCTGCAAGACGTGAAATCATTCGATTTGAAAGCAATCCTTTTATAATAAATCCTTTTATTCACGCAAATATCATAGAATCTCCGCAGACAGGCAGAGGAGTTTCTCCTCTCAGGGTTGCTTTGATTTTGAATGGTCTTGCTTCAACTATTCTAAATAAACAAATTGACGCGCTTGCTTTGATGATGAACCCGCCGTATTTGGCGCCAAAAGGGTGCTTTAAAGGACAGCAGGATGTAAAACCGGGTAAAATTATAGAATACGATGCGGCATTAATGCCAAATGCTCCGACACCTTTGAGCTTTGACAAAGCAATGGTCGGATGGGATTTCTTGAATTACTTTAAGTCTACAATTGAAAGCGCAACTGGAATATTCAAAAACATGGCAGGAAATCTTCAAGCTGCAGAAAGAACAGCAACAGAATTAAATTATTCTGTAAGCGGTCAGGAAGCTCGTTTGAATATGATTTTGGATTCTATAAACCGAAAAATTATTGTTCCAATGGTTGAAAAAACCGCTGAAATTATTTCTTATTTCAAGCTCGGCAGAGAATTAATCGGTGTAAACGACAGAGGAAAAACAAGTTTTCTTGAAATAGACGATGAAGTCAGAAATGCCCGTTATATATATCGTTATGGCGACAGAAAAGCTACGTTTGAGAGAAAACTTCGTTTGAAAGAACTATTTGAGGTTGTAAGGTCATTTGCGCAGGTTCCCGAGGTCGATGAGCAAATTGATTGGCTTGAATGTTTCAAATTTGCACTTGAGCAATACGGAATTGAAAACGCAAATAATTTTTTGTTAAGTAACGAGAAACAATAAGGTGCCATAAGGCACCTTTTATTATAAGCAGCAATAAAAAATAATTTTTGATATAATACATATATGAAAAAATTAATATTAATATTTTTGTTGTTTGTGATTTTTATTCCCTCGGTATTCGCGGAAAGCTTTCCACCCAAAGGCGGTCGAGACGAATATCCTATATATTGGTATTTGCATCGTCATGGTGAAAAATTGATGAAAGTATTAAATACAAAGAAATTTTTTCGTCTTCACGGTTGGGGCTGCGAATATTTGGTCAAAATTACGCGCAATGGTTATGTTATTCCTCTTGAAGTTATTGATTCTCAAAATAGATATTATGATAATCAAGTTAGAAAGATTATAGAGTCAACTAAGGCTGAACCGTTTGGGGATGAAATTGATTTGGATGAAATAACAGTCAGTATACTTATAGAGTATGCAGACTGGATGGAAGCCGTTGATATATGGTATCATCCCAAAAAGAATGAAGGTACAGGGCGTTATACAATAGATGTAAGAACGACCAAATAGTAATTTATGGAATATAAACAAATTTCAAGACCACTAATTTTTTTAGTGGTCTGTTAGTATTGAAAAAAGAAAGGAAAATAAATTATGTTTAGAAATTTTAGAAATATTTATGGTCAAAATACACTCGGTTACGAACATACAAATCCGCACCAAAATGCTAATGATTATAAAGAATTGTGCCGTGTTAGTGATAATATGTCTAAACCAAATAATAAAGGTGTACAAACTAGTAACAATTGGAGTGTTATTGACAACCATCATGATAAAAAGAGCAATTTTAAAGGTGTGTTATACGAAAAAGACGGACAATACGCTTTGACTTTTGTCGGGACTGACAAATGGAGTTATAAAGACCACGTTGCGAATTTGAAAATGGCGGCTACAGGCGACAGCAAGCAAATCCAAGAAGCCAAAAAGTTTGCTTCAAGTATGAAAGATAAATACGGTTTAACTCCTGACAATACTGTATCTATCGGGCACTCGGAAGGCGGTACAGAGGCAACAGTTGTCGGTGTTGATAATGAATTCAAGACAGTTACATTTAACGCCTATGGTGTCGGCTCAAAACAGATTGAAAAAGGCAAAAATTATGATACTCTTGTGACAAATTACAGGGATGCACATGACCCCGTATCTAAATTACACGGCAATATTGGTACAACATATATTACACCAAGTACTCAAAGTACATTTATGTCAAAAGCTCCGTTCGGTTCAATTCAGTCTCACGGAATAGGAAATATGGGTGATTGCGAGAGAGCTGTTCCATATTTATTGGAGAGGGTATGTTGTATAAATTGTTAAAAGCTCAGCGGGAGTTTTTGGAAATTCCGCATGATTACAGTCTTGATGTGGCTGTATATCAAGGTGGTTACGGCTCGGGAAAAACTTTTTCAGGCTCGCTTCTCGGTATTTTGCTTGCCCTAAAATTTCCCGGTGTCAGAGGACTGGTCGGGGCTCAGACATATACATTAGTTCGTGATACCACGTTGCAGACTTATTTTGAACATCTTGAAAATTTTAACTTTGTTGAGGGGGTTGATTACGAATGGTCATCTTCTTTGCAAAAACTTTCTTTTAAAAACGGTTCGGAAATTCTTTTCAGACATTTTGACGAACCTAATAAATTGAAATCTTTAAATTTGGGATTTGTAGAAATTGAAGAGATGTCGGATATTCCTTATGATACTTTTAAGGTTCTTTTAAGCCGCATGAGACAGAGAGTTAAAAAAGAATGGAAAGGTTTCAGACATAGAATTTTTGGTCATACAAACCCTGAGATGCAGAGAGGCTGGGTTTATAAAACATTTATTGAAAATCCTGCGCCTAATTACAGACTTATTTCTGCGCCTACTACTCAGAACATTTACCTGCCCGAAGGGTTTTGTGATGAGCTTAAAAAGATTTATGACGAGCATTATTATAATATTTTTGTTCTTGCACAAAACGGAGAATACAATAACGGACTTGTTATAAAAGATTTTACTGACGAGAATGTAAAAGAAATTACATATCAACCTGAAATGGATTTACATATTTCATGTGACTTTAACGTTGATCCTATGTGCTGGGTTTTTGCTCACAAAACCGATAATAAAGTCTTTTATTTTGATGAAATTGCAATGGAAAATACTACAACCGCAAAAGCTTGCGATGAATTTATTCGTCGTTATCCGAACCATAAAGGAAGAGTAATTGTAAACGGTGATGCGTCAGGTGATAACAGAAGCTGTACAAGCGAATACACAAATTACGTTATTATTAAGAAAAAGTTGCTCCAGCACGGTTATGACGCAGAAATTCAGATTAAGGCATTTAATCCTCCTATAAAAAACAGGATTATGGCATTCAATTCAAAAATTCGTTCGGCTGACGGCGAAGTTTGTCTGTTTGTTGATAAAAAATGCGAAAAGCTTCTTTATAATATTTATAACCTCAAATACAAAGAGGGTTCGTCAAAAATAGATGTGCCGACATATCAACAGATTAAGCAGTCTAAAGAATTGAAGTTTTTGTCGCACCCCATGGATGCAGCTTCTTACCTTGTGGATTTTTATTGGCCGATTAAATTATAAAAGGGAATTAAATATGGAAAATTTAATTGAATATTCTCCGATAATTGTTGTTGTATTAATATTTTTTATTCAGCAAAAAATATTTGTCACACCTGAACAATTGGAGAAAAAACACAGAGAAATTATAGAAGAAATAGAAGAAAAGTTTGTTAGCTTGAACAGCTTTAAAGATTTGAAAGACCAGTTTTCGGAAGTGAAAGAAAAAATTGATAAGATGTATGACTTATTAATTGATTTAAAATGATTATTAACTTTTGTAACACACATATTGTTTCACGTTAAAGTTTCACCTTAAAAATGCCGACAATACGAATAGTGAACATGTTGTTACTAAGATAAATTGAAAGGATTACGGAAAAACAATGGGACTGGCAGCTTCACAAGCAAGATTTTTAGCCATAACATCAAGAAAGTTAAACTGTGAATTCCAATCTATGCAGATTGCGCAGGAGAAACTTTCTGTTACCCGTGATTTGCAAAAAGCAGCACAGGAATATCAAAATTCTTTATCAGCAACAAAATTGATATGGGATTGTGATACTGTGGATAATGATGTTTATAATTTATCTTATGATTTGATGATGAAACCTTCTGCTATCAATGAATACGATCCGTATTTGATTACAGATACAAAAGGTAAAATTGTTTTATCTGAGTCTATGTGGAATGCAGCTGTTGCAGCAGGTATTATTGATGAAAAAACAGGCAACCCGCTTGGCGGACTTTTAAAAATGGGTTCGGCTAACTCTGTTAATGACGGTTCTCGTAATGCATTCCTGTATCAATTAGGTTATCAGAACGCTATTGATCCTTCAACTTTAAATTCGATTGTAGCTTTGGGTGATCGCGGCTATACAAATTCTGGTATTGGCGGAGAAATTGTTGATAAAACAATTGCTACAATTATGAATACTACTGCATTTATTAATACAATGCAAAATCAGAAGTATGACAATGATATTAAAGATGCAAACGGCAATGTTGTGCATAAAAAAGGTGATTTAGTATACGGATTTAATTTAAGTGATTTAAAATTAACTGACGCAAATGGAAATTCTCAAGATATTAAATTTAGTAATAAAACAACTTTGGGTCTAAACAATGATGATAAAGATAAATGTATTCTTACTAAAAATGACACTTCGGTTGTAACTCCTTCACAGTTTGCTAATATGAGTTTGGCAGATATATTAACAGGCAAATATGTAGTTTCTTATTACGGCAATGGAGCTGATGATAAATCTGAATTTACAAAAATAGCCACTAAGCTTTTGGATGAAATGGCAAAAATTTTAGGTAAAGATGCCGGCGGAGAAGCTAAAGGACTTAATGTTACCTCTCAAGCAAACGATTGTTTAAATATTGCTTATGAGTTTACAAAATCTCTTCTTAACGGTGATCCTATAAATACTGGTGAAAGAGGCAATATTTACAAAGACTTGCAGGGTGATATAAGCTCAGCTAATGAGACTAATGCTATTGTATCCGGCGGAAATAATACTTATTCAATAAGTATATCTAACCTTTTGAATGCATTTTTGACTAACTTTGTAATTGCGATGGAAGGATACGATTGCGGATTAAACATTAAGAGAGATTCTAAAAAAGATAGTAACTATATAACCGAATATCTTGATTATAATTTCCAACTTGCAACTGAAGGTGCAGTGGTTGAGCGTGATATGCTTAATGCGGATTTTTATAACCAATTATATAACCAGTTATGTACAAACGGTGCTTCAACCGACGCAATAAAACGTCAGAAAATAACTGATAATAACTATCTTGCTCATGCATTGAAAAACGGACAGTTGTTTGTTTCGACATTGAATTCAGATGGATACTTCTATCAAGGACCTTATACAATGAGTGCTCATATTGCAGAAGTTAAAGACGAAGACGCAATAGCACGTGCAGAAGCAGAATATAATACTACAAAATCAAAATTAAATTATAAAGAAGAAACCCTTGAAATTGAAATGAAAAATCTTGATACAGAAATTTCTGCATTAACAACGGAATTTGATACTGTTAAAGGTTTAATCAGCAAGAGTGTTGAAAAAGTCTTTACAATGTTTAATTAATGTTTCTTAATAAAAAAGGCAATTATTTCGTCTGTAAATACTTTATATATATAAGGTATTAAGAGATAAAAGGTATTGCCATGGATATTAGAAAATTAGACGGAATTACCGAAAAAAAAGATAGATTACAGCTTAACAAAGCTGCAACTAATCCGTTTATTAATTCTATTTATGCAGGTAATCTTTCAAAAAATAAAGAAACAACTTCAATGACAACGAAAGAATATTTGCACCAACAGGCTGCCTTGTTGCCAAACGATATCAGACAAAAGTTTTTGGAAAGTCTTGACAAAGGTGCAACAGAAAAAGATTTAATTGATTTGCTTAATGAACGCTATGAGAAAAAACAGGCAGAGTTTGAAGTCGCCTGGGCTGAGTATCAGGAAGCAAAAAATAATTTAAAATTATTAGAGAAGTTATTCAATGCAATTGAAAAAAGATACGCAAATTCTGACAGCGATTTTGAACTCGGACAGGTAACAAGAGCTGAAAAAAGCAAAAAATCTGGCGAGATGAATGCAGATTTACTTTTGTCAAAAGCTTCTTACCTTGCTCACAGAGTTATTTAAAAATGCGTAACATAATTTAAGTATCATGCTTGCAATTTTTTTTTGATATATTATGATTTTCCTTGTAGAGTGCTTACGCCAATAATCACTCAACAAGAAAAGGAAAACTGATAATGAACTTAAAAAACAAAGAAGAAATCATCAAAGCATACGGCAAGAATGAAAAAGACACAGGTTCTACAGCTGTTCAAGTTGCTATGATGAGCAAAAAAATCTCTGAACTTACTGAACACTTAAAATCAAATAAAAAAGATTTCGCTACAAAAAGAGGTCTTTTGATGATGGTAGGTAAAAGAAAGAGATTACTTTCTTACTTGAAATCTCAAAATCTTGATGAATACAGAGAATTGATTAAGAAATTGGGTATCAGAGGTTAATTTCAAAATGTTAAAAGCACCCGAAAGGGTGCTTTTTTAATTTGAATTCCCTTATGGGAAAGGCAGGAGATGTTAAATGAAAACATTAAAATCAATGCGTTTACATATCGGGGTTTTTGGAAGGACTAATGTCGGAAAATCCTCACTGTTAAACAGAATTGCGGGGCAGGATATTTCGATTGTTTCTGATGTAGCAGGAACCACAACTGATGTTGTCGAAAAATCAATGGAACTTCTCCCTGTCGGACCAGTAACTTTTTTGGATACCGCAGGATTAGATGATGAAACCGAATTGGGCGAAAAACGTGTTGAAAAAACAATGAAAGTTTTAAACCGTATTGATGTTGCACTTGTTGTTTGCGATCAGCGAGGGATTGATGATTACGAGCAAAATCTAATTTCTCAATTAAACGTATTAAAAATTCCGTATTTGATTTTGGTTAATAAATGTGATGATAAAGCATACCAACCATCTCTCGATATTAAAGATAATGTAATTTATACATCTGCAAAAACTGATGAACAGCTTGTAGTTAAATTTAAAGAAGCACTTGTAAAACTTCTTCCTGATGATTTTGTAAATACGCCAAAAATAGCAGGACACTTGGTGCCGCCAAAAAGTACGGTAATTCTTGTAATTCCGATAGATAAAGAGGCTCCCAAAGGCAGAATTATTTTGCCGCAGGTGCAGACATTGCGAGATTTGCTGGATAGCAATTGCCTTGTTTATACCGTAAAAGAAACAGAATTAAAACTGGCACTTGATAACTTGAAAACTCCTCCTGCGCTTGTTATTACAGATAGTCAGGCTTTCAAGCAGGTAAGCGATATCGTTCCTGATGAAATCCCTTTAACTTCTTTTTCAATCCTTTTTGCACGATTAAAAGGTGATTTGGCAGAATTTGTCAAAGGCGCTTCTGCCGTTGAAAATTTGCAGGACGGAGATAAGGTTTTAATCCTCGAAAGTTGCACTCATCATGCGATTGAAGACGATATCGGACGCGTAAAAATTCCAAATCTTTTGCGTAAAAAAACAGGTAAAAATTTGGTCATCGAAAATTACGCAGGACATGATTTTCCTGATATAAAAGATTATAAGCTTATAATTCACTGCGGAGCCTGTATGACAAACAGGCGCGAAGTTTTATCAAGAATTTTAATCGCAAATAAATCAGGCGTTCCTATTACAAATTACGGAACTGTAATTTCATATTGCCTCGGTATTTTGGACAGAGCTGTATGTCCTTTTAAAGATAATACAAAAATATGATAAAATTTTTTGTTTTTAGCGTTAAAATTTAATTATGTACGATTTTGAACCAATAGTGGAAGACAATGAATTAAAAAAAGTCGGACTGGAACTTATGTTTATGACCCCTGAAAAGGGCTCTGACGATGAATGGGTTACAGCCGTTGAACTTGCCAAAATGGTTGAACTTCCGCTTGATGTCGTTAAAAAGAAGCTGGTTATCTTGAAAGATGCAGGAATTATAAGGGTTAAAGGGATTAATCCTAAATACTGGAAATTTGATAATTACTCGTTCCAGAGAATGGATGAGGATGATGAGGTTTTTAAACTTCTTTGCAGTTTTGACGACGTTGATTTTGACAGATTTTTTCAGTACTAGCAAAAAATTTTTTTTACATGTTTTATATGTAAAGAATGAGAGTAGACTCAATTAAAATTTATAACCCCATATTTACCTCAACAAAACGGTCTGAGCAAAAAACAATTATCCCTATAAGCAGACCGGATAGTTTTGAGCATGCTGAGGTTGATTTTGAAACAAAGATTAAGAATTGTTATTCAAAAATGCAAAAATCTATGAGTGTTGTTACGCCTCAGGATATTATTATAAAGGCAAATTATGTATCTAAAAAAACAGGAGTTCCGCTTGGTGATGTTTATAACACTATGGGGGGTTTTAAGTCAGTATTCAAGTTATAAAAGTCTAAAATTTCTTGAAAACAGTTTATATGAACATAATATAAACTCAATATATCTTTTGCCTATAAGTTTGTTTGATAAAAATATACCTCTTTCAAATGTTCTGGCTTATATATGCTCAAAAAATTTGCCATATAATAATTTTAAAGATGCATTAATGATTGACAGTACAATGCTTAAAACAGTTAAAAATATGAATTCAGGTGAT
>CAJUPC010000032.1 GCA_910588555.1 Candidatus Gastranaerophilales bacterium
ACAATTAGAGAAAAAACTGCAAAAATTTTATCAAAAATTGACAAAGATAAGGAACTTAAACAAATTCAACAAGAACTAAAATATGACTCAAACTATTATGTACGAAGGTTTTCAAAATAATATGTAAAGAAATATTACAAAATAGATAAAAAATATATACACTTTACGCAATTTTTCATTAATGATTTACTTTATATAAATGTAAGGGGAATAACAAAAGGGAAATTCAAAGGAGTACATAATGGCAAGAGTATTAATATCAATGCCTGAAAGATTTTTAGACGAGATTGATCAGGTTGCAGGTTCAGAAAACAGAACAAGATCAGAGTTAATCAGAGAAGCACTCAGAACTTATATGTATAGAAATCAGATAAGAAACACTCAAAAAGCTTCAAGAAACGCAGAAATCTTAACAGCAATGCTAGGTTAAATAAAAAAAAATTAGGGGAAAGGATAAAAAAGGGTGAATAAAATGGAAAATACAGAATATATTATGTCTTCATTAGATGAATACTTCGAAATCTTAGATAAAGAAAACAAAAAACGCTCAGAAATGGTTGCAAAATCACTTGTTAAATACTTACAGAAATCAAAAGAAGATAACAAGTATGAAGCAGTAAAAGCAGCAAAATAGGTCAAGGATTATTTTGGAAAACGGTTAAAAATTTATAGGGGAAAAATTTTAAAAGGGTTGCACTAGCAACCCTTTGTGGTAATTTTTTAAAAATAAAAAGAGCTAATATAAATATTAGCTCTTTTTAAATTTTATAGTTGTTAAAAATTATTCAATAATTTTGTCAACAACACCGGCACCAACTGTGTGACCGCCTTCTCTGATAGCAAATCTCATACCTTCTTCGATAGCTACAGGAGCGATAAGTTCAACTTCCATAACTACGTTATCACCAGGCATTACCATTTGACCTTCAAATTTGATTGAACCGGTTACGTCAGTTGTTCTGATATAGAACTGAGGTCTGTAACCAGGGAAGAATGGAGTGTGACGTCCGCCTTCTTCTTTAGTCAATACGTATACGTTAGCAGTGAATTTTGTGTGAGGTTTGATTGAACCAGGTTTAGCCAATACTTGACCACGTTGAATTTCAGTTTTGTCGATACCACGAAGAAGTGCACCAACGTTATCACCAGCTTGACCTTGGTCAAGAGATTTTCTGAACATTTCAACACCTGTAACTGTAGTTTTCTTAGTTTCGCCTAAACCAACTAATTCAACTTCGTCACCAACTTTAACGATACCACGTTCAACTCTACCAGTTGCAACTGTACCACGACCTGTGATTGAGAATACGTCTTCAACAGGCATCAAGAAAGGTTTGTCCAAATCACGTTCCGGAGTTGGGAAGTAAGAATCGATAGCATCCATCAATTCCCAAATTTTGTCAACCCATTTATCAACGCCACGAGCGATTGTCGGGTTGGCTTGAGCAGCTTCAAGAGCTTTCAAAGCAGAACCGTGGATGAATGGGATGTTGTCGCCGTCGAATTCATAAGAAGTCAACAATTCACGAACTTCCATTTCAACCAATTCTAACAATTCAGGATCGTCAACCATATCACATTTGTTCAAGAATACTACTAAGTTAGGAACACCAACCTGACGAGCAAGCAAAATGTGTTCACGAGTTTGAGGCATAGCACCGTCAGTTGCAGCAACTACCAAGATAGCGCCGTCCATTTGAGCTGCACCTGTAATCATGTTTTTAACATAGTCAGCGTGGCCCGGGCAGTCAACGTGAGCATAGTGTCTTGCTTGTGTTTCGTATTCTACGTGAGCTGTAGAGATGGTAATACCTCTTGCTCTTTCTTCAGGAGCTGCGTCGATTTCATCGAATTTTTTCATTGCAGCTTGACCTTGAGCAGCCAATACAGATGTAATTGCTGCTGTTAATGTTGTTTTACCGTGGTCAACGTGGCCTACTGTACCTACGTTAACGTGAGGTTTGGTACGTTCGTACTTTTCTCTAGCCATGAGATTAATCTCCTTTTTTTGTCTACTTATACTACAATACTATTTGGTATTTTAAGCCATATTATATATAATATGTGCTCAAACTTTTTTGTCAACAAGGAATAAGCGGATATCAAAAAAGGCCCCGAAACGGAGCCTTTTTAATGTTTAAAACAGTCCAAATTATTCTTCTATTTCCGAAATCTCTTCATCAACCGCTTCTTCTGATTGAATATCTTCTTCATCATAAGCCTGTTGGTTCATTTCTTCTTCGATTTCCTGTTGAAGTTCGTCTTCTGCGGTTTCTTCATATTCTTCTTCTACAGGTTCTTCGTAGTTTTGGAAGTTTTGAGCTTCTGCTTTTTCCATTTGAGAAACGCTCTTGATATCTATCTTCCAGCCTGTCAATTTGTGAGCAAGTCTTACGTTTTGACCTTCTCTGCCGATTGCAAGTGAAAGTTGGTCATCTTGAACTACAACCATAGCGTCATGAGCATATTCATCGTCTGCCAAAATATCAACAGATACAACTCTTGCAGGTGATAATGCGTTTACAATATATTCAACAGGATCTTCTGAGTATCTAACGATATCAATTTTTTCGTTTTTCAATTCTGAAACGATTGTTTGAATTCTTGAGCCGCGCGGTCCGATACAAGCACCTACAGAGTCAACTTCGGGGTCATTTGACCAAACTGCGATTTTTGTTCTGTATCCTGCTTCACGAGAAATTGATTTAATTTCAACAATTCCGTCTTCAATTTCGGGAACTTCAAGTTCAAACAATTCTCTAACGATTTCGGCATGTGCGTGAGAAACAATTACCTGCGGCAATCTTGTTGTTTCTTTTACATTAAGAACAAAAACTCTAATTCTGTTGCCCGGTTTGTAGTATTCACCCGGAATTTGTTCTTTCTGAGGCATAATAGCGTCAGTTTTACCAATATTAACGATTACATTTCTATTTTCAACACGTTGAATAATACCAGTTGTCAAAGTCCCTTTTTTATCAAGAAACTCGTTCAATACAAGGTTTCTTTCAGCTTCTCTAATTCTTTGAGTAATAACTTGTTTAGCTGATTGAGCAGCAATACGTCCGAATTGTTCCGGTGTAACTTCAATTTTAATTTCATCGCCTGCTTCAACATCTTCAACTATTTCTTGAGCTTCAGAAAGCGCAATTTGCAAATCAGAATCTTCAACTTCATCAACAACAAGTTTAGTACTGAAAACACCAATTTCACCTGATTGTTCATCCAGAATAGCTTCAATATTTGAAACTTCTTTACCTATTCTCATATGCTTTTTGTAAGCCGCAACCATTGCATCGCATAAAGAAGCAATAAGAACTTCTTTAGAAATCCCTCTTTCTCTTTCTAGTTCTTCACAAGCTTCAAAAAGTGCTGTTCCAATTTTAATCATTTTATTTCTCCTTTTTTATTAGTCAATATATAACTTAGCTGATTGAATATTATCTTTCGAAATCTGTAATTCTTTGCCGTCGTCAAAACGGAAAATTTTAAGTCCTTCAATATCGTTAAAATCAAGAATTTCGCCTTTAAATATTTTTTCTGTTTCCCCTTCTAAAGGCTGTTTTAACTTAAGACTTATTCTTCTGCCGTTAAAGTAAGTAAATTCTTTATCAGATTTGAATTTACGCTCAAGTCCCGGAGATGAAACCTCAAGATAATATTTTACCGGAATAAGCTCATCTAAAAAATCAGATAGGCTTCGTGTTACTTTTTCACAGTCATCCAAAGTGACATCTTTCTCTTTTGAATAAAGATAAATCCGCAAAAACCATCGGTGATTTTCTTTAACAAATTCGATTTCAATCGGAATATAACCGAATCTCATTGCTGTATTTTCAATGAGCGGTGTAATTTTTTCCAAAATGTCGTGCCTGTTAACTTCTTGTTTCATATAATTTTCCTCGAAATATGTAAAAAAAGAACGAGGGTTCCCGTTCTTTTTTCTATGGCAATACTGCCTGTAAAAAAAATTATATCGTAGTTGTTTGTAAAAGTAAAGGCATATGTAAAATTATCTTAACTTATTTTTCATTAGGTATAAAATTAGCAGCCATTTGTTTCATTTTATCCATAGTTTCTTGCGTCATTTGATCTTTTGTCTTGATTTGTTCGGGATTAATTTCAAATGTATAGTTTGCGTCTACAGATGTATTAACAATTTTATATTCCTGACCTTTGCTGTTTTTAATAGTTTCACCGGTTTCAGCCTGACCTAATGAAGCATACAGCTTAGTCATTTGTTTTGCCAAAGCATTATATTCTCCGCATTTTTTATTTAATTTATCAGCAGCTTTAGTATCACCTTTAGATGCTTTTTCTTTTAATTCAATAAGTTCACTTTGAAGTTTACCCATTTTTGTTTTATTATTTTCAATAGTTTTATCTTCGCTTTGAGCAGCATTGTATTTTTTATCAGCAATTTCTGATTTAACCTGCTTAATATCACCAAGTTCGTTTTGTTTATTCTGCAAGCTTTCGATTAAATCATCGGCCTGTTTTGCCATATTACCGTTAAGTTCTTTTTGAGCATCTTTTAATTTTGTTTGTTTTGCTTTAGCTTCATCAAGATCTTTCTGAATTTCAGCGGATGACGGAGATGGCATTGGTGTACCATTTCTTGCGGCTTCTGCTTCAGCAGCTTTTGTTTTAGACAAGCTTCCTTCTAATTTAGAAATTTCTTGTCCAATACTTGTCAATGCAGTATCAATTGTTTTATTTGCTTCTGCAAGGTCTTTTGTTTTAAATTCTTTAACAGATTCAATATCTTTACCAATATCTTTTGCAGCGTTGTCCAGTGTTGACAAATCATTTGCATCAATATCAGGAGCAGTGATACTTAATTTAGATATATCAAGATTAAGTTTAACATCAGTGCCTTCTAACTTGTTATTAATATCAACTTCTGTTTTTGCGATATTATCTCTGGCTTTTTGCCCAATACTGCCATAATCATTACTAAAGCTTTCTAATTTTTTATCAGCTTTAGCTTCAATACCTTTCATTTCACCAAATGTACCTGCTTTTTGCAGTTCTCCTGTCAGTTTGAATTTAGAGCTGTCATAATTAAATGCCTGATCTGACTCTGCCATTTTTTGAGAATTATTTGTACCTGATGTTTGTGTTGATTTTCCTGCATTGAGAGCTCCAAGAATACCGGCAGTTACCGTTCCTGTTACAGCAGTAAGCATTGCAATCTTTTCTAAAGTGCTCATTTTATTATTGTTAGCGCCATGAACATGTCCACACAAATTAGACATTCCTGAGTTCATTGCAAAATGTACACCCTGATTGGATTGCTGTAATGCAAAGAAGTTATCGTTTGAATAAAATGCTTTTGCATTATGATGAACACCTGAACCAGTCTTAGTACGTGCTGCACCAACGCCGTATAAACAAGGAGCATTCAAAGAGCTTGTTCTTGTATTTACTGTTGCCGGATTAATTTCATTAGAACGTGTGGCTGTTTTCAAACTTTGCGCAACGGTATTCTTAACGCCAGCTGCACCACCGCCTGAGTTATTAAGCTGAATATTAAATTTTTTCGGATTCATTCCGACAGCCATGTGCTCTTCTCTCTTTTTTGTACTCTTAAACATATAAACGGCATAAAAATCGCAAAATTTCACAAAACGCCTGTTTTGTTACATTAGTTTACATTATGATTGACAAAGAATAATTGTATTAACAACATTAATATTTAAAAAACAGTTATAAAAGCCTACTGGCAGACTTTCTTTACGTTATGCAAGAGTTTTTAACAATTAGTTTACAAAAATTATGTAAATTTTTCAGAAAAATATTTTATACAGCAAAATTCAACTAAACTGTCATTCTTTAGTTTTTATCTCAAAATAATTGTAAAAAGATTGGCATGGACTGTTAGAAAATCATTTATTTTTTTTCAATTTGTTCTATTATGGATATACAAAAATCTTGGGAGCGGGGATAGATCCTCTGCTCTATATAATTATCAATCCTTGGAACGATTAAATAGTGGGTAAAATTCGTTAAAATAAGGATAGAAGAACAATTCGGAGGTAGTGAGTCGTGCTGGAACATGGTTATATTCAAATATACACAGGAGACGGTAAAGGTAAAACAACAGCATCTTTAGGTTTGGCCCTTAGAGCATTGGGACATGGCTGGAAAGTTCTTATCATCCAATTTACAAAGGGTGACAGTGCAACTTCTTATGGCGAAATTGTTTCATCTTCAAAATTTTTACCTAACCTTGATGTTGTCCAATTCGGCATGGATAGAGTTTGTTATTCACACAATGTTTGCATGGAAGATTTTAAAGAAGCTAAAAAAGGTTGGGAATTTGCAAAAAAAGCTATTAATTCCGGTGAATATCAATTAATTATTCTTGATGAAATCAACATTTGTACAGCTATGAACATGGTTAAAGTTTCTGATGTAAAAGAAGCTTTATTAAATAAACCTGAAAACCTTGAAATCGTTTTGACAGGACGCTATGCTCATCCTGAATTGAAAGCATTAGCTCATCTTGTAACAGAAATGAAGCCTATTAAACACTATTTTGATATGGGTGTAATGGCAAGACAAGGTATTGAATATTAATATAAATTAATGTAAATCCTTTTTGTTTCAGAAAATGAAATAAGCGGACAGTGAAAACTGTTCGTTTTTTTTTAGTATTAATCAAAAAGAGTCTCCTCCAAACAGATGATTTTTTGCGATTTCCTATATATATTTGTAAATTAATACCGTATAATTTTTATAGTAATGTTGACTTTTTTAAAAACATTATTATAAACACATACAGGTAGTATAAATAGGAGAAAACAGCCTTATGGGTATGGCAGCTTCACAAGCAAGATATTTAGGTTTAACAGCAAGAAAAACCAATGTTGAATATGAAGGACAACAGATAAATCAAGCACGCACAGCACTTGCAAATCAAAGTGCAAATACTTTCAATGACCTGCTTGCAATTGAAGTTCCAACAGCGCCCAGTACGCAGGATTTCACTACACTTGAATACTCATACCAAGACGGTACAATGACCGAAACTATTACAGAGATGTCACCGTTAGAAGGAGATCCCGACGGTTATAACTATACTATTTCATCTTATCATTTCTCAGATGTTTTCACCGGTATTATGTCAAACAAAAGCAACCCTCAAGTAGTGTTAGCTTCTGCTGCTGTAAAAGATATCGCTTCAAAAGATGATGTTACATACGATGCGGTCTCAAATACGTACACTGTAAAAGGACAAACTTTAAATAACTTTGACCCTAATGTTGAACAGGACAGAATTCAATACAACAAAATCTGCGAAAAATTTCCTGAATTTGCAAAAACAAAACCCGATGAAATTTATATTTATAACGATGATAAAGGGCAAACTTGCTTTACTACAAAAACAGATTTGGATAATGCAGTTGCAGGAACATCAGATTTGAATTACTACACAATTGATACAGATGTTCCGACCTATGTTGGCAACTGCGAACTCAATAAATACGACTCAACAGACACAGAACAAAAAGCGGCTTACGAACAGATTTGCAGAGATTTTCCTAATGAAAAAATAGCTTCAACTGATATTGAAAAACTTTACATTTGGGAAAGTCAGGGTAAAACATATTTTGCAACACTTGACGATTTAAGAACAACAGCATTAAGTGCCCCTGATTCTTCAAAACCTACAGAAAATCAAAACAAATTAAAAATGTTTGACGCTGAATATATTAAAACAAAAATTGAAAGACAACGCAGAGCATTTGTCGACATGGACGGTTCAGGCCGCCCGCAGACAATCAGATATGAAGATTCAACTGCAACATATGCACTAAGTACTAAAACAATAACCGATGAAAATGCGTATGAAGATGCAATGAACCAATACAACTATGACATGCAGGTATATGAAAAGAAAATTGCCGATATAAACGCGAAAACAGAGAAAATCCAACAGCAAGACAGAACACTTGAATTGCGTTTGAGACAATTGGATACAGAACAAGACGCATTGCAGACAGAAATGGAAGCAGTAAAAAAAGTTATCGAAAAGAATATCGAATCAACATTCAAAACATTCGAATAACGCGAATGGAAAGTAAGGGCTCCACATTAATCAAAATGAGCCCCAAACCTGAACGAGCAAGAAGAGGTAAAAAATGGCTTACAAAAACGACAGTTACTTGGTAATAGCAAATAAATTCGGTTCCGCAGGCTCCGATGCCAAAGCACAGTTATGGGAAACATACGATAAACTGCGTGATTTAACGGTATCAGGCAGCGGCATGGGAACTGGCTTTGAAGCAGCAGGCGGATTTTTATATAATCTTGCAAGCTTATTTTCACCGTCAGCTTTTGCAACAGTTTTTGGTGCTTCAGAATCAATGAATATCCCGGGAACGTCTTATGCTTCAAAATTTAACGGCGGTTCATCTTACGGCCTTGACTCATTATACAATTATTCAGGTTTTCCAGGTGGTGCCGCACCGATTTCATGGGGTTTAGGCGGTTATGCAACAGGCGGAGCTGCTTCTATTGTAAACGGATGGGGCAGTGAAAAAGGCTGTGCAACCGGTTATGCATCAGGAGTAGGCGGTATTGCTGACGTTGCAAGTGCTGCAGCATATGGATTAGGTGCTGCAAACGGTTACGGATTTTCAATGAAAAACATTGTTCTACCCATTGCAGGCGTAATTTCAGGCTGGGGCGGTATTTTACAAGCCGCTGCACCTTATTTGGGTGAATTCGGCCTTCCTTCAATCGTTATGGGTAACTTAATGCAGGGTACATCATCTGCTGCTCTTGCCGCTTATCAAAATGTAACGGGAAATGTTACAGCTAACGCTGATACTATACTTTCCAATAAAGTGCGCAATATTGAAACGGTATGTAAAATGCTTGATACTCAAGGTGATGTCGTTAAAAAGATGCTCAAAGAGTCAATTGAAGGCGACAGTAAAGCTGTTCAAAACTTGTAAAATTTATTTACAAGTTTTTTGTTTTTTATTAAAGTTTTTAATTAATTAAGACGTAACATAGAGAAAAAGTTTTAGACTGAAATATTAAGACATGTTAAACAAGATTTCCCGATAAAGGCAATTAATTATAACTGCTTGTTTTAATATACATGTAGGTCTAAAGTGTAAGGAGAAACATGCTTCGAGATACTTTAGAAATGAATATAAAAAGATTGCTCGACTTCTTAATATATTCAAAAAATTTCCTTATAAGGAAAAATCCTATAAAAACAATGCAAGCTTCATTTGTAGAAGGTTTAAAAGAATTTCTTACAATGAATAAGAAACGAAAAATGGCTCAGTACAGGCTAAACTATCACCGCCATCAGTTTCAAAAAATGGAACAGTTGATTGCCGAAAACAATCAGCACACGTTTCTGAAAGGTAAAAACCTTAACGAAACAAGATAAAGGGAAAACAAAATGGGATTAATTACCTCACAAATCAGATTACTTTATCTCCAACAGCAAAGGTTGGATCTGGAATATAAAATCCAGTTGATAACTCAGGCTAAAATGGGATTGTCACAATCTGTAAGCGATTTGATGCAGGTTGGTAATGATTATGATCCGGAATCCCCCACGACAAAAATGCTGCAGCAGCGGCAGGCTAAGCTGAAAGTTCTTGAACAAAAACTTGATATGCAAATGCAGCAATATCAAACAAGGTTAAAAATGATAGACGCAGAATATCAATCTTGCCAAGGCATGCTTGATAAAAATATTCAACAATCATTCTCTTACGGAAGATAAATATAAAAAGCCCGAGTTTAAAAACTCGGGCTTTTTAATTTATATATTAGTTTGAACAAAAAGACTTATTATATCATTTATGGCTGATGATTGTCTTTGTAATTTTTGAGATTGTCTTTCTAGTACTCCTATTTGCTTTTTGTATTCCATAACAGAAGCCTGACATTCTCTTATTGAGTTATTCAAATTTTCTTGTACCTGTTGAGCTTCTTGCAAAACAGATTTCATAGAAGTTCCCATTGCTTCCATAGTTTGTTTAATAATTTGAGCACCTGTCTGTTTAGAAACACCTGCAGGCAATTGATTTATCAACTGTTTTAAAACTGCAACATTTGTCGGCACATCAAAGTCATCCAAATCAGCCGCAAAAACATTTTTCTCCTGTACAGGAGGAACAGGATTTGTAAAAGTCATAACAGGCGTATATGCTTGTTCATGAACCTCTTCCATAAAAGTATCATCTGTATTGAATGTATCAGAAACAATTTCTTCTGTATTATCTTCAAACATATTATTAGTATCTGCTTCGGGAGTATTGTCAATAACATTCTGAATTTCAATATCTGATTGTTGTTTTAAAGCTTCAACAATTTTTTTACCCACACCGTCAATATTTCTGTTCATTATATCCTCTTTCCGTTAATACACAATATATCAAAAATATTATAATATAAAAATAAATAGTTACAAATTGATAAGAAAATATGTAAATTTTATTATGGTGATATAATATAATAAAATATAAATCAGTAAAGGAAAAGACATGGAAAAAAGCGAATTTAAATCATTTAATCTGGAAAAAATTAAAGATTTGCCATACGGAGAAAATCCGCACCAGAAAGCGGCAATCTATAAAAACGATACAATGGTTGAATATCAGGTCATCAATGATAAGGAACTTACTTTCAATAATATTCTTAATATTACAGAAGCTGTTAATGTAGTAAGTGAATTTTATGATGTCAATTGTACGGCTATGGTAAGACATAATAAACCATGCGCAGTGGCACTTGGAAGAACAATTTACGAAGCATATACAAAAGCATTTGACTGCGACCCCGTCAGCTCTTTCTACGGTGTTGTAGGTTTTTCGCAAACAGTTGATGTGGAAGTTGCAAAACATTTGAATTCAATGTCTGTTGAGGTAGTTGTAGCTCCTGCTTTTGATGCCCAAGCAATCGAACTTTTCAAAGACAATTCAGCTATAAAACTCGTAAAACTGAATACTCCTCTCAAAGAGTACAGAAAATTAACAAACGAAGAAATTATTATAACACCATTTGGAACACTTGTTCAAAACAGCAACCAAAGTGAACTTAAAAAAGACACATTCAAAGTTGTAACAAAAACAAAACCAACAGCTGAACAAATTGAGGATGCTATTTTTGCCTGGAAAGTTGTAAAACATGCGAAAACAAGTTCTGTTGTTATCACAAAAGACTTTAAGACAACCGCAATCAGTCAAGGGAATACTAACTCATTAGCCGCTGTTGAAAGTGCCTTAAATTATGCCTGCGACGGCTCAAAAGACGCTATTTTGGCTTCTGACTCTGTAATGCCTTCGGAAGATTGTATCTACGCTGCTGTTCAGGGAAGAATAAGCTTAATTATTCAACCAGGTGGAATTATAAAAGACCAAAAACTTATTGAAGTTTGTGATAAATATAATATCGCAATGATTACAACAGGAATAAGAAACTACAGACAATAATTTGGAGATAAAAATGGAATTAAAATCATGGGAAGATTATTTTTTAGACTTAGCAAAGACCTGTGCCAGCCGTTCTAATTGTTTAAGAGCTCAGGTTGGAGCTGTTATTGTCGGCGAAGACAAAAAGATTAAAGCTACAGGCTATAACGGCACCCCCTCAAAAGTAGAATCCTGCTATGAACGCGGAGAGTGCTACAGGATTAAAAATAAAATCGCATCAGGTACAAGATATGAAACCTGCCGTTCAATTCATGCAGAACAAAATGCAATAATTCAAGCAGGTCAAGACAGATGTAAAGACGCCACAATGTATATTTGGGGACATAATTTCATTTGCATTTTGTGCAAAAGATTTATAGTTCAATCAGGAATTAAAAATGTTGTGCTGCGTAAAGATGAAAACTCTCCGATATTACACGTGACAGTTGATGATATCAGACGAGAACTTGAAGAACAATCTTAGTAAAAAAAAGACCGACTAAAAAATCGGTCTTTTTTATTTATTTATAAAGTAATACCAACCGTACTAAAGACAAAGCCTAGCCTTTGATTTGGTTCATTACTTCGTCAGCAAAGTTTTCTTGACGTTTTTCAAGACCTTCACCAAGCATATATCTTGTGAAAGCTTTTACTGTCAATTTACCTTCAATCAATTGTCCTACTGTTATATCAGGATTTTTGATGAACGGCTGTTCAAGAAGAACTTTACCTGCCATAAGTTTGTTTACTCTGCCTTCAACAATTTTAGCTCTGATTTGTTCAGGTTTTTTCAACAAATCTTCTTTACCCATTTCAATTTCAGTTTCGTGGTCAATAACTGATTGAGGAATTTCATCTCTTGTGATGAATTCGGGAGCTGAAGATGCGATGTGCAAACAAATATCGTTCAACAATTCTTCATCTTTTTTATCAGCTTGAACCAATACACCGATTTTACCATTGTGAATGTAAGAAGCTGTAGCACCTTCATAGCGTACAAATCTTCTGAAAGTAATCTTTTCGCCGATAGAAGCGATTTTTTCTTTGATAACTTCAGAAATAACTTTTCCGCATTTTTCACAAGTTGAATTTAACAAAGCGTCAACATCTGCAGGATTTGTTGCTGCAACAACTTCTGCAAGACCTGCTGTTAATTCTTTAAATTCTTCATTTTTAGCAACGAAGTCTGTTTCACAGTTAACTTCAACCATAGCACCTGCATTGTCAAGAATAGAAGCTGCTACCAAACCTTCAGCAGCAATTCTTCCCATTTTTTTATCAGCAGAAGCCATACCTTTTTGGCGAAGTACGTCCATTGCTTTTTCCATATCACCGTCAGTTTCAACAAGAGCTTTTTTAGCATCCATCATGCCTGCGCCTGTTTTATCACGGAGTTCTTTTACCATTTGAGCTGTAATGTTCATTTATATCTCTCCTTTTTGGAAATTGCGGAGAAATAAATCTCCGCATTTCATAAATTATTCTTCAACTTTTTCTTCAACAGTAACGCCTGCGTCTTCAGCTTTAATAGCTTCAATTTTTCTTGTTTCAGCGTTTGCCTGTCTTAACTGTTTACCTTCCAAAACAGCGTCAGCCAATTTAGAAGTAATCAATTTGATAGAACGGATTGCATCATCGTTACCGGGGATGATGTAGTTAATTCCGTCCGGATCAGCATTAGTATCAGCCAAACAAATAACAGGGATGTTAAGTTTGTTAGCTTCTTGAATAGCGATATCTTCTTTTTTCTGGTCAACGATGAAGATTAAATCGGGTAATCCTCTCATTTCTTTAATACCGCCTAAAGTTTTGCTTAATTTACCTAATTCTCTGTTCAATTTAGCGATTTCTTTTTTAGGTAATTTTTCAGCGTGACCTGAATTGATAAAATCTTCCAATTCACGAAGTTTATTAACACGGCCTCTGATAGTTTCGAAGTTAGTCATCATACCGCCTAACCATCTTCTGTTGATGTAATAAGCGCCTGATCTTACAGCTTCCTCTGCAACTACTTCAGCTGCCTGTTTTTTAGTACCTACGAACAAGATATTTTTACCGCGAGCGGCAAATTCTCTAACTACTGCATAAGCTTCATCAAGCAAATCAGTTGTTTTACGCAAGTCTAATACATAAATACCGTTTCTTGCACCGTAAATATACGGTTTCATTTTGGGGTTCCATCTTTGTGTTTGGTGACCGAAGTGTACACCTGCTTCTAAAAGTTCAATCATAGATGCTACCGGCATCGTTTTTCTCCTTTTGTTTTTAACTTATTGTACTACGGGCTATACTGTCTCATCCGGCTTAAAAGCAATAGGGGCTTTAATTCTGCCACGGACTAGGGCGAACCTATCAGACCAGTGTAACCACTAATAAAATAACATAAACATACCTTTATGCAAATCTCATTGTAAATTTGTCTTAACATACTCGCAAAAAATAATTTGCTGTTTTTTTATAAATAGTGTATTATTAATGAGGTATGTGTATGGAATATGTTCTTCCGCAAAAATCTAAACTTAAACAAATTGAAATCAGCGAAATTAATAAAGAACTTCCTGATTTAAAAAATATAACCGAACCCAAAGCTGTTGTTATTGCCAAATGGCTTATGGGGCGGATAGATAACGATACAAACATTAAACCAAACACATTGTTACCGTCAAAACCTGATTTAGCATATCTTTTGGGAGTAAGTATCGGTACAATTCAAAACTCATTGAGATATATTGAAGATTTAGGATATGTTGAATCAAAACAATGTATCGGAACAATTATTCGTGACAAAAACAATACTAATTACTCACTTAGAAAACTTACTTCCAAGCGTGAAATTACTATAAATGCAATAAAAAAATATATAAAAGACAAAAACTTAAGTGTTGGTGATAAACTGCCGTCATCAAGAAGTCTATCTGTTTCAATCGGATGTTCATCCAATACAACAAGACTTGCCCTTGAAAATCTTATGATGTGCAATATTATTGCCCAAAGCGAAAACGGATTTGCTATAAAATCTCTCAATTTTGAAGTTGAAAACAACACAAACGAAACTCTTGTTAAAAAAGTTGAAAATGATTTGAAATCATTTATTACTCAGAAGCTTAAAGTCGGTGACAAAATTCCCGCTCATGCTGAATTATCGGAAATATTATCTGTAAGTATTAAAACAATTCATGACGCATTAAAAGCCTTAATTGATGAAAAAATACTTCTTGCACGTCGCGGACGTTACGGAACAACGGTTATAAAAATGCCGGAAGACAATTCAATTTCTCCCGACAAAGAAACATCTATTTTTGCCTCAGCACCTGAAACAGCTTTTTATTATTACGAAAAAACTCAAAACCATATCAAAAAAATGATTGCAGAAAATTACAGTATCGGCGAAAAACTTCCATCGATAATCGAACTTTCCAAACAGCTTGATTTGAGTCCGAACACAATACGTAAAGCATTCCAAAACCTTGCAAAAGAGGGTTATCTGGCATTTTCACGCGGACGTTACGGCGGAACATTTGTAATAGACATACCTGAAACCGATGAACAAGCATTCAAGTGGCTTGCCGTAAACCCGAAATACGCAGAAGTTTATAAGAATTAAGGGCACAAACTTTCCCAATCAGGCTCGTCGTCCTCTTCTCCTGGTTCGACAATATGTTCGCCGCTTTCAAGCATTATACGCAATGTCCATTTCAATTGCTCTTTATATTTTTCACGCGCTTTTTCGATGGTTTTAGCACAGAAAACAAAGCTTGGAATTTCTTGTATCTCAATATAGTGATAAGGATTTCCTTCAAAATCCAAATCTTCTCCCTCTATTAGGGTCCAATCCAAATTCAGATAGTATTCCAAATCTTTTTCTGACATTTAACCTTCCAATGATTTATCATTTAACGGTTGTGTAATCATTATACCTTCACCGCCTATGACTTCTGCCTTGTTGCCGTCAAGATACAAATATACAGGTTTGTCTGTATTCATTTTTGCAGTCTTGATAATTTGATTAAGTCTTTTATAAATACTTTCTGTCCCCCCGCCCTGTTCAAATGTTGAATTCAAATTAATTACTACTTTATCAGCACTTTCGTTAATGGAAAGAATTCGAGTGCCCTGAGGGATTTCGGAATAAACACCTTTTGATTTTTCATTTTGTTTTGGGCCTGCAATTAAAGATTGAATTGCAAATTTAATTTTTGAACCGTCAACGTCTTTATCATATTCTCGATTTACTGCCTTGTAAACTTCTTCTTTGTTAGCGTTCTGCCCGATAAAATATATATTTACATAAACTTTTTCAACGGGCTCAGGTTTTTGGACGATTTCATTTCCGTTAGGGTCTTCCTTATTTGGAATAATTGGTCCTGATATATTATCATCATTATGATAAAGCATTCTCAAGCCCAAAATAGAGCATACTGCAACCATTATAACCGCTGTTACACCTAAAAAAACTCTTTCGTCTTTACGCATAAATTATTCCTTATCTTTAAGAACTGTCATTCTGCCGTCAATTGTAATTTGTTTATCTTTAATTTTTACATTTTGAACGCTGACTTTTGCTTCTTTATTTTCCAATATTTTTGCTGAAAAATCAAGAGGGTTTATGTAATTTAATAATTTAGAAAACTTGTTAATATCAAGAGAAGAATTATTTCCTGCAAAACTTGTATTAGCAAGCACAATTTTGCCGTTATCAACACACAAATCGGCAGAAAGAACAACTTCTTTTGTTTTTCTAACAAACGGCAAATTGTATTTAATCACATAATACATTTTATTATTTTTTAATCTTACATAGGTCGAATTAACTTCAAAGAAGCCGCCTGCAAGCCTGTTTACATCACTAATTAAACGCCTGTAATCGGAAGAATTCATTGTTTTATTAATATCATCCTCGCTTATTGCTGCACTCATAGACATCGGAATATTTTCTTTTACAATAATATCACCTTTTTTGTTATCTACTATGTAGTTAAAATCACACAAAGTTTTTAAATGAAATGATGATATATAAACACCTTGCGCATTAACATCCTTACCCGTAATTTCAATAGTTTTAAATCTTCCTGCTTTCAAGTCGCGAACGCTGTATGAATCAAGTTTAGCTTTAATACTCCCGCTGTTAAGTTCTTTTTTTATTGCTTTTTTTATCAGTGCTCCGCCGATTTTTTCAGCAAGAAAATTTTGACAGGTCACAACGCTAAAAAATCTTGAAACACCTGATGTTAAACCATAAGCCGGTGTGCATTCAACATCACACTGAGCAAAACTTGTACAACCTGCTAATAATGTCAATATTAAAACAATCTTTTTCAAATTTTTCATTATAAAAATACTTTCTTATTTTTTATCTTATCTCCGTCAGCCACTCCGACTGCCGCTACGTTGTTATTATATACCAAAATAACATTACCTTTACTACCGGAATTTTTTACAGCCATACCATGACTTATTTTGTCCAAATCATTTTCATCAACTTCAACTTTTGGTAAATCCAGCATTTCAATTGGGTTTATAAGATTTGCTTGGACATCAATTCCGTCTAATTGAACACTGTTCTCAACCCTAAATTTTCCAGCCTGCGTTCGCACCAATTTTACTAAATGCGCTCCGACACCCAGATTTTGTCCTAAATCATGTGCAATTGAGCGGATATATGTACCTTTTGAGCATTTAATCAAAATTTCTGCCTGCTGAGATTGTTCATTAAAACTTTTTAATTCGATTTTCTCAATTATGACTTTTCTCGGCTGAATTTCAACATCTTCACCATTTCTTGCATATTCATAAAGCTTTTTGCCTTTAACTTTTATTGCAGAATAAATCGGCGGAAGCTGTTCAATCTCACCTTGAAAAGAAGTTAAATCAATATCCTCAACAGTAATTTTTTTATCAGACGTAAAAGTTTTTTCGCCTTCAATATCATAAGTCGTTGTAGCTGCACCAAACTGAACTGTTGCAAGATATTCTTTGTCGTCTGCAAGAAATTCTATCAAGCGCGTAGCTTTTCCGATACAAACAGGCAAAACTCCTTCGGCAAACGGGTCAAGAGTTCCTGTGTGACCGATTTGTTTTATTTTTGTAATACGTCTTAAAACCGCAACAACATCATGCGATGTCATTCCGACAGGCTTGTAAATATTGAGAAACCCAAAATTCACTTTTTACAGCTCTCCGCGAGAAATCTTATCAATAAGTTCGCTTACTCTTGAACCTTTTTCCAAAGAATCAGTATATACAAATTTTAATTCGGGAGTTAAGCGTAAACGAATGCGTTTTCCGACTTCGTAACGAATTTTCGGTGTACTTTTTTCAATAGTTTCCTTAGTTTTTTCCACCTGCTCAGGTGAACCCAGAACACTGTAAATAACTTTTGCAAAAGAATTATCATGAGAAACTTCCACATCCAAAACAGACACAACACCTGCAAGTCCGCGAATTTCTTTTCTCAAGATATCAGAAATATCTCTCATCAATTCTTTTCTAACACGTTCGTTTCTTAAAGTCATAATTTTCTCCTTGTGCAGAAATTATAACATAAAATAAAAAATTTTACCGCCCCAATTGTATTTCGTCAATATCAATATAAATTCTATATCCCAAAATCTTGCAAATCATCTTCATTTCTGTATATCTCAAAGAATTATCAGCTAATTTATGAGAAAGCAAACTTTGCGAATAATTTTTACCGCTGATTTCAGTCATTTTCCTTGCAAGTTCGGTAAGCGTCATTCCCTTAGAAAAAAGCATAATCTTAACTTCATCTTTTATATTCATATAACAATTATAATTTGCATTGACAAGTTATGAAAAATATTGTATAATTATGAATAATATTCACAGATGTGTGTATTATTCATACATAATTTAAAATA
>CAJUPC010000033.1 GCA_910588555.1 Candidatus Gastranaerophilales bacterium
TAAGAACAAGTATAAACATGGTGAAATTATTTTAGACGAATGTCAATCAGAGCGATTTATTTATCTTAATAGACTAATACATAACAATTTATTTAATTTCTTTGCAAATCTTAAATTAAAACCAAATGATACTTGTATCTGTGGTAGTGGCTTAAAATTTGTTGATTGTTGTAAGCATAATATTGAATATTAATTATAGATAAAAATCTATGTTAAAAACAATTTGTTCATTGTACAACACATTCATATGCACATAAGGTTGGAAATTGTTAATTCATTTCGTGACGAATTGGAAAATGTTGAGATGATAAGTTAAAAATCGTGGCAGTTCGTGAAAGATACCGTCGGTGTAAAGGTTCGAGGTAATCGCTCATAACCCGAAGGTCGTTGGTTCAAATCCAGCTCCCGCAACCATTTATCAAAAGTGACTTTTAGAGATTTTCTAGAAGTCACTTTTTTAATGAAAACAACACATTTAGCAACACAATAGAATTAAAAACTTATCAAGTTGGAGAAAAAGCAACAGAGAATTTATATTTTTTCACTATCCAAATCATAGTAAGTTACCTTTGTACCAGCTTGCCACAATTGTTCTAAATATAACGACCTTTGGAAGTTTCTCGTATTTTTAACAGAGGATTATCGCTATCAATTTTATACAGTGTATAAGTAAATCAAATGCCTGAAAAACACCAAATTAGAAAACCTAAAAACATAAAATTTATGATAAAATCATTATATGAAATCCAAATTAATAAATTATTTCATCCAAAGTTTCAGCCTAATATTTTTTCTTCCATTTTTAGTGATGAAATTTTGCCCGCCTGAGCTTGGTTTATTTATTATGATAATTTTCCTTATGATAATAATCCCGATTTATTTTATAGTATCAGGATTAAAATTTGACTCTAAAATAATGTGGTTCATTCCTCTAATCAATACTGTTTTCTTTCTATTAACGGCAAAAACCATCTTAAACAGCAGTGCTTATACTTATTTATACTCATATATTCCTTTATCATATTTAGCAATTTTAATAAAATTTATTATCAAAAATTCAAGAAAAATTAAATAGTATAGGTTTAGTAAATTTCACATCTAATTCTGTCTTACAAACCAACAATTATATATATGCGTTTTCGTGGACTTGCGGCCTGTATAAAAAACTTTTATACTGAGAATGTTTACAGTATAAGAGGGCATATTTATGACAAATTTAAAAAATATAATTTTAAAATCTTTAGCAAATATCAAAGAAATAGATAACACTTTGGATAATTTATCAAAAGCACAGAATAATATCTTAAAAAACTATTCAAACCCGGTATTCAGTGAAAAAGATAAGAATAAGTTATTAAACAAATATTCCACATTAGAGTCTATCGGAAAAGCTTTATATCGTTTCAATGCGTTATCTCAAAACAATATTAATGGAGATGCTGAAAAACAAGATATTTCAAATACTATTTTAAAAGGTGGAATTAGCAATACAAAATATGTATGGCATTCCGAAAACACACCCCACACATGTCAAAAATGTTTGGATTTAAACGGAACAGAATATAACTTTGAGGATGAAGTTCCAGAACGTCCGCACCCTAATTGCAAATGTTATGTAGAAATCGTTGAGAATGCACAAACTAACACTGACAAAGAACCTTGCGACTGCTATGAACAAATTAATACGATTATGGAATTGTCTAACGAATTAGAAATTGAAATAACACCTTTAATAACTGAAATAGAAAATACATCATCGGAAATTGAAGCTGATTATCAAGAATTGCAAGACGCCAAATTACAAGTCTATGCTTTACAGAATGAAATAGAAAACATGGAACCTTGCAGTGAAAATTGTATTGCTATTACAGGGTTTGCAATAAATGTCAGTGATGATAGCGCACTTGAAGACAAAGTTCAAGAAATGTTAAAATTCAGCAAGTCAGCAACTGATGTATACAACATTTTTCTACAAAATAAACATGCTATGGAACAAGAAAAAGCACACCTTGATAAGTATTATCATGCCAAAGCAAATTGTGAATCTGCTGAACTTGGTATTATTCAGACTTTATGGGCAGCATTATTCAGCATTGGAAAAGAAATAAAAGATTACCGACACAAAGTTTTTGAACTACATATGGATGCAAAAGATATATTTATCGATTGCATGGAAGACTTAAAAGCCGATATGTTAGGCTTGCTCAAAGCTCGCGAGCACGGTTATTGCAGTGAAAAAGTGTTAGAAGTTGAAGAAATATTTAAATCAAGATAGAAAGCCGATAATCAGGCTTGAACTGATGACCTGCTCATTACGAATGAGCTGCTCTGCCAGCTGAGCTATATCGGCACAACAAAATTACAGCACATAAAATTTATGTACTTTTATATTAAAATCTGTCTAAAAGATTATTTCTCAATCATTGAAAAATCTTTAGGCAACTCCTCTTCAATCATTTTTACAAATTGCCATGCTTTCATATCAAATGCTTCTGCAATTTTAAAAATTGTAGTCAATTGAGGATCTTTTTTAGCACGTTCTATTGTGCTGATTATTGAACAGGAAATATCATTTTCACTGCACAGCATAAACTGGCTCTGTTCACCTCTCAGCTCTTTAGTATGTTTTGCTAATGATTTAAGTATTAATTTTTTATTATCTGTATTCTGCATAGAGTTATTCTATACAGCTAAAACATTTATCGCTTTCACGAACGCATAAATGATTTTGACATAAATATTTTTATTTAAATTTTAATTAAAATTATAATCAATTCTGTAATCAAAGCAAAAATAAACAAACCTAAAAACAATTTATATAATTTTTTATATTTTTTACTTCTTTCTTGTAAAATATTTTTACCAACGAATTTAACCTTTGTAACAAAAGGCAGATTTAAATATTTGAAAATTGTCCACCAGTTTATTGCATAATCAATACTACAGTTATTCCAAGGTTTTACTGCCGCATAATGTATAATTTTTGGACTGATTATTGAATTAAATAATTCCTCTCTTGAATAATCACTTACAAAATCTTGTTTCTGCAAAACTTCAAGCAGATAAGGATAAGAAATATAATTCAACGGTAAAAATCCAACCTTATTTTCACAGGCAATATTCATAATATCCTGATCAGGCCAGCGTTTTATAATAGTCTCATCGTTAATAATTTCAAGCATTCTTTGTTCCAAATTATCTTCTCTGATTTTTTTCAAATTCATAACCCAAATACCGCCTGCGATGTATGAAGATTTTAACATTTCATAATGCTCAGGTTTTAAATGTGATAATTCACCCGGAAGCCATTTACTAAACGGATTTTTTACACCCGCAAAATATTTATCTTCCAAATCAACGTCTAACAATTCCGAAATATCGTCTTGAATAACAATGTCTACATCAGAATAAACAATTTTGTCATACTGAGGGAAGAATTTGGCTGCAAAACATCTTACAATAGCATCGCGCGTAAATTGATTTCTTTTATTATGCCCGTCAAAATTCCCATTCTGCCATTCATCTTTTAAAAACCCTTTTGTGTCAATAAATTCAAGTGTAGAGTCAGGAAATCTGCCGGTAATGTCTGATAGTAATTTTTGATTTTCTTGTGTAATATCAGAATGCAGAACATACATTCTGTAAGCAATATTTTTACGGGCTTTATTCAGCAAAGAATAAAATGCGACCGCAGCAGGCATTACATAGTTATTGTCAAATGTAAAAAATATTGGTATAATTTTCATATTTACTCCTATTCTGTTATATATTCTAATAATAGTAAGTTTACTCTTTAAATAATAGAAGCATACTGATATCAACTTCCAAATAATCAGCAAGTTCTAAAATTTTTGCTATAGACATATTTGCCTTTCCGCATTCAATGCTTGCAATATAATTTTGCGATACACCCATTTTTTCTGCCAGTTTTTCCTGTGTCAATTCTTTTTTTATACGAACGATTTTGACATTTATGCCTAATTTTTTGAGTAATTCCTTTCTATTCATTATTTATAAGTATATATTTATTGACTTATAAATTCAACAAATATATAACTTATATTTTAAAATATATAACTAATACAGAAAATATTAATGACTGTGGGTATAAAAGAACACTTAGTTTGATAATTTTGAACAAAGAATTTTGGTATTATTGTCGAATTCCACTAATCTTTTTCATTACGAACACAAAAAAAAATAAATAGCAGGAAAACCAAATAGTTCCTGCCATTTATACAGAGGGGATGGGATTCGAACCCACGGTGGAATTACTCCCACACAACCTTTCCAAGATTGCACCTTAAACCGCTCGGACACCCCTCTATTTTTTCTTTAATTCTATCATAAACATTTATTTTATGTTAATATTTTTCCATGCAAAAAATTGTTGAAAAACTTAAAAACGGACTTCAAGGCGAAATTATTATTCCTTCCGACAAATCAATTTCTCACAGGGCAGTAATTTTTTCTTCTCTTGCCAAAGGTAAATCCATAATTAAAAATTTTTCAAAAGGTCAAGACCCTGTGTCTTCACTCAAAATATGCCAGAAACTCGGAATAGAAGCAGAATTTAAAAACGATTTAATTATAAAATCTAACGGCAAATTTACACCGCCCACAACCCCTTTGGATTGCGGGAATTCAGGCACTACAATGCGATTTTTCACGGGAATTCTTGCAGGACAAAACTTTAATTCTGTTCTTATAGGAGATGAAAGTCTTTCCAAACGTCCGATGAAACGCGTAATTGAGCCTTTAACACTTATGGGCGCAGAGATTATTGCAAACGAGATGAAAGCGCCTTTAAAAATTAACGGTAAAAATTTGCACAGTATTGAATATACTTCAAAATTAGCTTCCGCACAGGTCAAATCTTGTATTCTTCTTGCAGGATTGAATTGTGACGGCAAAACCGTTTTCACGGAACCTTACATTTCACGCGACCACACTGAAAGAATGTTGAAATTTATGGGAGCAAATATTACAACTAAAAATACTACAGTAACTATTGAAAAATCAGAACTTGAGCCTAAAATTTTTGAAATTTGCGGCGACATATCATCAGCGGCATATTTTATTGCGGCAGGCTTAATTGTTCCGAATTCTAAGATAATCTTAAAAAATGTAGGGCTTAATCCAACACGCACAGGCATTTTGGATGTCGCAAAAAAAATGGGCGGAAATATTGAAATTCTTGACAAGAAAATTGTATCCGGAGAAGATGTCGGAGATATTTTCGTTTCTTTTTCAGATTTAAAAGCTTGCACAATTGAGGGCGAAATCATTCCGCGTCTTATTGATGAACTTCCTGTAATAGCTGTTCTTGCGACACAAGCGGATGGCTCAACAATTATAAAAGATGCTCAAGATTTACGTAACAAGGAATCAGATAGAATTAAAACTATTGTAACCGGACTTCAAAAAATCGGAGCTGATATTGAAGAAACGCAAGACGGATTTATTATAAACGGCAAAACCAAACTGCCAGGCGGGTGTGAAGTCGAAACACACCACGACCACAGGCTTGCAATGAGTTTTTATGTCGCAGGACTGGTTTCTGTCAAACCCGTTGTAGTCAACGGCTTTGAATGGGTTGATATATCTTTTCCCGAGTTTGAAGAAATGTTTTCAAAGATTTCATTATAATTTGAACGGGTAATCGTCTTTAAATTCCCAGTTGTCAATCAATAACAGATTTGCGCAAGTGTCGCCTGCCCCCTCAGCACAATTATTTTTTGCAGCCGTTCTGTCATTATAAAATACCCCGTAACCATACGGACAGAATGGTTTTCCCGCACAATGATAATCGGCATTACTACCTCCTGAACAAATTATAAAAGTATAAATGTCTCTACCGTCCTTATTTGGAGACTTGTCACCGTTTACATCAAAGCGTAAATCCATACAAGCACCGACTTTCATATAAAAATAAGACGAATCTGCAAGTGTTACTTTTATATATCTTGCAATATTATCAGACTCGGTATAGCTTGAATTTTCATCAACATTCATATATTTAAGATATTTTGCCAAATATTTATTAAAATAAGCTAATGAAAAATTTTTATTATCTTCGGCAGAAATGTCTTCACCATTGCTGTCAGTATAAGAGGGATATTGCCAATCAAGCGCAGGTCCGTTATCAATTTCTGAAAGTAAAATTGCCTGCGACATAGCACTGTAAAACTTTTTCAATCTTGTTGTTGCTTCTGCTTTTTTATGATGTTGAATAAGTGACGGCATAGTCAGGGACGCAACCACACCGATGATGCCGAGGGTTATTAAGATTTCGGCCAATGTAAAAGCTCTAAACCAAGGAGTTAAGCGCTGAGTGCCCCCCCCCCGAAGCTATTTTCATATCTCAATTGTGTCATACTTCAACTCCTTTTATTTGTATGTACATGTTTATTATAAACAATTTTTTAAATTTTTCAAGTGCAACAAATTTAGTTTTTATTATATAATCAGAATATGGATAGAAAAGAATTTATTAATGCAAAACGTATAGTTTTCAAGTTCGGTACAAATGTATTAAGAGGCGACGATGGTTATGTTTCTTTGCCGCGTGTTTACTCATTTATTGAAGATTTATCACGACTTGCACGCCAGGGAAAAGAAATTATTGTTGTAACATCAGGTGCTGTAGGACTCGGTAAAAAACGTCTTGGTCTTGAAAGTACGGAAGGTGTTGCTTTAAAACAAGCCTGTGCTGCAATCGGACAGGGAAAATTAATGTCAATATACGAAAACGGATTTGACACATACGGACTTGTATCATCACAAATTCTTTTAACTGAGGATGATTTCTCGCTCAGAAAACGCTATTTGAGTTTGAGAACAACACTTAATAAGCTTTTGGAACTTGGAGTTGTCCCTATTATTAACCAGAATGACACTGTTTCGACTGTCGAAGTTGATCCGCAGTATGAGCACATGCAAGTTTGTTTTTCGGATAACGACAAGCTCTCAGCACTTGTTGCGTCGGAACTTGACGCGGATTTACTTGTAATTCTTTCAGATATTGAAGGCTTATATGATGAAAACCCGAAAGTCAACCCGAATGCAAAAATTATTAGGAAAGTTGACGAAGTAACAGACGCCGTTCTTGCACTGGGAACAGACGCTTCATCTGGCGGAAGAGGCGGAATGAGGACAAAACTTGAAGCAGCAAGAATGGTAACCCGTTTCGGAGGAAAAGTTTTGATTGCTAACGGAAAAATACCTTATGTAATCAAAAAGATTTTTGAAGAAGAAGAACTTGGAACAATGTTCTTGCCGCAGAATGAGGGACTTTCAGATAAAAAGCGCTGGATTGGTTATGCAACAAATATCATTGGCAAAATAGTAGTTAACCAAGGTGCTAAAAAAGCACTTCTGGCTCAAAAAAGTTTGCTCCCGATTGGAGTTTGCGAAGTCATCAACGAGTTTAAAAAAGGTGATGTAATCTCAATTCTTGACGAACAGCATAATGAAATTGCACGTGGGATTGTAAATTATAACTCCGAATCCTGTCAAAAAGTTATCGGATGTCATTCAGATAATATTATGGAAATTCTCGGGTTCAAAAACTATGACGCAATTATTACGCGTGATAACATAACATTATTATAAAAATTCCCCCTCATTTTGAGAGGGTTAGGGAGATAAAATGGATTTTATACAAATTGCAAAAGATGCTAAAGAAGCTTCATTAAAAATAGCAGACCTTTCTACAGAATTAAAAAATAAGGCTTTATTGAAAATCGCAGAAAAAATAGAACTTAATGCGACTGAAATTTTTTCGGCAAATAAACAAGATTTGGCATCTGCAGAAAGCCTTGTTCAATCAGGTGAAATAACAAAATCCACTTTTAACAGACTTAAACTTGACGAAAACAAAATGCGCGATATGGTTCAAGGTATAAGAGATATCGCAAAACTTGATGACCCTGTTAATAAAAAATTGCTTGTAAGAGAACTTGATACTGATTTAACTTTATATAAAGTATCTTGTCCTATCGGAGTTTTGGGGATAATTTTTGAAGCCCGTCCCGATGTAATAGCTCAAATCTCATCACTTGCAATTAAATCAGCAAATGCAGTCATATTAAAGGGCGGAAAAGAATCAATCAATACAAACAAAAAAATTCTTTCTGTTATAAATTCTGCACTTGAAGAAATTGAGGGATTTCCTAAAAATGTTATACAGCAAGTATTTACCCGCGATGATGTTGCAGAAATGTTAAAATGCGACAAATATATAAATCTTATAATCCCGCGCGGTGGCAACAGCCTTGTAAAATTCATCAAAGAAAACACAAAAATTCCCGTCCTCGGGCACGCTGACGGAATTTGCCACATATTTATCGACGAAAATGCTGATTTGGATATGGCAATAAAAGTTGTCACAGACGCTAAAACTCAATATCCGAGTGCTTGCAATTCCGTCGAAACACTTTTAATACATGAAAAATTCCCTGCAAAAGAGAATCTTTTAGCTGCTTTGCAGCTTTCTGAAATTCAGCTTATAGACAATCCCGAAAGCTGGTCGCATGAATATGGTGACAAAATTTTATCATTTAAAACGGTAAAAAATGTTGACGAAGCTATTGAACACATAAACACTTACGGTTCAGGCCACACTGACAGCATAATTACAAAAGATATTGAAAACGCAGAAAAATTTATGAACAAAGTAGATTCTGCAGGAGTATATTTCAATGCTTCCACTCGATTTGCTGACGGTTTCCGTTACGGCTTTGGCGCAGAAGTAGGGATTTCCACTAACAAAACCCACGCACGCGGTCCTGTAGGGTTAGAGGGATTAACAATCTATAAATATAAATTAATCGGCAACGGCAATATCGTAAAAGATTATGTTGACGGCTCCAAATGTTTTAAGCATAATGATATTATAAAGTAGAGGAGAGGTGTCCGAGTGGCTTAAGGTGCGGATCTCGAAAGTCTGTGTACAGCAATGTACCGTGGGTTCAAATCCCACCCTCTCCGTATTTTTACAGAAAGGAATTAAGGTATGATAGAGTTTTTCGGAAAATTAACAGGTTTTTTAATTTTAGGTCTAATAGCTTATTTACTGTTCAAAAATAAAGGCAGTCATCCCGATTTATTCAACCTAATTGACGGCGAAGAAATAATTCAAATGGCAAAAGGAGACTACTGGGTAAAAGAACTTTTGTGGCAAGAATCACAAAATTCAGGCGAATTTGCATTTACAAATAAACGCATATTATTCAAGGGAACATTTTTGAAATCCGCTGATAAAGAAGTAAGCATTCCTTATTCTGAAATTTTATCTGTAGAAAAATCTTTTGTGGGTTTGTTTTTCCCGGTAGCTTTCACAATAAAAACAAAAGACAATAAATCATATAAATTCGCAATAATGAAACGTCATATTTATATTGATTTAATAAACTCGTTAGCACAAAAATCAGAGTAATTATATGCAAAAAGTTTCGGTCATTATCCCATGTTATAATCAGGGACAATACCTTCAAGAGGCAATAAATTCTGTTAAAAACTCTACTTATGATAATATTGAAATAATTGTCGTAAATGACGGTTCTACAGATAACACAAAAGAAATTATTGATAACCTTGAAAATGAATACCCTGATATTAAGTTTATAACAATACAAAATTCGGGAGTTTGCAAAACAAGAAATCTTGGTATTGCAAACTCAACAGGCGATTATATTCTTCCGCTAGATGCTGATGACAAAATCGGCACCGAATATATTGAAAAAGCAGTACAAGTTCTGGATAACAATAAAAATACAGGTCTTGTGTATTGTAATGCTGAATTTTTCGGAAGCATTCAGAAAAAATGGGATTTAAAACCTGCAACTACTGAAAATATGCTTGTTCAAAACAGAATTTTCCCTTCTGCAATGTTCAGAAAAGAAACATTTAATCAAATAGGCGGTTATAAACCTGAAATGGAAACAGGATGTGAAGATTGGGAATTATGGCTTTCTATTATTGAAAGCGGTGCAGAAATTTACAAACTTCCTGAAACTTTGTTTTACTATAGAAAATCTGAAAACGAACGCACTAAAATATCTCACAGACCACTGAATTATATAAAAATAAGATTAAATATAATAAAATTCCATAAAAACTTATACAAGCAATATGGTATAAAAGTATATTTCAAACTTTTGTTTATGGTAGTTAAAAATTTGGCATACAATATTTACAATAATTTTTAATCGGGAGTAAACTCAAAAAGTTCTTGAGAGTTGCATCTTAGAATATTACACAACTTATTCAAGGTATCAAAATCAACACCTTTTGTTTTGTTGTGATAAATTTTATTAAGTGCATTTTGGCTTATACCTGTAAGCTTTGAAAGTTCCGAAACTCTCATTCTCTGCTCGCCCAAAATTATTGATAACCTGTTTTTAATCATAAATATATTTTACCAATATATATTTAAAGGGTTGATAATTACATTTAAACATGTTATAATTACATGTATAGTTGTATACAATAGTAACATTTATTAACATGGAGGTATTATGAGCAAATTAAAATTCGGTTTCACATTAGCAGAAGTTTTTCACCCTGCCGAACAGTCGAAAAGAACTGCGTTCACATTGGCTGAGGTTTTAATAACTTTAGGAATTATTGGTATCGTTGCTGCATTAACAATGCCGTCATTAATTGCAAATTACAAAAGACAAATATAATCTGTCAAACTTAAAAAATTCTATAGCGGAATGCAGCAAGCCATTCGGTTATATAATGCTCAAAATAATACTGACGGAAAAGATTGGGTTTACCCAACGCAGCGCGTTGAGGGAGTAGATGAGTTTTGGCAGAAATATTTTGCACCTAATTTTAATAATGTAGTAAAAACAGAAAAAACAACATCATTTTTTTATGTATATTTTGCAGATGGTTCCTGCATGCATATACACAGAAGCGGAGTGTTGGATATAGAATTTGATTTAAACTGCAATCAGCGTCCGAATATTGCAGGTATAGACAAGCACTACTTTTTATTGGATACACGCAGCGGAAAATTTATGACATTTTACTGGCCTTCGGAAATACATCTTGTAAATAACAATATTCCTGAAGGTGAAGAAAAAGTTACTGCAGACATAACTGACAGAAAAAATCTTATAAGACTATGCAAATATTCTAGAAATTACTGTGCAAAACTTTTAGAATTTGACAATTGGGTATTTAAATCTGATTATCCTCATAAATTATAAGATATCCAGCGGATCAACATCAACAACCATTTTGATATCTTTGGGCAAAGTTATTTTGTTTAAAAAGCTTGAAATAAATTGATGACCTTTTTCATTTAATTTATTTTTAATTAAAATTTGGAAGCGGTATTGACTATTAATCCTTTCAATTACACAGGGAGTCGGTCCGAGAACTTCCAAGCGCTCGGAAACTCCAAATTTTTCAATCATTGTACAAAGTCTCAATGCAATTTCCTGTGCTGATTTTTCAGCACGGAAGTTGTTTAATGAGCTTAAAACAAGTCTTATAACCTGACTGAAAGGAGGATAATCAAATTCCTCACGCGCTGCAATTTCTGTTTCGTAAAATTCCAAATAATTTTGAGCTCTCGCACTTGCAAGTGCATAAAAATCTGGATTGTAAGTTTGGAATAAAACTTTTCCCGCAAATTCGCCGCGTCCTGCGCGTCCTGCAACCTGTGTAAGAAGTTGAAAACCGCGTTCGGAAGCTCTGAAATCAGGAAGATTAAAACTTGCATCAGCAGAAATTACCCCGACAAGCGTGACATTAGGATTGTCCAAACCTTTTGCAATCATTTGCGTTCCGACTAATATGTCAATTTCTTTGCGCTGAAATTTTTCCAAAAGTCTTATGTGTTCGCCTTTTCGCGTCAAAATATCGCTGTCTATACGTTCAATATTATTATCGGGGAATAAATCCATAATATATTGTTCAATTTTTTGCGTTCCTGTTCCGCTGTTTTTCAAAGCGTCAGAGCCGCATTCGGGACAAAAATCGGGAAAATATTCAACATGATTACAGTAATGGCATTTTAACTGCTGGTCTTTAGCGTGCCAAATCATAGGTATAGCGCAATTTGGACATTCTACAACATGTCCGCATGCCTGACACTGAGTAAAAGTCGAAAATCCTCTGCGGTTAATAAGCAATATAACCTGCTGACCTTTTTCAAGCGTTTCTTTAATCTCATTTTGCAGCGGTATAGAAATAATATTTTTATAAGCAGCACGACCGTATTCCTGCATATTTATAACAGAAACGGGCGGAACTTTTGCATTGTTATACCGATGTTTAAGCTCAAAAAGATTTCCCTCATTTAAAGCCCTGTAATACGTTGAAATATCAGGTGTTGCAGAACCTAAAAGCAGCGGGCAATTATGAAATTCTGACAGTTTTTTGGCAACTGTTTTTGCATCATAACGGGGTGCCGGGGTTGTTTGTTTGTATGCACTTTCGTGCTCTTCGTCAATAATAATTAAGCCTATATTCTGCAAAGGCGCAAACACTGCCGAGCGTGCTCCGGCAAGAATTTTAATCTCATTTTTATATAACTTTTGCCACACATCATAGCGTTCCCCGTCTGATATACTGCTATGCCAGATTGCTACATCTTCTGTGCCAAATTTTTTCGCAAGCCTTTTGGTTAATTGAGACGCCAATGCTATTTCAGGAGCAAGGAATAAAACATTTTTGCCGGCCTTAATTGTGTCGTCAATAAGTTTAAAATAAACTTCGGTTTTTCCTGACGCAGTAACACCATGTAATAAAATCTGACGGGCATCTTTGAGATGTTTTTTTATGCCCTCATAAACTGACTTTTGTTCCCCCGAAAGTTCAAACAACGCTTCTCGTTTCGTAATCTGCAAAATATCAAGCGGGTTTCTATATAACTCTTCCTGCATTAATTTTACACAGCCAAGCTGTTCAAGTTTTTTTATTGTTGCACGCGTAGTTTTTGCATATTTTTCAAACAAAATCAAAGGCATTTTTCCGGACTTTTTCAACAGTTCAAGAACTTCAACCTGACGTTTTGACGCACCTTCAAATGAAGCAAATTCGACAAGCTGTTCGGTTTTTGAGGCTTTTTCAATAAGTTTCATAGGAATTGCGGCATTTAGTACTGTTACCAAATCACAGCAATAATAATTAGCGACCCACTCCAACAGCTTTAAATATTCAATTGAAAAAAGCGGAGTTTCATCAAGGATTTTACTGATTTTTTTAACCTTAAAATCCCCCGGCAAATAATCCGAAAACCCCGCACAAAAAGCATTAACAAGCCCCTGCCTTCCAAACGGCACAAGAATAGCCTGTCCGATTTGGATTTTATCTTTCATTTCATCGGGGATTAAGTAACTGAATGTCTTAACCCCGAGACCTTTGATATTAACAAGAGCAAGAGCATACTTCATTACTCTGCTTCCATAAACTCTTTTTTAGCTTCTTGAATAGCTTCTTCCAACAAGTCTAATTGGTCAGGTGAAAAAGTAACACCTTTTTTAGTCGGAAGCCATGTTGCGCCTTCATCTGTTGTGTAGAATATTCTCATATTCAAATAACTTCTGCCTTTGTATTCGCTTACTGAAATTTGTAATTGTTCTGTGTCGCTTCTTTCGATAGAAGCCAAAATTTTTGCATCTGCCATAATCTTCTCTCCTTATAAAATTTACTTTTTTATGTTATCATAAAAATAATAAGGAGAGAAAAAATTATGATTAAAACAGCAGTATGCGGAGCATTAGGAAAAATGGGACAAGAAGTTTGTCAGGCAGTTATCGATTGTGCAGAAACAGAACTTACGGCAAAAATTGATATTGCGTCAGACAGCATGTATCACACTATTGAAGAAGCTCACAGAGTTGAAGATATTGATGTATTAATTGACTTTACACAGCCCAAATCAATTTATGAAAACGCATTATACTGCTTGAATAACGGAATAAAAATCGTAATCGGTACAACTGGTTTGACAGATGAACAGATTGCGGAATTGAAAAGACTTTCCGAAGAAAAAAATACAGGCTGCTTGATTGCACCGAATTTTTCAACAGGTGCAGTTTTGATGATGATGTTTGCACAACAGGCGGCAAAATATTTTGATAATGCGGAAATCATTGAGCTTCACCACAATCAGAAGAAAGACGCTCCGTCAGGCACGGCTATTAAAACGGCATTAATGATGTCAGAAGCAAAAGAAACTTTCAAAAAAGGAAATTGCGCAGAAACTGAAACAATTAAAGGTTCAAGAGGCGGCACATCATACTCTGATATTCAAATTCATTCTGTGAGAATGCCGGGTTATATCGCTTCACAGGAAGTTATTTTCGGCTCTTCGGGACAAATTTTCAAAATCCGCCATGATTCAATGGACAGAAAATGTTATATGGACGGCATTATGCTTGCCGTAAAACATGTGTCTGACAAAAACGATTTTACATACGGTTTGGAAAATATATTATAGGGTTGACAGACACACTTGACAAAAAACGAATAATAGTAAATAATGAGTTAATAGAAAAACGGAGGTATTTATATGTCAAGATTTAAGCATAGTGCTGTGATTGCCCCCCCCCCCCCGAAGCTCTTGGCTTAGGATTTTTTAGGGCATTTACTTTAGCGGAGCTTTTAATCACTTTAGCAATCATTGGTGTGGTTGCAGCTGTTGTTATGCCTAGTTTAATGACCAATATTAACGACAGGGTTAACGCAGAAAAAATTAGGAGTACAAAGTATAAGTTTACTAAAGCAACTGACCACATGAAATCTCTTGGACTTATCGGACCATATTCCAGTACCGATGCGTTTGTGGATGAATTACAAAAGTATTTCAAGATTGCTAAGCGTTGTGATGCTAATCATTTAAGAGCTTGCTGGCCTACTGATACCGTTAAACTTGAAGATGGAACAGAATGGAATATTGCTGATACCAAAACCGGTAAAAATCTTAAAATGGAAAAGAATGAACATAGCGATTATTCAAGTAATAATGTAGGAATTATTACGGCTGACGGAACGCCGATGATTTTAAGTTACAACAAAAAATGTGAAGCGTTAGACCCGATGAAAACTTATGGATGGTCAACAAGTAACGGTAAACCTGAAAGTAACGCGACTGCTGGATGTGTGGCAGCGGTATTTGAAATCAACGGACACAGCAGACCGAATACGTTTAGAAAGGATGTTGTGGCGTTTAACGCTAATGGTTTAGGAAGCGCTTGCGCAATTGAAGTAAACGGCAAATGTTTTGGCGCTCCGTTTACTCCGACTCCAATGACTTATGCGGAATGTGCAGGAGAGAATGCGACACACCCTAACGATAATGCAAACGATAAATCAGGAAGTTATGCTAAATCATTAGGGATAAGTAAATGTTACTGGGCACAAGACTATTGGGCAGGTGCTGTTAAACAATGTGGTGGAACTAACAAAATGGCAACCATGGCTGACCTAGGAAAAATTGCAAGCCTATTATACGAGGGCAACCCGAGTATAGGTGCTAAAGATGACGTATATAGCCTAACCTACAACGGAAAAGCCCCTGAGCTAGGTCTTCCTGCTCCTAAACCAATGGAATTCTACGTTTGGTCTGACGAGGAGCAATCCTACGGCAACGCGTACAACAGGGACTTCGGCGGTGGGTACACGGAATGGAACATCCGCCCCCGCGACGGCTCTAACCAGCTTGCTCTGTGCGTAGTGGAATAATCATTCAATAATTTAATTATTATTTAATTTTTAATTATTTAATAAATTTGTAATTTGAAAACCTCCCAAAATTATCTACGGGAGGTTTCATAATTACAATCATCTTATGTTTATTATATAATATTTCTATGAACATCTTACAGGAATTTGACACAATAGCTGCAATTGCAACTCCAATTGGCACGGGCGGAGTCGGCGTAATCAGAATTTCAGGCGACAAAAGTTTTGAAATTATTGACAAAATCTACTCAAAACACAACCTCAAAGCAGGTATAATTTCTCACGGTCAAATTCTTGACGGCGAAAAAATTATTGATGAAGTTATTATTCTTCCATTTAAAAACCCCAAAAGCTATACGGGCGAAGATGTTATTGAAATTCACTGCCACGGCGGTATTAATGTCGTCAGAAATATCCTTGAAATCGTCTTAAAAAACGGCGCAAGAATGGCTGAACGCGGCGAATTCACAAAACGCGCTTTTCTAAACAAAAAATTAGACCTTTCGCAAGCAGAAGCTGTTGCAGATTTAATTCACGCAAAAACAAAAGATTTTGCAAAACAGTCTGCAAAAAACCTTGCAGGTGTTCTCGGACAAAAAATTAAAGAAATCAGAACAGATATTTTTAACGTCCTATCCAAAATCATTGCAGGAATTGATTTTCCCGAAGATGTTGCAGAACCTGAATACGATTATATAATTCAAGAATTTGAAAAAGCATTAAATAAAATCGACACAATTTTAGCCTCCGCAAACTCCTCAAACATCATGCGTCAAGGGATTAAAATCGCAATTGTCGGAAAACCCAATGTCGGAAAATCATCTTTATTCAACACGCTATTGAATGTAGAACGCGCAATTGTGACCGATATTGCAGGCACTACCCGCGATGTTTTGACAGAAACTCTCGACTGGGATGTTGCAATTACGCTTGTCGATACCGCAGGAATTCGTGAAAGCGAGGAAGTCGGCAAAGTCGAAGAAATCGGCATAGAATTTTCCAAACAATCCGCAGACGAAGCCGATTTGGTTCTGTTTTTATATGATGCCTCCAAAGGTTTGAATGACGAAGACAAAATTATTTTAGAACTTATCAAAAACAAAAAACACATAGTTATTGCAAATAAAGCGGATTTGGTTGAAACTCGCGAGCCTGAAAATTTCTATCTTTCTACAAAAACAAAAGAAGGATTAGACGAACTTAAAAACAAAATTAAACAGGAATCATATAACTTTTCACTTGAAGATACAGAATTTGTAACCAATAACCGCCAGCAAGACTGTCTTGAAAAATGCAAAGAAAGTTTAATCCAGGCACTTGACGCGGCAAAAAATTACGAACTTCAAGATTTAATCTCAATTGACTTGAAATCAGCTTTATTATTTTTGGATGAAATAACAGGCGAAGTAATTACGGATGATATTTTAAACAATATCTTTGACCATTTTTGTATTGGCAAATAATCAACCCAAAGTAAACTCGTTTATATCACCTATACAAACTTTTTGTGCACGTTTGTTAAACAAAAATTTTTCATACAAAGGTACTAATTCGTCACAGTTATAATCAGGTCCCATATAAGGAAAAACTACAGATGTAGTTATATTGGCACCGGTACTAATATCACGAACTAAAGTTAAATATTTCGACTTCATCTTAAAATCAGGCAAAAGTTTTCCATAAATAACTTTATCATCCCTGTTTTTGGATTTTGCAATATTTTCAATCATATTTTTGCCTAAATTCAGACAAACTATCGGTGCGAAAATAATTTTTTTATCTTTTGATAAAGAGTCGCTTAATTCCACATAAGGAAAATTTTCATCTTTCATTGACATACCGCTTAAGATACAGTCATCTAAAACTACAGCAACAGAATTATCAGGCAAATTCTCAACAGCATCACACTTCAAATAATAATCTTCATCCATAAACACATATTTAGGATTTTCAATATTATTTGCCTTAGTATAAACATAATTTGCAGGCGTAAAACTTTTGTTTATCGTTGGAACAACAAAATAAACATCATCCATTGTCCTGCCTTGCTCATCAAGATATTTAAGTAATTTTTGGTGAATGTCTTTAAAATATTTTACATATTGCTGAGGTGATACAACAGTTAAAGTTTTATTTAAAAATTTTAAAACATCTTTTTCAACATCCTGTTTGCCTTTTGAGATTTGTTTTATTACAGATTTAAATTCTTCAAAACTTGGCATTATAGGATTTAAATTATCAGCAATAAGTTCCGGAGTATACGCATTATTGTTCGGCTTAATAACTTCGATGTCTCCAGCATACGATAGAACCTTCATATGTTTATAATTATCCCCGTTCAAAACATATCTAACATTGTAATCAAGACTTTTACCATTTTTCTTTTGGAAATTTAATGCTTTTTGTAAGACTTCAACAGTATAATTTTCAAAATTATTTTTCTGATTTAAAAAATTATTACCATTTTCAAAATTTTCAATATACAAA
>CAJUPC010000034.1 GCA_910588555.1 Candidatus Gastranaerophilales bacterium
TGTCACGTTTTTGTCTGGTTATACCATAACAAGGAAATTTATGATATTTTAACGCCTTTAAATATTGTTTCCATATTTTTATATGTAATTTTAATGTTTTTTTTATAAAACTAAGTTTACTCATCAGCTATCTTTCCTTTTTTTTAGTATATCACGTAGAATATGCTATTACAAATTTTGACGAAATTTTAACTGTTTTTAAACTTTTCTGCGTCCAATTGTTTAATCACTCTTGCAGGATTTCCTACAACTAATGAGTTGGCAGGTACATCTTTGGTTACAACAGAGCACGCTCCGACAATTGCGTTTTCGCCTATGGTAACTCCCGGTAGAATCGTTACATTTGCACCAATCCAAACATTTTTCTTAATATGTACAGGTTTGCATGTTAAAACCTGTCGGTCATAAAAATCATGATTATTTGTTAATATTGTACAATTAATTGCAATGAGTGTATCGTCTTCGATAGTCAAGCCGCCCGATGACATACATTTAAAACCGTTCATTAAAACAATACGTTTACCTAATTTTATGGTGTTGCCAAGCAACGCAAAAAATGGCGGACGTATTTCGGTAGTTTCATCTAAATTATTGTTAAATAATTCTTCGATAAATTTTCTGCTTTCAGCAGTTTCGGGCATTGAATTATTAAATTTAAAACAAAGTTCTGCAGCTCTTTTCATTTCTTTATCACGATTTTCGTCAGGTATTCTCAAGTCAATTCTTGTTTCTTCCATAAAATTTTCTCCTTTTGATATTATTTTACAACTTGATAGCAGCTATTAGTCAAGAGGTGAAAATTTTTAAACTTCTGAAAGAGATCAGGTTGCTAATAGATTAGGACGAGAAAGGGGGCGTAATTACCCTAGCTGCAAATGCTATGAGCTTATGCAGGATTTGTTGCCAAATCATAAAAAATAATCACAATTATAATAACGGATGTGCAATATAAAGTAAAAAATAAATGACAAATACTCCAATGAATAGTGCATTTATAAAAATATTGAATTTTATAAAAATTGGTAACCACATACATATCAATGTTATTATTGTAAAAATTCTAAAAAATTCAGTATCATTAATCATAAAATATTCAGCATTTAAAAATATTGATTTAATAATTAAAGTGAAATATATGGCAAATACTATATTTATGACTTTATAAATTATATTCATATTCAACATTATAAACTGTAGTTTTAAAAATACCTTAATAATATTTCCGTTTTTATATCTTTGTAAATTTAAATATTCAGTCTTTATTGTCAACATTTTAAAAAGAGAATTTTGGAGAACTTTTGATAAAAAATGGCAAAAATTTATCCTCAAAATTTTTCTGTTAAAAATTATATGCTAAAAAACCGCCCACTGTGGGCGGTTTTTCAAAACTATATAAAAACGGAGTAATAGGGATTTGAACCCTAGATGCAGATTGCTCCACATAACACCTTAGCAGGGTGCCGCCTTCAGCCACTCGGCCATTACTCCATCTCTTTTTTTACTATAACACAAAAATTTTTTTTTGAAAAGTAGTTTTTTTTTATTTTATGAATATAATAATATTAAGAGAGGAAGTTATATTATGATTGAAATGAAAGTTATGGGGATTGCCCTTGATACAAGAACAGGTTCGCCCATTGTTGTTTTACATGATAAAGAAAACAGAAAAGCTTTGCCAATTTGGATTGGTTCTGCTGAGGCAAGCGCTATTATAAGAAAAATTGAAAATCTTTCGGTTACAAGACCGATGACGCATGACTTAATCATTAATTTGATTGAAAAAACAGGTTATAAGCTTGATAAAATTGAAATTAACGATGTTGAAAAAGATACTTATTATGCAACTTTATTTTTAACTGATAATGACGGAAAAACTGTTGAAATCGATTCGCGTCCGTCAGATGCTATTGCGGTTGCAATTAGAGTTGATGCACCTATTTTTGTTACTGCAAATGTTATTTCGAACGGGTCTGTTTCAACTGATTCTGCTAAAGATGAAGAAGAAGCTCAAGAATTTAAAAAATTCGTTCAAAGTATTAAGCCGTCTGACTTTGAAAAATTAATGAAAGACAACGAACATCACGAAAGTGATCAATAGTTTAAGATTGTAAAGAAATTTTTTAAACCTGAAATTTTCAAAAGTTTCAGGTTTTCTTTTATATATGAATACTATTGATGCAATTCAACGGCAAAATATTTTTAGGGTTCAGCCTGTTAATCTGTTTGAAAATCGCGGGCAGCAAGAAGCAAACAAATTTGACAGCGGACTTTTTACTGCTCAAGAAAATAATATTTTTAATTTAAATCATCCGAAAGTTACCGGAAATGATATTCAGGCGAGAAATTTAGATTTGCTTGCTTAATATTACTTAATGTTTACTAAGGTTTTTGGCAATTTTTACGCAATAATTTTCTTTATATAATTACAGGGAAATTATGGGGTAAAATTATGCCGATTGGAAAACTTTTTGGAATAAATCCTGCTGTGAGTACAGCAAATCAATATCAGGTAACCAAAACTGACAGCAATTTTGTAAAAAATACTTTTAACTTTGAAAATGCTAATCCTAATCGTCCTGAAACAAGGAATGATGTAAAAGGCAAAAATTTATATTGCTTAGCTTAAAAGAAAATTGTTTTTTGTATTAGTGCCGTAGAACAGCTCTACGGTATTAATTTTTGGTGAAAACGAGTAGATTTTTGGCGCTTTCTTTTTGAAACCGCATAAGCCGATGATTTTTTCATCTCCTTTAAATAGACTTTTGATAAATTCCATAATACACATCCTTCTTTTTTTAGTGTATAATATATTTAAGGATAAAATGAATTAAGTCAAAAGGAGGTATATTATGGCTAAGATTACTAAGGATATGAATATTATGGAAATTGTTCAAACTTGTCCTGAAAGCGTTGCGGTATTCCAAAAATACGGATTGGGTTGCATCGGATGTGCAGCAGCTCATTTTGAAAATTTGGAAGCTGGTGCTAAAGTTCACGGATTTGACCCTGACGCAATGGTTGCTGATATTAATGCTTTGATTGAAGAATAAAGACGGGTTTTTACCCGTCTTTATGTCTTGAAATTTTCAAAAAATAGTTTACAATAAATAAAGAAGTACAGAAGAGCAGATGTCAAGAAGTCAAGATAAAATCTGTGCTTCGCACAAAAAATTTGTAGGTAGGGATTTCTATCCCTAGTGCTACGCAAGTAGCCACCTATGTTTTGGAAAAACTTATTTTGTATTGTATATAATAAAGCTGAAAGGAGCTAAAAAGATGAAAAAGTTATTAAGTCATGTTGTCGGGGGGGGGGCACTCTAAGCCATGCGTACCGCTTGACCCGCCATATTGGGTCTTGTAACATTTTAAGCGGTGCAATAAGAAAGTATCTTGGAAGCTATGAAGTTAAGAAGATAGGCTTATTACCGTTTGCGAAGCAAACCTTAAAGAACTTTTCACCTTTCATTTCTCACTTCTCACGTAAACGAACAGCGTTTACCTTGGCAGAGGTATTAATAACCTTAGGTATTATCGGAATAGTTGCGGCATTGACTATGCCGTCGTTAATCCAAAATTACAGAAATAAAGTTGTTGAAACTCGTTTGCAAAAATTTTATTCAACAATGAATCAGGCTATTGCACTTGCTGAAATTGATTATGGACCACGTGAAGATTGGTATAATCTCTATGATGTTGATACTGATAAAAACGGTAATGCAATTGAAGGTACTGTTGCTAAAGAAAAGTGGGCTAAAAAATATATTCTACCCTATATGAAAACTGTTAAAAAACTGGAAGCGGATCAATGGGGGCAGGTTATTATGTATTTTGCAGACGGCAGTATGGTATATATTGCTACGGATTTGGCGGATTGGGCTTTTCGCCCGAGTGGAAAATGTAAGAAGGGTCGTGGTATTTGTGAATTTATGTTTAACTATACTCCAATCGGGTATGGCGAACAAATAAAAAAACATGCAGGACAAAGATTTGAACCATATAAATTTGGCTGGAACGGAACATTGAGCCATTTGGAGTCGGATTGTAAAAATAATCAGTATCATTTATTTTGTACTGCATTAATTCAATATCATGGCTGGAAAATTCCCAAAAATTACCCGTTTAAGGTTACATATTAAAAAACAGCGAGGTCTGATATTTATCATACCTCGTTTTGTAGTTATGATTTATGTAAAAATCCTGCCATTGATGGTTTGCTTGTTGCAATTATGTTTTGAATTTTAGGCGTTTCAATATTTTGAACTGAGTTATTTTGCTGCTGCGCTGCTTGTTCTTTCGCAATTGCATTTTTTGTCATCTTTTCACAATATCTTGCAAGCCATATCATAAATGCCGGTACAAGTACTAATGTTGAAGCAAATCCAAATGCACTGTTGTATGTTTTTGCCATAGTAACAAATTTGTTGTCTTTTTGAGTAAAGCGTTCGTATATTTTTTCAAGCGGTTTTGAACCATTTGGTTGTGTACGAGCTTTTTGGAATGCTTCTTGAATTTCTTCAATTGTCGATTCGTTCAATGATTTGCCGTTGTTAAATTCTTTCAAGATACTTTCGGTATTTGTTTTTACTTTGTTATCCATTTTAAGAACTTTTTTGATATTTCCGCCGTTTTCTTGAATGAAATTAAAGAAGCCGTTAATTCCATCTTTATACTGGTCAATTCTGCTGTATTTAGAAATAATTTGTTCTGAAGTTAAAACATCTATACCCTCACCTGCTGAGAAGTAATTTTTAACTTTGTTTAATATTCCATTGTGGTTTGCTGGTTTTATGTTTAGTGCCAAACCGGATGTTTTTGCAAACAAATTAGAGAACCCTCTTGATAATGCTTTTGCTCCGAAAAGAATAGCTCCGAAACTTGAAATATCTCTTACAAGAATTTCTTTGCGTTCTTTATCACTTTTTGCGTTTAAGTATCTCGGCGGCAGACAGAAACCGAACAGCAATGTTAACATTGCCGGAACAGACATAGAAGCGCCGTTGAATTCAAAATTACCTAAAAGTTTTCCGGCTTTTCCTTTTTGCATTGCAGTTTCGCCGATTTTTGCAAAATTTCCTGTGAACGCTACGTCTTTGCCCTGTTGTTTTTTATCTTCAGCAGAGTCGTTTACAAGACCAGTTAAACCCGGGTCATGTTTAAGTCCCATGTTGTAAAGTTTAGGTATTAAAGTATAGAAACTTACAACAGCCCCCCACATTCCAAGGTTTGATAGTACTCTTGTTCCGGCTCTGTGTTTATTAAATTTGCCGATGTATTCGGCTATATTTTCTGTAGTATTACTGCTCATGTGTTTTTGGACATGTTTTAAAGCATCATTTGAATAGTCTGTTAAACTTTGAGTCAAGCATCTGATATTTGAGTTTAATTTGTTCCCGTTAGTGTCAATAATAACACCTAATTCAGAACTTGACGGAGCAGCGTGTTTTTTACGGATATCCATGTATTCGTCAACAAGTTTTCCGTAAATATTTTTAGCCTGTTTTTTCTTATTATTAGCACGAAGAGTTTCTACTTCTACCAGGTCATCTGCAAATTTCTGGGCTTTTTGAGCAATTTCATCCAAATTTTCAGTAGAATTTTTTAACGCATTTTCAAATACTTGAGCGTAAAATCCTCGTTTGAATTCTTTGCCGTTTGCAAGCTTGTCAGTATTATTTGCGGCATAATCAGCAAAATTTTGTCCTAAAGCTTCAATATGGTTTACATGAACATTGTTTGCAGGACCTGATGTCTTTTTAATAACGCTCAAAATTCCAAGCGGAATTAAGAATGCACTCGGACCACTTAAGATTTCTCTGATACCTTCACGTCTTGCAAATTCCCAGTTCAAAGGCCCTGTTTTTTTGCCGTTTTCATCTTTTGGTCTGTTACGGTTCAAGCCCTCTGAAATTCTGGGGGCAACCATACCAATACCGTCTTGAGCAATAAATGAAGCAGCAAATCCGCCTCTTTCAATAGCATCCATTACAGGTACAATCGGATTGAAACTCCCTGTGAAAGATTGTTGATTATGTTTATTATTGTTTAGACTATTGTGTTTTGTTCCCGCTAAGGATTGGTTTACGGCTTTTACTGACATTTCCCTACTTTAAATTTTCATAACTACACATATATTTTAAAAAAGTTTTTCACACACTTATTGCCTTTTTTTATACTTTCTTTAAGAAAGTTTAAGGGAATAAATGTATTAAGTGTACTTATTATACTTAATACAAAATAATTTTGCAAGTTATTTACTACGTTTGTAATAATAAGTTTACAAAAGTTTACATTGACAGCGTTTTGTTGAACTGCTAAACTTGTTGTATGGAAATTGTTAATGTTATTGGAGCAGGGCTTGCAGGCTCTGAGGCGGCTTTACAGCTTGCAAAAAGAGGAATAAAAGTTAATTTGTATGAAATGCGCCCGAAAAAAGCTACGGGTGCACATAAGACGGATAAGTTTGCAGAATTTGTATGTTCAAACAGTTTAGGTGCTTCTGATTGTTCAAATGCGTCAGGACTTTTGAAAAAAGAAATGGAACTTTTGGGCGGTGAATTGATAAAAATCGCATGGGGATGTTCGGTACCTGCGGGTAATGCACTTGCAATCGATAGAGAATTATTTCCTCAGACTGTTACGGATAAAATAGAAAATAATCCGCTTATTAATGTTATAAAAGAAGAAGTTACGGAAATTCCTGAAGGATATGTAATTCTCGCCTCAGGACCGCTTACATCGGAAAGTCTTGCAAATTCAATAAAAGATTTTACCGAAAGCGAACATTTGCATTTTTTTGATGCCATTGCTCCTATTGTTGAAAAGGATAGTATTGATTTTGACAAAGCTTTTTGGGCAAGCCGATATGATAAAGGAGAAGCTTCATATATTAACTGTCCTATGAACAAAGAACAGTATGAAAAATTCTATAATATTTTGATTAATGCTCCGAAAATTGAATTAAAAGAATTTGAAAAAAATGCTAAATTTTTTGAAAGCTGTCTTCCTATAGAAGTTCTCGCTTCTCGCGGAGTTGATACACTAAGGTTTGGACCTATGAAGCCTGTAGGGCTTGTTGATAAGCGTACGGGTGAAGAAAATTATGCGGTTGTTCAGCTTCGTCAGGACAATTCTGCGCAAACACTTTTCAATCTTGTGGGATTTCAAACAAACCTGAAATGGGGAAGCCAGAAAGAGCTTTTGCAGTCAATTCCGGGATTAGAAAATGTTAATATTGTAAGATATGGTGTAATGCACAGAAATACATTTATTAATTCCCCAAAAGTCTTGAATGCGTCATTGCAGGCTCGAAAACGTAAAAATTTATTCTTTGCGGGTCAGCTTACCGGAACGGAAGGTTACACAGAGTCGATTGCAACAGGCATGCTCGCAGGAATTAATATGGCGAGATTGTTGAATAATGAAGAGCTGCTTGAATTACCTAAAATAACAATGCTTGGAGCTTTGACCCAATATATAAGTGATGAAAATCATGATAAATTCCAGCCGATAAATTCTAATTGGGGAATTGTTGACCCTGTTGAACTTCCTAAAAAAGAAAGGAAAAACAAAAAATTAAAGGCTGAAATAATTTCAAAACGCTCAATTGATTATATTAATGCTATATAAAAGACGGGAATTTATCCCGTCTTTTTTAGTTAAATGTGAAACCGTCTTCTTTAAATCTGTCGATGACTTCCTGTAACTGTTCATCAGAGCATACATAAGATAATCTGAAATATCCCTCTCCGCAGTTTCCGAACGCATTTCCCGGAACTAAAACAACACCTGATTTTCTCAAGACATCTTCGCAGAATTCAAATGCTGATTTGTATCTTGGAGGTATAGGAAGCCATAAATAAAAAGTTGTATGGGGGACTGTTTTTTCGTCAATAGGCCAACCGAGTTCTTTAAACCCTTTAACCATAATTGCCTGTTTTCTTGCATAACCTTTATTGCCTTCCTCAATATATTTGTCGCCATCTTCAGAGTTTAATATTTCTGCACAAGCTTTTTGAAGCGCTTTGAAAATGCCGTTATCAATAGTTGATTTTCCTTTTCCGAAACGCTGAACAACATCTTTGTTCCCGCAAACCCAGCCTAATCTCCAGCCTGTAACCGCATATGGTTTAGAAAGGCTGAAAAATTCGATACCGATATCTTTTGCTCCTTCAATTTCAAATATACTGAACGGCTTTTCTTCTTCTGCAAAATATAAATCACAATATGCAGCATCAGATACAAGAAGAATATCGTATTTTGTACAAAAATCAATTAATGTTTTAACGTATTCTTTAGTTGTTGAACTTCCGAGCGGATTGTTCGGATAGTTAATGAATAAAGCTTTAACATTTTCTGCTTTATAACCGTCTTTTATTATTTGTTCGTAAACTTTTTCAATATCCGGCTGATAATTGTTTTCTTTTGTCAAAGGCATTGGGTATGCTTTTGCACCCGAACACTGTGTGAATTGTAAATAAGATGCATAGCAAGGGTCAGGAATTATGATTACATCTTTTTCCAACTCTTCTGATTTTGGAGTTGTGATAAATCTTATAAGGTTTGCAATCCCTTCTTTTGAACCGACAAGTGAAAATACTTCTGTATCGGGGTCGATATCAACGCCAAATCTGTTTTTCATTCTTTGAGAAACTGCTTTTCTGAAATAAGCTTCACCTTTCGGTATTGAGTACATGTGAATTCCGTCTTCATCAAGAAGTTCTTTCAAACGGTCAACAAGTACTTTTGGAGGATTTGCAGTCGGTGCTCCCATTGAAAGTGCGATTGGTGCTCTGTTGCGTGCAGTCAATTCATCTTTCAATCTTGCTGTTTCTTCTTTTAATTTAAACATTATATAAGTTTCTAAAGACATAACTTCTTTGTTAAAAAGTTTTTCTAAGTTCATAATTTCCCTTTCTTAATTCTCTGAAATCATTTGCATAGGACCCTCTAATGAGGCTGTGACGAATTGTTTTGTATATTCGTTGTCTTGTTTTAGCATTTCTTCGGGGGTACCTTCAAAAACAACCTTACCGTCATACAACATTATAACACGATTTGCGGTTCTTGTAATTGTTGACATCTGGTGAGTTACAACAACAGACGCCGCATTTGTTTCGTCTTTCAGTCTGACAATATAATCCTCTATAAGTGTTGAGGAAATAGGGTCAAGACCTGCCGTCGGTTCGTCATAAAGAATTGAATTCGGCTCGGTCACAATGGCTCGTGCAAAGCTTACACGTTTTTGCATACCGCCTGAAAGTTCGGACGGAAATTTTTTTTCAATACCTTTTAATCCGACAAGTTCCAGTTTTTCGGCTACTATATTTTTAATCTCTTTTTCTGTATATTTGTTTCTTAAATCTTTTCTTTCATGAAGCGCAAAAGCAATATTATCGGCAACATTCAATGAGTCGAACAAAGCTGAGTATTGAAAAACCATTGCAATATCGCCTTCGGATGTAATAATTTCTCCGCTGTCCGCTTCTATAAGTCCGCAGATGAGTTTTAAAATAGTACTTTTACCGGAGCCTGAAAATCCTACTATGGCAAGTGTTTCCCCGTTGTTTACTTTGAATGAAACATCATTTACAACTCTTTTTTCTCCGAAAGTCTTTATTAAGTTTTTAACTTCAATACTCATTTTTTATCCTCTGTGCGAACAAATTGCCGTAATCTTATTATATCCTAAAAGAAAAATGCCATGGCAAAAATCATATCCCATATTACAATTGCTACAAATGACCAGACAACAGCTTTTGTCGTTGCTTCGCCTACTCCTTTTGCGCCACCTTTTGCATAATACCCGCAAGAACAGCTTATTAATGCTATAGTTGCCCCAAAGCATACAGCTTTTAAAAGACATACGCTCAAATCCTTCATATAAATTCCAAGCCATGCTGAATCAAAAAATGCTCTGTAACCCAAATCTGATGTAAGATTTGCTGTTATTGCTCCTGCAAGAACGCCGACTGCCGAAGCGATAATTACAACGGGAGGCATCATTACAATCCCTGAAATTACACGAGGAACAAATAAATATCTTATAGGATTTACCTTTAAAACCTCGATTGCGTCGATTTGTTCGGTGACTCGCATTGTTGCGATTTCAGAAGCAAGCGAAGAACCAATCATTGAAATTATTGCAAAACCTGACATAATTACACCGACTTCGCGAACAATAAGAATTGTCATCAAAAGGCCGACAAAGTTGCCTCCGCCCTGCTTAACCATCTCCAGAGCAACCTGAGAAGCTACAATTATTGATGTCATTCCGACAATAGATAGTGTAATAGGCAGTGAAGTTACGCCAAATCTATAACATTGTTCTATAACTTCTTTAAAATTAATTTGACCTTTAAATATGCATTTCAAGGTCTCAATGCCGTTTTGCGTAATTTTTCCAAGCGTATCAAGAAAATTTACGAGTTCTGAAAATATACCCGAAAAAATTTTGTATGTTGCGGATTGTTTATAATATTTCTGTAAACTGCCCATTGCTTAATAATTATACAGCCATTAAGCTTTAGTGTCAATTTTCTGTTCTTTTGAAGCTTTGTCCATTCCAAGTGCTTTTAATACGGGACGAATTAAAGCCTGACTTACGTTTGGAGCCAAAATCGAAAGTCCGCATATTGAACCGATTATATTCCCGACTTCAATAGCACCTTTTATGCTGTTGTATTTTTCGGGTTTTGCTTCGTTTATAAGGTCTTCTCTCAAACCGTCGTGTTTAAATTTATTTATGGAATGGTCTTTTCCTAAAGTTTGAATTCTGTTATTATGAGTTTTTTCTGCAAGTTTACGATATGCTAAATATTCTTTTGCACCTTTAAATTTGCTAAATCCTTCTTCGCCTTTGTAAATGTATTTTTTTGCAACATTAAATGCACCGCTTTTAAATATTGGAACAATTAATGCCATATAAACGGCAAGTGAGGTTGCCTGATACAAAAACTCTTTTGTTGCTGCGAATTTCTTAGTTTCAAGGTCAATATTATTGTCGATAAGAATAAAACCCGGTCTGCCGACGGCGTTTACACATGTTTTTGTAGTAACGGAAGCGTCAGAACTTTGGGCAATATTTACAAGATACGGATTTGTTATTACTTTTGAAATTGCTGTTATCATACGCCACCTACTTTCATTCCGCTGTACGAAACACTTTTAAATGCGGGGCGTTCTATTGGTTTTGCCTGCATAAGCATAGCAGGCGGTTTAACCGTATTTTCTTTAATATCTAAAGTCTTATTATCATTTTGTTGAGGTCTGATTTTGTTCATAATAGGTGTAACGCATGCCGAGCATAGTGCAGGAATAATCAAACCTGCCGCCGCACAGATACATATAAGATTTAGACCGCTGCTTCCTCTTTTTTTCGCAACATCAATCATTTCTTGCATTGTGTCTGCAGCAAAATGTTCACCTTTCTGAGCAAGTTTTTGAAGCTCTATTTCTTTTGCTTTTCCTGCAATTTTAGCGCCTAATTTAGAGCCTATTTCACCGCAAATTATATATGATGGAACCGCGATAACTTCCGTAATTCCTTCTCTTAATGCGGCATATTTTTTACTTTCGGGGCTTTCACCTTTTTTCATCATCGTAAAGGTCGGTCGAAATATTCCGTTTGCAGTAGCTATAGCTACCATTGAATATGTCGCTTTTGGTGCACTCCCGAGTTTATTACATATATTTTTTATTAAATTATTTAGTCCCATGATTTTCCGTTTTATATAAAATCCGTGAAAAAATTTTTTTGCTAGTGTGTTATAATAAAAAATGAACTTTTTTATTTTCCGTTCGTTATATTAATATAAAGGAATAAAAATATGAATAACAATTGTAGCAAATATGAAGCATTATTTACTTTCGGCAACGAAGAAGCTTTGAAAAAACATATTGAAACCTGTGAAGATTGTAAAAAAGAACAGGAAACAATGGACAAAGTTTCTGAATTGCTAAAAGAAGTTAAACCGTATTATATTGCCAAAAGAAAAAATACTGCAAAGTTAAAAATGGCTTGCGCTGTAATTGCAATTCTTTTTGGAAGTACGGCTATGGGTGTCATAAATTTAAACTCTGATATTTCTGATATCTTAAAATACGGAAATACTCTCAGTGCGGAAGATTTAGGACTTCCCGTTGACGCGTACGGTTTATTAATGGTGGAATAGTAGTGGATTTTAAAGAACTCGTAAAAAACAATCAAAACAATGTAAGAAATATTATAAGATTGATTACAAAAGAAACAAATGAAGATTTGGAACAGGAAGTGTTTGTCAAAGTTTGGAAAAATGCAGACAAATACAAAGAACAAGGTACCTTCAAAAGCTGGATAAACACAATTGCCAAGAATGTTTCAAAGGATTATTTGAAATCAGCTTATAAGAAAAATATCGAAACTTCCGTTTCGGACGACGATATATTGAATTCAATAAAAGATAAAAAAACAACTCCCGAACTTAAACTGATAAGTAACGACAGGCAAAAGAGGATTACAGGCGCAATTAATTCTCTTAAACCAAAATTTAAAGAAGTTATAATGCTGTGTGAAATCTACGGATATACATACGAGGACGCGGCGTTTAAGCTTAAATGTCCTGTTGGTACCATTAAGTCGAGATTGTACAACGCAAAAAAAGAATTGGCACAAAATTTACAAGATTTATTATAAGAAAGGATGTAATTTATGAAAAAAACTTTAATTATGGCAAGCTTACTTGTTTTTGCAGCGGCTTCAAACGCTTTTGCGGTTGAAACAGTTCCTGCAAAAGAAGTTGTTCCCGCACAAAAAACTCAATGTAATTGCCAGAGACCTCAAAAAGGTCCTGATTTCCAAAAACGTCATGTCGAGTTTGAAAAACGTCTTAAATTGACTGATGAACAAAAAGCAAAAGCTAAAGAATTACGTCAAAAAGGTTTTGAAGAAATGAAACCTGTTATGGATAAAATTAAAGAAAAACGTCAGGAAATTGAAGCCGTAAAACTTTCCAGAATGGCTGTTCAGGCCCAAAATGAAAAAATCGAACAGCTAAAACGAGAAATCGGTGCGTTGAAAAAAGAAATGCACAGAATTCGTATGGAAAATATGAAAAAGTTTGAGGCACTTTTGACCAAATCACAGCTTAAAGAATTGAAAAAAATGAAAGAAGAAGGTCGTAAGAAATTCGACAAGGAATTTAAAAAACAACATCATCCTAAATTCGGACCTCGCCCGGGCTGTAATTGTCCTGCTCCTAAACAAGAGCAAATGCCGCTTCCGGACAATCGTCCTGTTGATGAAAAATAGATTATTAAAAGGGTTGATTTTTTATCAGCCCTTTTTTAATATATAGTTATTATTTTTTAGAGAGGATTAAAATGAATATTGCAGAAAACATTCTTAAGTTAATTGGAAAAACACCGCTTGTTAAAATTAATAAATTGAACACAGGTAATGCTGTAGTTCTTGCTAAAGTTGAAAGTTTTAATCCTGCAGGTTCTGTAAAAGACCGTCCCGCACTTAATATGATTGAAGATGCAGAAAAAAGGGGGGTAATAAATAAAGATACGGTTATTATTGAACCTACAAGCGGGAATACCGGTATCGGACTTGCTATGGTTTGTGCTGTAAGAGGTTATAGAATGATTTTGACAATGCCCGAAACTATGAGTGAAGAACGCCGCAAACTTTTAGCTGCTTTTGGGGCGGAGCTGGTTTTGACAGACGGTGCAAAAGGTATGCAGGGCGCTGTTGATAAGGCGAACGAACTTCATAATGAAATTAAAAATTCATTTATTCCACAGCAATTTAATAACCCTGCAAATCCCGAAATTCATACTAATACTACAGCAGAAGAAATCTGGCATGATACGGACGGCAAAGTTGATATTATAATTGCAGGTGTCGGTACAGGCGGAACAATTTCAGGTATCGCAAAAGGGTTGAAGGCAAAAAATCCTAATATAAAAGCAGTTGCTGTTGAACCTTTATCATCTCCATTGTTGTCGAAAGGGCAGGCTGGCCCTCACAAAATTCAAGGTATTGGGGCTAATTTTATACCTGAAAATTTTGATAAAAATACAGTCGATGAAATTTTTACAGTATCAAATGAAGACGCTATAGAAACAGCCCGCCGCTGTGCAAAAGAAGAAGGAATTTTATGCGGAATTTCATCAGGTGCAGCTGTATATACAGCAATCGAATATTCTAAAAAATCTGAGAACAAAGACAAAATAATTGTTGCAATTCTTCCGGACACAGGCGAAAGATATTTAAGCGTTTTATAGACCATAAAGTTATATTTGTCAATACTATAAAAAAAGACGGGATTTCAGTCCCGTCTTTTTTTTTATTTTAAGGATTTATTAAAATCCTCCCATTCCTCCCATACCTTGCGGCATAGCAGGTATTTCGGGTTTTTCTTCAGGAATATCAACAACTGCTGCTTCTGTTGTCAATAACATAGAACCTACAGACGCCGCATTGATTAGTGCTGAACGTGTTACTTTTGCAGGGTCTACAATACCTGATTTAAACATATCAACATATTCGTCGTTCAATGCGTCATAACCGTAAGCTCCGTCGTGTGAAAGAACAGTGTCGATTACAACGTCAGCTTTTGCACCTGCGTTATGAGCGATTGCTCTTAAAGGTACATCAAGTGCTGATGTTAAGATTTTGAAGCCGATTTTTTCATCATCTGATGAGAAGTTTGTTGAGTTTACAAGTTTTGAAAGTTCTTGTTGAACTCTTACTAAAGCAACACCGCCGCCGGGAACGATACCTTCTTCGTTAGCTGCACGTGTAGCGTTCAATGCGTCTTCAATTCTCAATTTTCTTTCTTTAAGCTCAACTTCTGAAGCTGCGCCGACTTCGATTACTGCAACGCCGCCTGAAAGTTTTGCAACGCGTTCTTGAAGTTTTTCTCTATCGTATTCACTGTCAGAAGCTTCAATTTGTTTTCTGATAAGTTTAATTCTGTCTTGAACAGCGTTTCTTGTCTCTTCGCCAACAACTATTGTTGTTTCGTCTTTAGTAACAGTAACGCGTTTAGCTTTACCAAGCATTTGAGTTGTGACGTTTTCAAGTTTAATGCCTAATTCTTCTGTGAACATTTCACCGCCAGTTAAAACTGCGATATCTTCAAGCATAGCTTTTCTTCTGTCGCCAAATCCGGGAGCTTTTACCGCAACTGCTCTTAATACTTTTCTCATTGTGTTTACAACAAGAGTTGCTAATGCTTCGCCTTCGATGTCTTCTGCGATAAGCAATAAAGAGCGTCCGTCGCGTGCAACCTGTTCAAGTAACGGAACCAAATCGGAAATTAAGTTGATTTTTTTGTTACAGCAGAATACATAAGCGTCTTCAAGCACTGCTTCCATTCTTTCTGCATCTGTAACAAAGTAAGGTGATAAATAACCTTTGTCGAATTGCATACCTTCAACAACTTTTAAGTTAGTACCGAAAGATTTGCTTTCTTCAACAGTAATAACACCGTCATGTCCGACTTTTTCCATTGCTTCTGCAATAAGTTCGCCGATTTCGCGGTTGTTGCCTGCTGAAATTGCCGCAACCTGTGCGATTTCTTCTTTTGTATTAACAGGTCTTGACATGTCTTTGATGTTTTTAACAGCGATTTCAACAGCTTTGTCAATACCGCGTTTCATAGACATAGGATTTGCACCTGCTGTAAGGTTTTTCAAACCTTCTCTAACGATTGCCTGAGCAAGAACAGAAGCGGTTGTTGTACCGTCGCCTGCTACATCGTTTGTTTTTGATGAGACTTCTTTAAGAAGCTGTGCGCCTGCATTTTCAAGTCCATCTTTAAGTTCGATTTCTTTTGCGATAGTAACGCCGTCATTAACGATTTGGGGTGCACCGTATTTTTTTTCTAAAATAACATTTCTGCCTTTAGGTCCGAGTGTAACCTTAACAGCGTCAGCAACTGCGTCTATACCTTTAAGAAGCGATTTTCTGGCTTCTTCTTGAAATACTATACGTTTTGCCATTTTTATTTCTCCTTACTGTATAATTGCTAATGCGTCTTTAATTGAAAGAATTTTGTATTCTACGCCGTCCATTTTAATGTCTGTACCAGCGTATTTAGCGTAAAGAATAATATCTCCTGCTTTAACGTCCATAGGTTCTCTTTCGCCTTTGTCGTTCATTTTGCCTTCTCCGACAGCAACGACTTCACCTTTTTGAGGTTTTTCTTTAGCACTGTCCGGAATAAAAATTCCGCCTGAAGTTTGTTCGGTATCTTCAATAACTTTAATAACAATTCTGTCACCTAATGGTTTTAACATAATAATTCTCCCTTCTTTTACTGATAATATATTTATATAACAAATTTAAACAAAATATAAGTATCTTAAGGAAAAATTAATTTTTTAATAAAACAGGCCGAGAAATTTCTCGACCTTTTATTAAATGCTTATTCCACTACGCACAGCCCCAAAATGTCGGAGTTGTGGCGGTCGAACCAGCGCCATTGCGTGAGCGTGGTGCCGAAGTACCTAAAGTACGCGCCGTAGCCGAAGTACTCCTCACCAGACCAGACCCAGAAGGATGGTTCTGGGAAGCCATATTGACTTGCTTTACCATTGTAGGTTAGACCGTTTACATCTTGTTTAGCGCCTACGGTTGCATTGCCTTCGTATAATAGACTTGCTATTTTAGCAAGGTCTGATGCTGTTGGCATGTTTTGTACACCGTCGCATTGTTTTACAGCACCAGCCCAGTAATCGTCGTCATAATGGCAATATTGTATGCCTAATTTACCTTCTGCTACTGCAGCTTCGCATTCAGCATAAGTCATCAGTGTTGGAGAGAACGGTGCGCCAAAACATTTGCCGTTTACTTCAATCGCGCAGGATGAACCTAAACCGTTAGCGTTAAACGCAATAACATCTTTTCTAAATTTATTCGGTCTACCATTACCGTTGATTTCAAACACCGCAGCCACACAACCTGCAGTCGCGTTACTTTCAGGTTTACCGTTACTTGTTGTCCAACCATAAGTTTTCATTGGGTCTAACGCTTGGCATTTCTTGTTGTAACTTAAAATCATTGGTGTCCCATCAGCCGTAATAATCCCAACATTATCACTAGTGTAATCTTCCGTATCCGAAGACTTCATTTTTAATTGCTTACCGGTTTTGGTTTTAGCAATCTCCCATTCTTTTCCATCTTCGAGTTTAACAGTATCCGTTGGCCAGCAGGCTCTTAAATGATTAGCGTCACACCGCTTAGCAATTTTAAAATACTTTTGCAGTTCATCAACAAACGCGTCAGTGCTGCTATATGGCCCAA
>CAJUPC010000035.1 GCA_910588555.1 Candidatus Gastranaerophilales bacterium
TTTCTTTTGGATTATTATGTTGATAATAAATATATATAGGCGAAAAAATGATTTACTCAAAATATTCAACAGTAATAATAGGGAGCGGAATTGCAGGACTTTATGCCGCATTAAAAATTGAACAGCAGGTAAATTTGCCTGACGGTTTACTTTTGATTACAAAAGCAAAATTGGGTGAAAGCAATTCAAGATACGCTCAAGGCGGTATGGTTGCCGTTATGAAAGATAACAAATCAGATTCTACGGCTTCTCACATATCAGATACGATTAAGGCGGGAGCGGGATTGAGTGAGTTTAACGCTGTTAAATTTATTTCTGAAAACTCTGACGCTGTTGTGAAAGATTTATTGAAATTCGGTGTTGAATTTGACCGTGACGAAAATAATAATTTCTGTTTTACCAAAGAAGCTGCACATAGTGTAAGAAGAATTCTTCACGCAGGCGGTGATGCTACCGGGAAAATGATTGAACAGGCTTTGTGCAGAAAAGTTCATGAAAATTCTAATATTGAAGTTTACGAACAAACTGACGCGGTTGATTTACTTGTAAATTCAAACGAATGCAAGGGTTTAATTGTATTTAATTCCGAAACTCAGGAATATGAAACAATTTATTCATCAGCCGTAATCCTTGCAACCGGCGGCGTGGGACAGTTATACAAATACACAACAAATCCTGCAGGCGCAACGGGTGACGGATTGGCGTTGGCTTTTAATGCGGGTGCGGTAATGCAGGATATGGAATTTGTTCAGTTCCACCCGACAGCACTTGCGTTTGATGATGACGAAAACAGATTTTTAATCTCCGAAGCTGTCAGGGGTGAGGGCGCAAAACTTTGCGACGCTGACGGTGTAGAATTTATGAGTAAGTATGATGAGAGAAAAGAACTTGCTCCGCGTGATATTGTTACTCGTGCAAACTTTAATGAAATGAGTGAGAATAATGTCGATAACGTATACTTGAACGCGTCTTGTATTGACAGCAAAAAGCTTGCAAGACGTTTCCCGAATATTTCAAAAAAATGTTTGGAACATGGAATTGATATTTCAAAAGATTTTATTCCTGTTGCACCTGCGGCACATTATTTTATGGGCGGGATTAAGACAAATTTGAAAGGCGAAACTTCTGTAAGCGGGCTTTATGCTATCGGAGAAACAGCTTCAACAGGTTTGCACGGCGGCAACAGGCTTGCCAGCAACTCTTTGCTTGAATGTGTTGTGTGTGCATATTCTGTTGCAGAATATTTGAAATCTCTTGAATTAAAAACTCCGAAACAATTCGGCGAAGAAATTAAGTTGATTTTGGACAGATATTCTGATGAGGATTTGGTTCTTGATGAACTCGATGTTCAATCGCTGAAAAATAAATTACAAAATATTATGTGGGATTACGTCGGAATTTTGAGAAGCCAAAATACTTTATCGCAGGCGATTGAAAAATTAGAAGCTTTGAAAAATGAATTCCAGCGGGATTACAAATGTTTGAGCCGTGATGAATATGAATTCAGAAATATGCTTACGGTTTCTCAATTGATTGCACATTGTGCGTTATCACGAAAAGAGTCGCGCGGTGCACATTTTAGAACGGATTATTCACAGACGAATGACGAATGTATTCACAGTAATATTTCAAAAGATAATTGGATAGCAGATAAGGAGAAAGATTTTGTTAAGTAATTTTTATATTAAAGATCATGTAAAAATGGCATTACAGGAAGATATCGGATTTGGAGACATTACAACCGAAAATCTTACAGATGGCAGTGATTATTTAAAAGCCGAATTAAATACACGAAATGACGGCGTTCTTTGCGGGTGCGAAGTTTTTAAGACTGTTTTTGAAATTTTATCCGACGAAGTTAAAATTAAATTTTATTTTAAAGACGGCGACAAAATTCAAAAAGGCGACAAAATAGCTGACCTGGAAGGTCCTGCAAAATATCTTCTTATGGGTGAAAGAGTTGCATTAAACTATATTCAAAGAATGTCAGGCATTGCAACTGAAACTCGTAAATATCAAGAAGCGGTTAAGCCTTATTCTGCTAAGGTTGTTGATACAAGAAAAACAACTCCTAATTTCAGAAGTTTTGAAAAATATTCTGTACAAATAGGCGGCGGCGCTTTGCACAGATTTAATCTTTCTGATTGTGCAATGGTTAAAGATAACCACATAAGACTTGCAGGCTCAATTACAAATGCTGTTACAAAATTGAGAGAACGAATTTCTTTCACTCATAAAATTGAGGTTGAATGTGATACTTTTGAACAGGTTAAAGAAGCTGTTGAAGTCGGAGCAGATATAATAATGCTTGATAATATGTCTATTGAGACTATGAAAGAAGCTGTTTCATATATTAATCATCGCGCAATTGTTGAAGCGAGCGGTAATGTTAATCTTCAAACCGTTAACTCAATTGCATCGACAGGTGTTGATATAATCTCTTCAAGTGCTGTTGTTGCCAAAGCTCCTACGCTTGACTTGGCACTTGATATGTAGTTTTATATTATAAACATTATGCTAACGCAGTGTGTTGAAAAAGAGGAATTAAGATATGAAAAAATTTATAGTATTATCAGCTCTATTTCTAAGTTCTGTTTGTTCTCAAGCAGCAGACTGGCAGTGGATGAATTCAAATTTTCAAGGCTTTGATTTGTATCTTGACAGAGATTCTGTGAAGTATGTTAACGGCAGTGATATTCTTTATGCAATCAGGTACGGATATGCCGGCAAACCTCAGAAAGTGGCATATTTAAAAACTGACGCTTCAAAAAATTATATCGGCGTTATTGCCTCAGAAGAATACAGTGAAAAAACCTACCGCCCGAAAACAATTCTTGCAAACCCGCATGTGTTTATGAAACCTGTTAAGACGGACTCATTTCTTTTTGTTCCTCACAGATATTTGATTACTGTAAGAGACAAAAAAATTCAGCAGGCTTATGATGATGTCAAAAGTATTGCTGTTAATCAGTCTCAAGAGCAGGTAACATCAAGGGTTGAAATAAGAGACAAGAATGAAAATATTATACCTGCTTCATATAAAACCACACCTGAACAAAAGGACATCGGAGTAACGACAATAAAAGAATATATTTCGGCATTGAGAACCGAATTGGAGAACAATTGGAAACCACCCAAATCAGGTAAAGAAACTCAAGCAGTAATTATTATTGCAATAGGCTCTGACGGAAGTTTGAGAAATTACAAATTTGCTCAATCATCAGGCGATGCTGATACAGACAGGTCTGTATTGACTGCTGTTGAAAAAACAGTTCCGTTCCCGAAATTCCCTAATCTTGGAAAACCTGTAAATTATTTGAATTTCCAATTTATATTTGATTACGGAAAAGTTAAAAAATCAGTTTTATAGCAATAAAAAAGAGGACTTAAAAAATCCTCTTTTTTTATTTGTTAATCTTTCACTGAGGCTTATACCTCTGTTCGCTTGCGCTATACAGCTTTTTGAACTTTACCTGCTCTTAAGCAAGAAGTACAAACTTTAATTCTCTTAACTGTACCGTTCATATTAACTTTAACTGATTGCAAGTTTGGTTCTTGAGTGTGAACGATTTGTTTATGAGAGAATGTTAATTTCGCTGCTTTAATCGGTTTTTTACCGCAAATTTCACATTGTTTTGACATAATTTTATTTCCTTTTCTAGCTAGTTCGTATAACAACATAATATATTAAAAATCGTAAAAATCAAGGACCATGTTAAAATTTATAAACAAATTCCAAAATACTTGAATAAAATTTGCCCTTATGCTATATTTCACTTACAGAATAATTAGGGTATGGAATATGAAAAGTTCAACTATCAGAAGATCAAATTTATCTAAGGAAAAAATGGCAGTATTGGAAGCTCTTTCTAAATATAGAAACGAAGCTTACGACAACAATTCTCCCAGTGTCTATGTAAGACCGCAAAACAAGGAAAAAGAATTGGATTTGTTGTGGCAGAATTTCAATATTAACCGTAAATCAGATAACAAATCTCCGAATGTATATTTGGCGGCAGGATTTATCACAGGTGCGGTTGCAATGCTTATTCTGACAGTTCTTATAAGTTTTTCCGCTAAAGGAATTACTTCTGTAAGCGAAAGTCATGTTGCACCCGTTAAAAAAGAAAAATTGAGTTTAAGTTTTATCCCGTCATCAGACAGGGCTGAAACAAATGCCGTAAACGAAATTTATAGTGTTCAAAGCGGCGATACAATGGAAGCAATTCTTGTTAGATTTTATGGTTCTTACAGTAAAGAAAAAGAAGCTCTTGTTTTAAAAACAAATAACATGACTAATCCGAATAAGCTTTCAATCGGTCAGCAGTTAACTATTCCTATGGAATAAGGTATAATACTTAAAAAAAGTAAGAGGGTAATTTTGCCCTCTTACTTTTTTAGAATAATATCGATTTTTTAGAAACTTAACGGATAATTCTTAGGAATTTTCCAATCATTAAGTTGTATGAGTTTGGTGTAATTTGCATCATTCTGTTTAAGCCCTTCTCTTGTGCCGTCCCAATAAGGATTAATATATGGTTCCAAACCTTTGTTAAGAAAGTAAGGACCACGTTTACTTTTATCTCCTAATGGCATAAATGCAAAAATGAAACAATTTTTGCCTACTATCGAATTATCTGTACTTTTTTGGTCTATACAATAAATATAATCATGTCCAAACCAACCCATTAAACTTATACTTCCATCGGCAAAATACAATCTCATATAGTGTTCGCCGTTATAAGGATATGTATAAAAGTCAGTTTTTAAAACTTTTAAATAATTTTTTAAATAAGTTTCATAAAATTTTGTTAAAACTTTTTCGTCGTATCCTTTAGTAAAATTATCTTCTTTTGTATCTGCATATTCAAAATTCCAATCCATTCTGCTTCCGTTTTGAGTTTCGGAAAGCTGGATTGCCTGATTCATAGTTGAATAAAATCTTTTTAATTTTGTTTCAACAACATGTTTTTTATGGTTAGAAATCATTGACGGCATAGTAAGTGCCCCAACGACACCGATAATTGCTAAAGTAATTAAAACTTCTGCTAAAGTAAATGCCCTAAAAAATTTTAAACCGAGAGCTTCGGGGGGGGGGCAATCACTGCACTATAACTCAATTTCATGTAAAATACCTCCGTGTTTTATACGTTAATTATTTACTATAACTCGATTTTTGTCAAGTTCGCCAATTTTATATCATAGTTATAATTTCGCCGATTGTTTCGCCATGAAGGGTTTTTATTGCAGTATCTGCTTTAATTTCTGCCCAGTGAAGATTTTTGAGTGTTTTTAACACTACTAGTTCGCGGGCTTTCATATCAGCGTCAGAAATTTTTACAACAAAAGCTTCTTCCGTATTTGTGTTCACAACTATACAAAGTCCGCCTGCACCGACTTTAGCGATTAATCCTTGTGAATTTTCTATAATTTTTGTGTCTGTTCTGTCTTCACCGCCTATAATATACGGGTTATTTAAAAATGCATTTTTGATTTTTCCGTATTTATGATTGCAAAACAGGTTTAAATATCCGTGAAGCATGTTTTCTAAAGGCATAGACATTATAGGAACACCGCACCCGTCTTTTGTTACGGGATATTCCTTTGTCACATTGCAAAGTTCGTAGATTTTTTCTTTAATTGCAATTTGCAGAGGGTGTTCGGGACTGTCGTAATCCTCTAAACTCCAGCCTTTCATTTTGCATAAGCCTAACATCATTAAATGTTTGCCCGAGCAGTTGTTCTGCAAAATAGTTTCTGTCTTTTCGCCTTTAATCAATTTTTGCTGTTCGGTTTTGGAAATAGGCTTATGTAATCCGCATTTAAGATTATTTTCTGCAAGTTCAAATTTGTTAAGCAAATTTTTAGCGATATTTACATGAATTTCTTCACCCGCATGAGATGCACAGCAGAGCGCAATTTCTTCCTCTGTCATTTCATAAAATTTATCCATGCCAAAATCTATTATAAGGCTTGCTTGAAGCGGTTTGGCGCAAGAACGTAAATAAAAAGGCTGATTTTTTGCGTCGCCTGTGAAGTCAAAGGCTCTTTGTCTGTTTGCAAGAACAATATAGCCGTAGTGTTCTTGTTCTGACAGTCCGTCACGTAAATAAGTTACGAGTAATTCAGGTTCTTTTTTATTCTGCATGTTTCCTTACCAATTCCAAAAGCTGGCTCATCTTTCGTTTTAATTTGATGTTGTCTTCTTTTAATATTCTTATTTCTTGTTTATATTTTTCAGTTTCGCTCGAGTATGCCGTTTCTGTTTTAGGCAGAGCGTTATAATCAAGAATAAAACGCTTGTTAGCTTCAGCTTTCAATAATAATAATGCTTTAAGTTCTTCTTCTTTAACATAGCCCAATTCGGCTAAAACTTCGCCAAATAATTTAAGGTTTTGGGTTTTGTTTGAATTTTCATAAATCTCAATTGCATTTTGGAGTTGTTCGGAAGTTATTTTTCCTTTTTGTTCAAAGTATTCTCCAATTCTGAATTTGCCTGAGATAAATCCTGCCATTGCGTGAATTTCTTTTGACTCGGGTAAGTTTAAAAAGTTTTGTTCAACGCAAAGTTCATAATATTTTGCGGTTTCTTCCATTGACATAAATGTGTTTACTGAAATTTCGAGTAAACTTTTGCCGTCTGAACAGTATTGAAGAAAGTTATAGATGTTATTATCAAGTCCGCATTTTTTTTCGGTTAATTCTGATTGCCCTTTGAACGTCAAAGTAGGAACAAATGTTGAGAAAATTTCTTCATCATGTTCTCTCAAAAATTTTTCGCAAAATTTGTCCTGCATTTCTTTTGCAAGCTTCAAATATAACACCTGTTTTATCCAAAACGGTACTGAAAGTAATTTATCTGTGAATATGTTGAAAATACTTTTTCTCAAAACAGCCTCTCTGTAAGAGAGTATAGCATGTTGATTAAATTTATTCAAGTATGAAGAAGATTGAATATACTTGAAAATTTTTGAAAATAGTTTATAATAAAAAAGTAAATATGAAAGGAGTTTGAAATGAGATTGTTAAAGAATTTACGTAGCTTCGGGGGGGGGGCAATCTAAGCTCCTTAAGAGGTTTTACACTTGCTGAAGTTTTAATTACACTTGGAATTATCGGTGTGGTAGCAGCACTTACTATGCCGTCGTTAATTCAGCATTATAAAAAGCAGGAAACAAGTACACGATTGAAAAGATTTTATTCGTTAATGCAGCAGGCAATTAAAATGAGCGAAGTTGATAACGGCGATTCTTTACAGTGGGTAAAGTTTGACCAAAAATTGAATGACGAAGGTGAATATGATTATGATGCAAACGGTACTTACAGTAAAGAATTTTTTATGGAATACCTTGCACCATATATAAAGTATAATAAAATTACAGAGGGAAAAAGTTCTGTTGATGATAACGGAAATCCTTCCGGTGAACATACAAAAGTATATTTTGCAGATGGTTCAACTGCGAAAATCTTTGTCGGTTCTTGCTATGACATAACCTTTGATAGCAATGGTGAAAGAAAACCTAATGAGGCGGGTAGAGATATATTTAGATTTATATTTTGCAATGGTGATTATCATGAGGCGCTCACATGTGGAGGTAATAACAAAATCTCATTTTGTCCATACATTTGGAGAAATGAAACAAGAGATTTAAGACTTAAGCGTTGTAAAGAAGAATCTGCTTCCTATTGCAGTGGACTTTTATTCTTTGATAATTGGGAATTTAAAGAAGATTATCCTATAAAATTATAAAAAAGACGGAAGTTTTTGTAAGGCGGGAAAAGCGACAGCGTTCCCGCCTTTTTAATTAAACTTAAATATTACCCGAAAGTCGGATTTATTTCTTCCTCTTTTTGCTATTGATTTATATTTTTTAAAATTGTATTATAGACTCAGGGAGAATATTATATGGAGAAAGAGATGAAGAAAAAGATTGCAATCGCGCTTTTGGCGATTATAGGAATAATTACAACAGTAAAACTTGCTGTTATTTATTATAATGCGAATTTTAACCCTTATGCACTTTCAAGTTTTTGTTCGGTAAACGAATTTATTGATTGTGACGGAATTGCAAAGACAACAGAATCGCAATTTTTTGGCGTGCCTCTTGCATATTGGGGTATGTTTTTATACTTCTTTATTTTGTTAATGCTGTTTGTTGACAAATTGAAGAATTTGAAATTGTTGAAATTTTTGGAAGTATTCAAAAATCCTATGGCTTACATTGCGTCATTAGGTTTGGTTTCTTTTGTAATTTCAATGATATTGTTATGCTTAAGCCTTTTTGAAATCAAAAAACTCTGTATTTTATGTGCGTTTACTTATATTCTAAATCTATTAATAGGTTACATTGCCGCAAAAGATATTGAAGGTTCGTTTGTTGGTGCTATGAAACAAAGTTTTCGAGATTTTCTTGACGCAATAAAGATTAAAAAATATTTAATAGCATTTATTGCCGTAATGGTTGCAGCAGTTGGATTTTTGACTTATACAACATTAAGTTTGAAGTTTGCGCCTCAAATCAAAAGACAAAGAGAGTTTAAAGAATTTCAAGGCAAAAATAAATATCAGGTTAAAGGTAATGTTTTAGGCGATAAAGATGCAAAAATTATTATTTACACATATTCAGATTATCAATGTCCGATTTGTCCTGTTCACAATGTTATGATGCACAAACTTGCAAAAGAAATGAAAGGCATAAAAATCGTACACAAAAATCTTCCGCTTGATACTGCCTGCAACTCATATCTTCGCCATCCTTTCCATGATGGTTCATGTATAGACGCAAAATATGCGATTGCTGCTGAAAAACAGGGCAAATTCTGGGAAATGAATAATCTTCTTTTTGAAAAGAAACCTCAGACCGAGGAAGAAATTTTGAAACTTGTTAAAGACTTCGGTTTTGATATGAAAAAACTTCAAGAAGACGCAAACAGTGTTGAAACAATGCAGGAAATAAGCAAAGAAATTGACGAAGCTTATAAAAAAGGTATTAACGGAACACCGACTACTATGATTGACAATGATGCTCATATCGGAATTATGACTTATCAGCAATTCAAAGATTGGGCAAAAAGAGCCGGTGCGGAAAAAAGATAAATGCAAACAAAAGATAAAATAGTTTTACACACATGTTGCGCAATATGTTCCGGATATCCTGTGTCTTATTTACAAGACGCGGGATATCAGGTTATTGCATATTTTTATAATCCTAATATTTATCCGCAGGAGGAATATACAAAAAGGTTTGAAGCTCAGAAAATCTTATGTGAACATTCAAACTGTGAACTTGTTGAGGGAGAGTATAAACCTGATGAATATTATGAATTTGTCAAAGGGTTTGAAAACGAGCCCGAAAAAGGCGCAAGGTGCGATAAATGTTTTGAACTACGTTTGAGAAAAACAGCAGAGTTCGCAAAATCTATAGGTGTTGACACATTCACGACATCAATTGTTATTAGTCCTCATAAAAGTTACGAAAAATTGACTGAAATTGCCGTAAAAATTGCAGAAGAATATGGTCTTAAATATCTTGCCGTAAACTTTAAAAAGAATGACGGCTTTTTGAAAACAAATAAAATTTCTAAAGAATTGGATTTATATAGACAAAAATATTGCGGGTGTAAATTTGCAATCAGATAAATCATATATTTATACCATGATTAATCCTGAAAATATTATATAATTAAGTTACAGATTGACTTTACGGAAAAAATAATTAAAATCGAAAAAAAGGATGTAATATGAGTAAGAAGATTGTTTTGGCATTAGCTTTATTATTTACAGTAACAAGTGTTCAGGCATTGGATTTTGATAATCTTATAGCCGCAAATACAAGCGGTGGAAAAAGTACATCTGCGTCCGGCTTAGACAAAGAAACGCTTTATTATCCGAATGCAACTGTTAAAAGTGCTATTGCAAAATACAAAGCAGGTAATTACACAGGATGTCTGCAGGAGTTGTTCTCGGTAACAATAAAAGAACCCTCAAATGCACTTGCTTATTATTACATGGCTATGGCTTACACACATCTTGATATGCAGACTGACGCTGTTGAAGCGTACGAAAAAGTTATTTCGCTTAATCCCAATAACTATCTTACCGAATACGCAACAAAGGGTAGAGATTGTTTGACCGGCGGACCTGCTTGTATTTCTGCTGACGCGGTTGCAGCAGGAGGCTCAGAAGAGGCAGGAGAAGAAGATGATTTGGATAAATTTGTAAATTCTCCATACGGAAACGGCTTGTCTCAGGAAATGAATACCGAAATTAAGCAAAAAGAACTTACAAATATTAAAGAAACAATTAATAAAAAAGAAATTCTTGAAGTTGAAGACCTTCAAAAAATAAAAGATTTTGACTCAAAAAATAACAATCAGTCTTATGAAGAAGACGAAACAATTAAAATCGCCCAGGTCAGCGACGAAGAAATTTTGCAGGCTGTAAAAACGCTTAAAGAAGCAGGATTGACACTTAATGTTCAAACCGAAAAAACAGAAAATCCGTACGCACAGTTTTCGCAGTATCAAGATCCGAAAATGGCTGAAATGAGTATGCTTTTAGGAAATAATAACAACAATAATTCAAACAATATGATGAATATGCTTCCAATGCTTATGCAGCAGGCTCAGAAAGGCGAAAATATCGACCCGCGTTTTATGCAGGCGATGATGATGAATTCTATGATGACGGATTGGAACTTTAATACTAATAACGATAACAGATACTAATGGATTTAAATTACATAAAAGCTAAAGAAAATTTGCTGGCAGTTCAGGATTTGAGCTGCCGTCAATTTTTTCTTGAAAACGGCTTTCTGCTTGAATACGCTTATTGTCAATTGTTGGATGATAATTTAGTACTTGCAAAAGAGATTTTTTATTCACTTCGGCAAAAAGATGTAAGAGCACACTGGGCTTATTTTATGATATCTATGATAGAGGGAAATTTGACAGAGTATCCGACATATTTTGAGCTCAGAAATTTTTTGGAAATTGATTTAAATATTTTGATAAAATATTGCAAGGGCGATTATGTAGAAAAGATTTTGAGATATTCTGATTTTATGTTTTCTGTTAATCCCGAAGTTTATAAATTTATAGGCAGAGTTTTATATAACAATGATATGGAAGCTCAGGCAATGTATTTTTTGCAAAACGCAAAGAATTGTTTTTATCATGACCCGGAATTACATTATTTAATTGCATTCATTTACTACAACAAAAAAGATTATATGAAAGCCAAAAATTCCTTACAAAATTGTCTCTATGTGCTGCCAAAATATTTTCCGGCCGAGAATTTGCTGAGTAAGATACGGAATTTTTAATATTGTCTGTGGATATGTTAACAAATGTAACAAATAAGACACTTGTTGAAATCGGGTATGTTTTAAATCGTTTATATATATACAGAACACAAAATAAGAGGACGAGAGATATGGCAATTTCAAACATGCACGAAACTTTGTTACTTTACACAAAACAAAAGTCAATGGTTAATAACAAGCTTTCAACAACTATGATGAATATGCTTAATGCATCTAAACAGACTGCTGAATCTCAGGCAAAATATAATGACAATATAAACGATATTTATTACAGTTATTATGAAAGCGATCCTGAAGCTTACGAAATTCTTATGGAGCAATGCGAAAATGAACATGAACTTGAACTTGCAAATTTGAATTCGTGGGAACAAGAATTAGAACTTCAAAAAAATAATTTGGAAACTCAGTTGAATGAAATTAATACATTTGAAAGCAGCTGGACCAAATTACTTCAAACAAATGTCAAATCAGATTTTTCATACGGTCAGATTTCACAATAAAAGATTTGAAAAAGCACCTAAAAGGTGCTTTTTTGTTGTATTATTATTTTATGATTAATGTAAATGAAAAATTCGGAGCTTTTATTGTTCCAACAGGAATAGGTGCCTCAATAGGAGGTTTTGCAGGCGACGCAAGTGTTTATGCGGGTGAATTTGCGAAAATTTCCAAACTTATTGTAAACCCAAATGTCGTTAATGCTGGCTGTTTTTCAGGTATTAAAGACAATATGTTTTATGTTGAGGGGTATTCGATAGACGAGTTTTTTAAAGGCACTATCAATCTAATTCCATCTACACATAATAAAATCGGTGTTGTTTTTGACAAAGCAATTCCAAAAGATGTTTTGAATGTTCATATAAACACAATTCGTGCTGTAAAATGTGTTTACGGAGTTGATGTTTCGTTTTATGAAATTACTGACGAAGAAGTCGGCGTTGAGTTTAAAATGGAAAAAAGCGGGATATCAACAGGAAGTGTTAAAAATATCCAAACAATGCTTGAAGCAGCAAAAAAATTGTTAGAAAAAGGCTGCGATGCAATTGCACTTGTTTGTTTATTTGAGGACCCTGAAAGTGATAACGAGGATTATTCAAACGGGCTTGGTACCGACCCTGTTGGCGGCGTTGAGGCTGTTTTGTCTCATTATATTTCTAAAGAGTTGAAAGTGCCGTGTGCGCATTCACCTGCATTCAGCGACTATCAAATTTATCCTGATTTGGTTGACGGAAAAGCTGCGTCAGAATATATTACACCGACATTTTTGCCTTGTATTCTTCTGGGGTTAAATAATGCTCCTAAGCTGTCTGTTGACCGCGGGATTTCAATAAATAATCTTGATTACCTTGTAATGCCGTATAATTCATTGGGGTCAACCCCTGTATTTGAAGCTTTAAAGCGTAATATACCCGTTTATGCAGTTAAAGAAAATTCAACCGCGTTAAATATTTCACCTGACAAAATCAGCGATAAAATTATTGTTGTTGAAACTTATAAAGACTGTCTTGAAATTTTAAAGAGTAACTAACTCTGGCAATTTTTTAAGTTCGTAAAAAAGTTGTGAAGCTGTTTTGAAGTTTTCGGGGGCTGAACTTACATAAAATTTTTCATATTCAAATTTGTCATTCAGCATATTATTTTTTGCCAAATCTTCTTTAATGTTTTGTGCAAAATAAACTGACGGGTCGATAAATTTATCCGCAGGCATGAATTTTGTTAAAACATTCAACAAGTAAGGATAGTGTGTACATGCAAGAACAATTTTATCCGGGCTGCCTACATTTTCCAAAACTTCTTGAACCTGCATAATGCTTTGAGGACTGTTAATTCTGTGCTCTTCTACAATTCTCACCCAATTTGGAGCCGCAATTTCTTTAACATTTATTTCAGGATTATATTTTGAAATTTCTTTAGAATATGCATGAGAATTTATTGTTGCCGGAGTTGCAATTACTGTTAAATTTTTCAACCCGTCAATTTGTGCAATTGTTGAGCAGACAGATTGAATAATCGGATAAATTTTGAAGTTATATTTGTCTTTCAATACTTCATAAGTTATTGCAGAAGTAGTGTTGCAGGCCATTATTACGGCTTTTGCATTTTGTTCTTCAAAGAACTTGAATATTTTGTCAGCGTATTCAATTAGTTGTTCAGGCGTTTTTTCACCGTATGGCATGTGTTTGGTGTCGCCGTAATAAAGACAGTTTTCCTGCGGTAAAAGTTTTTTTACTTTTTCAAATACAGTCAAGCCGCCCACGCCCGAATCGAAAAAGGCTATGGGATTTTGGGATTTATTTACATTATTATTTACATTGTTTAAAATAGTTTTCTACTCCGTCAGCTATTGATTTTGCCGTATCGTGTTTACGTTTTTCTCCTGCAAGCTGTGTTCTTTCTGCACTATTGGAAATAAATCCGATTTCGACTAAAATTGCAGGTGATGTCGTATGATTTATAACATAAAATTTAGATTTAAACAATCCGCGGTTAGGAGATTGAACAGCACTTGCGAAAGATGAATGCACAGTTTGAGCAAGCGACATACTTTCCTGATGATAATAATGGGTTTCTACTCCTGTAATTTCAGGTTTTACACTTGAATTTACGTGAATACTTACAAATATATCAGGCGAATATTCTTCACTGATTTCTACTCTGTCCTGCAATGAAACATAAGTATCATCAACACGTGTCATTTTAACCTGATAACCTTTTTGTTTCAAAAGTTTTTCTACACGTTTTGCAACATCAAGCGTAATATCTTTTTCCATTATTCCGCCGCCGATTGCACCAGCGTCTGTTCCGCCGTGACCTGCGTCGATTACAACTTTTCTATTAATGTTTGATTTATTCGGCTTGTTTGGTGTTGATGGATTTAATACAACCGGAGTTTGTATTGTTCGTTTTTTTGCTTCCTTAATTTTTATTTTAAGACTTTTTCCGTCAGCACCGAGATAAGTGCTTATCATTGCGTCCTGTTCAATAGGAACTGTTAATTTTAAGCCTATTTTAGGCATTAAATCTATTACTGCATTATTGAAAAATGTATTTTGATATGTTGTTTTGAAGTTAGTGTCATTATATTTAGATACGTTATATAAGTATAAAATTAACTTATCATTGTATCTGTCTATCCCGTGAACTATTGGAGCATCGAATTTCAGAACCATTGATTGAGTTAATGAGTCATTTGTTTCTTTAGCATAACCGATTGCGTTACTTACGTTGTTATAGAGAGTTGTATTATTTGTTTTTTTGTAATTCGCGATTATCAAAGATTGGTTGTCGCTTGAATATATCGGAATATAATCTTTTACAGCTTCGGTTGTAATAACAATTCTTGCTTTGTTTACCGAAAATTGTCCGATTTTCACGGTTTCGGTTTCATTAATTCTGTATTCTTTGTTTCTAATTCTTGTATCCACTAGAGTGTTTGGAAGGTCATAAACAATTCTTGTCGGATTATACAAAATCATCGGTCTTTCAATTGTTACCGCTCCAAAACCGTTGATTAGAATACCGTTTTGTTTTGGTGTTATATTGTTTAAATAATATTTTGTATTCAGTTTAAGTTCTTTTTTTGCCATAATCTGCTCTGTTTGAGCGTTAAAGGCGTTTTGAATTTGTCCTACAATATTGTCGTTTGTAGCCGCAACCGGAGTTGTAACGGTCATATATTCATAAAAATCACTCGATGAAGAATGTTCATCTCTGAAGGTGTTATGAAAATAGGCGTTGTTGCAGATACTACTTTCTTTAAATTTAATGATTATATTATTTTTGATTTTAAGGAATTTAATGTTGTCAGGGTTAAAATCATCATCATAATACATAACGACTCTGACTTTATTCGGGTTAATAGAAAATTGATTTATCTTTACCTGTTTTATTGGTCCTGAATTAAAAGTCCAATCTTGTTTCGGGAAAGTTATTATTGAAGACTCAATGTCAAAATATGCTCTGGAAGGATTTTCCATTTTAACAAGTTTCAAATTTTGTAAAACGGAACCTTCAGGTGTATCCTGTGCAGATAGAACAATGACAGAATTTGAAGTGTCAAAGTTTGCCGATGTGAATTTGTATAGTTCATCTGCACATGTTTTTTGTACAAATGTGAATAATGTTATAAAAAATACGATGAATAATATAAATAATCTTTTCATTACTAAATCTCGCTCATTATTATTATATAACGTGCAAGACGAGCTATCAAGTTGTAACAATTTTATTCATCAAAAATCTTATTTATAGCTGCTATGTAAGCTGCGTTAGTGCGGTTTTTGGCATTTAATTTTCTTATAATAGAGCTGGTATGAACTTTAACGGTATGAATACTAATATGAATTTCTTTGCCTATTGCGTTATTTCCTATGCCTTTAACAATAAGTTTAAGAATAGCCATTTCTCTAGGAGTTAATTTTTTGATAATGTCGTCTTTCATATTTACCTCACATTAATATTTCTGACGAAAAAATAATACCATAAGTTTTTTAAAAAACATTAATTATATTTCCTTTTTTTATAAATTTATAAAAAACTTGAAAAAAAATCTTTTTTTGTTAGAATTTAAATTGAGGAAAGTCAAAACTTTCTTTAAAACCGAATAAGCGTGCGTAGCTCAGTTGGATAGAGTGTTTGGCTACGAACCAAAAGGTCGGGGGTTCGAATCCCTCCGCGCGTAATAATCAGTCCACAGTATAAATACTGTGGACTGATTATTTTTGAATATGGGATTTGGGCTTGCAAGCAAAGCTTGCAAGGGTTCGGCGGGAGTGAGCCGAGTTTATTATTCTCTATACATATCAACAGAAAATTCTTGTAAATTTTTGGTTATCTTTTGTAACTGTTCCAGTATTTTATCAACTGTCTTAGAGGAAAATTGTTCGGGTTTTTTTGTATTGATTAGCTTGTTGTGCCAGTCTTTACTACTATTGTTTGCAAAAACAGAGCCGCACTTATAGCAATTATCTGGTAAGGAGTTTTGATTATTTTTTATTTTCTCGTCAAAGTCATGTAAATCCTGTGTAGAACCATTAATAGTAAAATATACATTCATATCTTCGGGGCTTCCGAGTTCAGTACATTCACCAAATCTATTTATAGCGGGTAATTTTGTGGTCGTGCATTCTAGAGCAAGGATGTTATTCTGCTTGTTGTTGTATAGCTTTACAAGCAATTCTTGTAATTCAGATGTTCTGTTGTATTCTTTGCAAGATTTTTCAAATGTATCCCACATGTCTCCGTTCATAAAATTGCCTGATTTATCATATACATCTTTTCTTCTTTTGGGTAACTTTGTGCCAAAAGACAGATTGTTGTTATTGGAATAATAAAAATTTGTATTGATAGCATTGATGTTCATGTTTCTCTCCTAAATCTGTGTAACTAATTATTTAAAAGCTGTAAAAATATTTTTTGCTATTTTTATGAAGAATTATATTTGA
>CAJUPC010000036.1 GCA_910588555.1 Candidatus Gastranaerophilales bacterium
TAATTTATCGCACACGTCTTAACACCGCACTTTAAAGCGCAGAGAATAGCATGAAATCGCATTGCAATAAAATATTCCAGTTTAGAAATTCTATTAACAATATCATCAGTTATAATTTCGGTTTCTATTTCTGAATTAAAAGATTTTAAAATATTTTCAAAACGTCTGCAAACAGCTAAATCTAGAGCTTCCTGCAATGAAAATATTTCAACTTTTTTGTCAGAAAACTTTGTAATTATCAAAAGTGCAAGCTTCTGCAATAGATTTTCGTTCATTGTTTTAAAATCTCGCAATTGAATTCCAACAGAGTTTGTTTTTTCATTCTGTGTAATTTTTACTGAATAAATCGGATCGCAAACAAGTTTTGCGTCAATTCCCCATTTATTCAGCAGAAATAAACTTTTTTCATCTCTAACCGTAACCAAATCACATTTTTTCAACAAGTTTTTAACAATAATTTGCGCAAATTTATTAGTTATTGGCCCTATTCCTTGTGAATATATAATAACTTTTTTATTAAAAAGCAAAGCTAATGCAATAACAAGCGAATAATAAACAAGACTTTTTAGACTTGTTGCATCCTGTAAAAGACTTCCGCCGCCTGAAATTAAAACATCGCATGTTTTTATTGTTTCAATAACATTTTTAATATCAAAACTTCTCACAGCTTTTACACCGTAAGTGCTTGTAGTATATTCGGTATCACTTGAAAACACAGTTATATCATGATTTTTAAAATGATTAATTAATACAGAAAGAATAGCTTCATCACCGAAATTTTTAAAACCGTAATATCCTGAAATTGCAATTTTAACCATTGTTTCCTCTATATATTGAATAAACTTCGTCTTTATAAGGAATTGATTTTATAGCCCCGATACCTTTAGCCTGCAAACCGGCAGCAATTGAAGCAAATTTTACAGACTCAAAAGGGGTAAAACCGTGGGTTAAAGCATGTAAAAAGGCACCGTTAAATGCATCTCCCGAGCAGGTTGTATCAATATACTCTGTTGTATAGAATTCAGTAAATACGATATTACCGTTGTATCCGGTATAATATCCGCTATGCTCACCTGATTTTAAAACTACAATTTGAATTCCCGTGTCCCACAGCTTTTTGATAATATTTTCGGGCGAATCAACTTCCAAAATTCTTACTGCATCTTTAAGACTCATGAACAAAATATCCGTGTAAGGATTTACTCGGTTAAAATTTTCTTTAGCCTCTTCCGATGTTGTTATTGCCGAATAGTAATTCGGATCATAAGCAGTCATTACAGAATTTTCTTTTGCTGTTTTAAAAGCAAATTCAACAGCTTCATTAGCAGACGGAGAAAGTGATTGAGTTATCCCTGAAGCATAAACCACACCTGCATTTTTAATATATTCTTCATCAATATCATCAATTGAAAGTTTTGAGGGTGCAATTTTCTTTCTATAATATACTATCTCTTTTTGGTCAAGCGTGGGTCTTGCAATAATATAAAGCCCGTTTGATTCGTTTGAAAGTTTCACTTGAGATATATCCAGTCCTTCTGTCTTCCAGCTTTCAAGCAAGAAATCTTTAAACGGGTCATTTCCGACTCTTGTAATAAACCCGACTTTGGAGCCCATTCTTAAAGAAGCAATCGCAGCAGCAAGTGCGTCACCTCCATAATATTTATACAAACATCCTGCAGTCATCATTTTAGAATTGGTTGATAATTCAATCAAACTTTCTCCGACTGCAACTATATCGAGTTTTTCTGCCATGATTAACCTTTCAATTCAGAGACTATTTTCTTGGCTCTTGCAGTAATTTCAGACAACGAATAACCGTCATACAAATCTCTGCCGACTCCGACAACTTTAGCTCCTGCATTAATATATGAATGAACCTCATTAAGTTTAACATTACCCAAAGGCATAATATTTAAAAACGGCATAGGTCTTAACAAATCTTCAACATACATTGTTCCGCCCATAGCAGTAATCGGATAAACTTTTATAAGCGGAATTCGTGATTTCCAAGCGTTGTATGCTTCATTTGCAGTTGTAGCACCCGCAATAAAAGGGATTTGTTTGTCTTTTGAAAGTTTTAACAAATTTTGCGAAAAAATCGGCGATGATAAAATTTTTGCACCTGACTGAATTGCTGCTTCTGCCTGCATAGAAGTAATTATGCCTCCTGCGCATACATCTGCAGATTTTGAAATTTCTTTAACAGCCTCAAATACTGACGGATGTTCTGCATTAATTTCAAGAATTTTTATACCGCCTTCTATTAACGCATTAGCAATATCGATTGCTTTTTGCGGCTCTTTACTTCTAATTATTGGAAAAATTTTCTCCTCTGATAACTTTTTAATTAAATTTTCTGTCATAAACTATCCTTTTTTTGAGATTTATTATATCATAAAATAAAGGGATATGAAAAATGAAAATATTTAAGGGAAAAGCTTTCTTTTTTAAATCAATACTGTTTCACATATTTTTGGTGACAATTATAGCAATTGTATCATTAAGTTTTTGGGAAAACCCGATATACGATACAATCGTAAATTCTTCATCTGCAACAATTAACGGCTCTAAAGATATTTCACTTGTCATAATCGATAATAAGTCTTTAGAAAATTACAGGTGGCCATGGGCACGTTCGTTGTATGGCGAGATTTTTGAATACTTTAATAATTACACAAATGCTAAAGTTGTCGTATTTGACTCTGTTTTAAACAGTTTAGATAAAGAGCATGCTCCCTCCTCCGATAATTTCTTTTTTCAGACCGTGGGTAAATCAAAAAATTTCATTGGCGGTTATATGGCACGACCTGATGAATATGAAAATCCATCAGACGGCGAAGAATATGACAATGAATTCCACAAGAAATTTTCAATTGATTTATCAGATAAGAGAACATCAGATAACACCAGAACAAGCAGTTACAACAGTCTGACAATGTTCCCCAAACCTTATTTTGATGCACAAAAATATGCCGGCTCAGTAAATCTTGACTTAAATCCGATTGACGGAGTATTGAGAAATTCAAGCGATTTAATAAGCTATAACGACAACTTTTATCCTTCGCTGGCTCTCAGAGCTTATATGCTTGCAAATAATACTGAAAAGCTTACGCTTACAAATAAACATTTAGTGGTTGATAAAACAGGATTAAAAATTCCTGTCTTTAAAGATAACGGTGACATAAAACATAATATTAAATTCTATAAACTTCTTCCAAATTCCGAATATTCACATGAAAATTATTCGGCAATTGATATTATCAATTCAAACAGACTTATTAAATCAGGTAAAAAAACTATTATAAATCCGAAAGAATTTGATAATAAATTTGTAATTGTAGGCGCAAACGCACTTGGTGTTGAAGATGTGTTGGAAACTTCAATATCACTTAAACATCCCGGTGCGGATATTCAAGCTACAATTCTTGACAATTTCTTAAAGCAGGATTTTATGACAAGAATGACAACCGGACAAAATATTGCAATAATTATTTTGCTGAGTATTTTGACTTTCGTTGTTATACTTAATATGCCGTTTTTGCCTTCATTAATTACATTAATAGGTATGGCTGTTCTATATTTTATATTCTGCCTGTTATGCTTTAACAATAACATAATTCCTCTTGTAATAACTCCGCTTGCCGTTCAATTGAGTACAATGATTTTTGGTTACTCATACAGGTTTATTCTTGAGGGAAAAAATAAAGAAAAAATCAAAAATGCAATGGGAAAATATCTTTCACAAGATATTATGAAAAATGTTGTTCAAAATATCGACGATATTAAGCTTGGCGGCAAAAAAGCAAACGTAACGGTTTTATTTGCAGACATCAGAGGCTTTACAAGCATGTCAGAAAAAATGACTGCAGAAGAAGTTTCTGTAATTTTGAACGAATATTTTTCTGAAATTGAACCAATAATAACCAAATACAACGGCGTAATCAATAAATTTATCGGTGATGCCGTTATGGCAATTTTCGGAGAGCCCATTCAAGATATCAATCATCCGCAAAATGCAGTAAAATGCGCATGCGCAATGCTTAAAAAAGTAGAAGAACTACAAGAAAAATGGTTATTTGAAGGTAAGCCGAAAATTGAAATCGGTATCGGAATAAATACAGGCGAAGCTTTTGTAGGTAATATAGGTTCCGAAAAGCGTCTTGAATACACTGTAATCGGTGATATGGTAAATTTAGCAAGCAGAATTGAAAGTTACAACAAGGTTTACAAAACAAATATGCTGATAAGTAGTTCGACATACTCACAAGTCAGCGATTTGGTTGATGTAATAAAAATTGCTGATGTAACTATTCGCGGCAAAGCTAAAAAAATGGATATTTACGAAGTTCTTCGTTTAAGCTAAATCTCTAAATTTTTAAATATTAAAAGCTCATAAGGTTCATATTCAAGCGCATTAGCTAACTTTTCGACAATATCTAATGTCGGTGCAGATTTTTTAGCCTCAATTTGTGTTAATGTTGCTCTTCCAATCCCTGCCAATTCAGCTAATTTCTCTTGAGAGTAATTTCTTTTTACTCTCTCAAATCTTATTCTTGTTGCAAATTTTTGTGCCAAGGTTGATATTTTACTCATATTGTCGTAATTATACCCAATTGACATTATTACGACAATATATTATTATATAAATATAGATGTAATAATAGTCAAATCTATAATTTTATATCAAAAGAGGATATTTGTATGAAAAATTATGCTTTTACGTTAGCCGAAATTTTGGTAACTATTGGAATTATCGGAATTATTGCGGCACTTACACTTCCAACACTTATTCAAAATCACAACAAACAGGTAGTTGAAACAAGGTTAAAAAGATTTTATTCTTCTATAAATCAAGCAATACAACTTGCAGAACTGGATTACGGCCAAAGAGAAGACTGGTTTAACTATTCGAATGTAGATACAGATAAAAACGGCAACGCAATATCTGGTAAATCATCCCAAACAAAATGGGTAAAAAAGTATCTTGTACCTTACATGAAGGTCGTAAAAATAGAAGAAGTTGATAATTTACCGATTATTTATTTCGCAGACGGCAGTTCTCTTGCTACAACGCATTGGGCTACTCTTAATGATTGGGCTTTTTTCCCCGGTAAATGCGTCAAAGAGAGAACTTATGCCAATATTGCAAAACATTGCGGAAAATGTGCATTTTTCTTTAATTATCATCCGATAAAAGACAGCGATAAAAACTGGAATAATATTGGAAAAAGTTTTGAACCGTATAAATATGGCTGGGATGGAACTTTAGAACAGCTTGAAGACAGCTGTTTTATCTCAAATAACGGCTGCTGTAAATGTGCAGCGCTTATACAATATCACGGGTGGAAAATTCCTAAAAATTACAAGATAAAAGTTAATTACAGATAATTTTTTATTATGCTAAAATTATTATATGATTGACAATATCGAGCAGTTAAAAAAAGCGATAGAAATTGAAATTCAATACAAATATATAGATATTCACGGTAAAAAACAGGCTTTTTCAACTTTTATCAAAAACGAGGCTAAAAAATATTACAAACTGTCAAAGAAAAATCCTAAATGGGCTGTTCTTGTCGAAATGTTTGAACATTATCCTTATGCAGGTGTCAACGAACGGAGAAAAAGCATTGACAGGCTTATTAAAATTTTAAAATCCGAAACGACCCCAAAATTTGATGAGGAACAAATACAAAAAGGTAAACTAAAACCAGCCAAAGACACTGATGTAATGTATATGAAGGGTGTTGGGCCTAAAATTGCATACAAACTAAACAAACTCGGAATTTACACTGCTCAAGATTTAATCATGTATTTTCCCAAAAAACATATAGATTATTCATCAAGAACACTTATCAGAAATCTTAAAGCAGGGGAAAATACAACTATTTTTGGTTACATAAAATCAGTTTCGGCATTTAACACAAAAAATAAATTATCTGTTGTTAAAGTTACTGTTGCAGATGAAAGCGGACGGCTTGATTTAAGCTTTTTTCAGGCAAAATCAAACAGATTTATGCTTGAAAGAACTAAATCTCAATTTCCGGTCAATGCGGGTATAATGCTTTCGGGAACCGTTAAACTCAATAATTTTGATAAAAAATTAACTTTTGACAAACCGACTTATTCAATTATGACGGGTGAATTCTTAGAGGACAAGAATTCAAATTTAAATATTGCAAGAATTGTACCGATTTATTCGGTTTGCGAAGATTTGAGTATTAAGGTACTCAGACGCGCTATTTTCAACGCAATTCAAATGTATAAAAACGAAATTGAAAATATTATTCCTGATTTTATCAGAGAAAAATATGGAATTTTAGATAAAAAAATTGCCGTGGAACAAATTCATTTTCCTGAAAGCATGGAACTTTTGGAGCAGGCAAGATTTTCACTTATCTTCGAAGAACTTTTCTTGATACAACTAAAACTTGTTAAACTAAGAGAACAAAATGCGGGAAATCATTCTGCTCTTGCGTTACAAATCAAGGAAGACGGGCTTGTTAAAAACTTTATAAACAGCTTGCCGTTTGAACTTACAGGAGGACAGAAAAGAGCTGTAAATGAAATTTTGAACGACTTGAATTCAGATATACCAATGGCTCGTCTGCTTCAAGGCGATGTAGGAAGCGGGAAAACTGTTGTTGCGACAATAATGCTTCTTGCCGGTGTAGAAAACGGTTATCAGGGAGCAATTATGGCTCCGACAGAAATTCTTGCCCAACAGCATTATAATAATCTTCAAAAATGGCTTACTCCAATGGGTTTGAGTGTCGGTCTGTTTTTAGGAAGTCAGGGCAAAAAAGTACGTGAAAAATTCCGTACGGATTTGAGAAACGGTCAAATGAATATTGCAGTCGGGACACATGCACTTATTCAGGAAGATGTCGATTTTAACAACCTTGGCGCAATTGTTGTCGATGAGCAGCACAGGTTTGGGGTTAAACAAAGAAATGTATTAAAGAAAAAATCTCAAAATCCGCAAATGCTTACTATGACAGCAACGCCGATACCGAGAACACTTGCATTAACTGTTCATGGAGATTTGGATTTGACCATAATTGATGAACTTCCTAAAGGCAGAAAACCTATTAAAACTTCACTTGTAACTTCACACAGAGGGGTTTATGACTTAATTCAAAAAGAAATTGAAGCAGGGCGTCAGGCTTATGTAGTTTATCCTCTTATTGAAGAAAGTGAAACACTATCTGCAAAGGCTGCAACACTTGAAGCTGAACGCTTGCAAAATGAAGTATTTCCGCAGTTCAAAATAGGACTTCTTCACGGAAAACTTAAAAATGATGAAAAAGAGCAGGTTATGGCGGATTTTAAAGCAAAAAAATATGATATTTTAGTATCAACAACCGTTGTAGAAGTCGGGGTTGATGTACCAAATGCAACCGTCATGCTGATTGAAAATTCAGAACGCTTTGGACTTTCGCAATTACACCAGTTGAGAGGGCGTGTGGGACGTAATGATTTGCAATCGTATTGTATTTTACACACGGCTTCAAAATCACAGGAAACACGCGAACGTCTGAATATAATGACACAAACTAATGACGGATTTGTAATTGCAGAAAAGGATTTACAGCTCAGAGGACCCGGAGAATTCTTAGGAACACGTCAAAGCGGACTTCCTGATTTGATAATTTCAGACATTGTACGCGACGCAAAGATTTTGGAAACTGCACGTAACGAAGCAATTGATTATACAAAAAAATATAATATTGACGATTACCCGATGTTAAAAGAAGTAACATCTTTACAGCTTTTCAGCAGTCTGGACATCTAATTAGGGCATATAAATAGTAGTGGATATGATTGTAAACTAATGTAACAAATTTTGTTATATATGCAATTATCTAATTAATATATGCTTTATATATACATAAGAGAGTATAAAGTACAGGAGAGTAACATCATGGGTTACGGCATTACAGGCTGGAAATTCGGCGGCAGACAATCCATAACACAAAACCTAAATCCGGGACAATTCCGTGGAATGGGTAAACCTCATTACAGATCGAGTGTATTTGTCCAAAACAATTACTACGGCAATATGGGTATGGGCATGATGTATGATAACCATTGCTGCGGATGTAATGATGGCGGCGGTTCTAATAAATTTATGAACTGGATGCTGGGACTTGGTATGTTTGGCAATATGTTGTCAGGCATATTAGGTGCTCTTGGCTTTGGTGGTGACGGTTCTACTGAAACCACAAACACAACCAACACTACTAATACAACAACGACTACAAATACTACAGAGCCTAAAGAACAAGACGAATTTGCAGGTCTAAAAACTTTATATCCCGACGGTAACTTTGCAAAAATCGGAGATAAATACTATTGTATACTAGACGGCAAACGCTATGAGGGTGACTCAGTTGATGATTTGATGTCAAAACTTCCGACCGGCACAGCTGTAAAACAAGAAGTTGAAGACCCTGCAGTGGATCCAAACAAAAATAAAGTAGACTCAGATCCTGCTGCGGAAGACCCTGCAGGCAGCAATCCGGCTGATAACCCCAAAGCAAACGGAGGTGCAGGAAACTCTGGAGCAGCATCAAGAAACAGCAAGGATGGAGCAACAGGTGCTAATGCCGGAAAAGATTTTCACGGTTGGTATCAAATAGGTGCAGACAACCATACTAATAATGACAGCAGATTAACAAACTGCAAAAATGCTAAAGAACTTGCAGGAGCATTAATTGACTCTAAAACAACAGGTAAATTAAATGCAGGAAGTGCAGGAAATAAAAATCTTATAACACAAAACCAGGCTGCAATTGCAAAAGCATTAATTCAAGCAAACCCTGATAAATTTAATCCTGACGGAAGTATAAAAGGAGGAGTTGACTATAACACAATCAAAATACCTGATATGCAATGGATTGCCGATACATTCGCTAACGGCACAAAATCAACTACAGGTAATGGAAGAACTGTTAAACGTGATGCAAATGGTGTTAAACAAACATATTCACACGATGGCAAACAACTAAAAGCTTCATATGTAAATGCAAAATCTTACGCAGTTACTACTAAGAACGGACAAAAATATACAGTCAAAGTAAGTCCTGACGGAAACGAAAAATGGTATATCACACCAGAAGGTAAATCTATCAGCGAAAAAGATTTTAAAAATTTAACAGGATTAACAGGTAATGATGTATTGAAGAAAGCAAAAGCTTCGGGGGGGGTAAACTGCCAGTCCTGGAGCATATCCTGACTCATTTACGCCACATAACAGCAGAAGTAGTATTATTTAAAAGGTGCTTAATGCACCTTTTTTTATGCTTGCTATATTTCAGAATTAATTGTATAATCATAAAATAATTCTGAAACTGTTTCAGAATAGTGTATAGAAAGAGGTGTTTATATGGAAGATTTAAAAGTAGTTATTGGTTCAGACCACGGCGGATTTCATTATAAAGAAGCTATTATTGACTATCTCAAAGCCCGCAATATAGAATTTGAAGATGTAGGCACTCATACCCGAGAATCATGCGATTATCCCGAAATTGCAAAAAAAGTTTGCGAAAAAGTAAATTCCGGTGAAGCAAACAGAGGAATTCTTGTTTGCGGCACAGGAATTGGAATGTCTATGGCGGCAAACAAAGTTAGAGGAGTTAGAGCTGCATTATGCGGAGATACATATTCTGCAAGAGTTTGCAGAGCTCATAATAATGCCAATGTTCTTTGTCTGGGCGAACGGGTAATCGGCGAACATTTGGCACTTGACATTGTTGATATATGGTTAAAAACAGGCTTTGAAGGCGGAAGACACAAACGCAGAGTAGACATGTTAGAATAATGGCACGTAACCCATTAGGTTTTGTAAAAACTTAATTAGAACTGGAGACAAATAAATGACACAAGATATTGATTCAAAAAAACTGGCTTGCGTTATAGCAAGAACATTAGACGACAAATTAGGAAAAGATATTACGATTTTAAATATCAGTAATGTTTCATCTTTAGCTGACTATTTTGTAATAGTGACAGGCGATTCAACGCCGCAGGTTAAAGCATTAATGAACAACACTAAAGAGAAAATAAAAGAATTTTTCTCACGTTCTCCAATCAGAATGGAAAACGACACAAAAAACCGCTGGAATTTATTGGATTACGGCGACGTAATTGTTCATATTCTTCATAAAGATGAGAGAGAAACCTATGCAATCGAAAAGTTCTGGAGCAACGCATTCAGTATCGCAGAAGATGAATGGAAATCTCTTTCAGAAGAATACAAAGAATTTTAGACCTCTTAACCGAGGTCTTTTTTCTGTAACATTTCTAAATACTGTTGCAAAAAGTTAAAAATAGTGTAAAATAATAGTGTTATGAATAGAGAAGAAATAAATAAACAAATTAATGAAGCCGTTATTGCAATGGCACAAGATACACAAAATATTGAAAATTATCACAAGTTGGCAGAACTTTATCTTCAAATTGAAGATTATGACAGGGTTATGTCGGTTTTAGAAAGTCTTTTAACGATTAAACCCGATGATATTGAAGCTTTAGTCGGTATGGGTACAATGTGGTTTTATGAAAAAGATTTTAGAAAATCACTTTCATATTACAATAGAGCATTGGAAATAAATCCTAAAAACTTCCTTATTTATTATAATATGGGTAATGTTTTTGCTGAATGGAAAAATTTCCCGAAAGCTCTTTTTTACTACAATCGAGCAATTGATTTGAATTCTACAAATCCTGAAATATACAATGCACTTGCGCTTTTATATCAAGATAATGAAGATTATGTAGAAGCAAAAGCTTATTATGAAAAAGCATTGTCACTCGACCCTGAAAACATTACAGCACTTGTCGATATGGGTAATGTTTGTTTTAAATTGTTTGATTATGAAACCGCTTTAGAACTTTATAAAAAAGTTTTTGTTTTAAATCCTGATAACAAGATTGTTGCAATTTGTTTGGGTAACACACTTACTCTAATGAGAGAACGCGAAAAAGCATATAATTATTTTGAAAAAGCTCTAACAATGGAAGGTGATAATTACAAGGCTTATTTATGTTATGCAATTGCACTTTCTGAATTTGGGGAATATGACATGGCTGTGGCAATGTATGAAAAAGCTTCAGGATTATATCCTCAAGAAATTGATGCACAAACACTTCTTGCAAATCTGTATACAAACTTTAATCAGCTTGATTTAGCAATGGATTTGTATAAATCTTGTTTAAGAATCAAGCCTAACAGTGCTGAAACATATATGTTACTCGGCAATGCTCACTATCTAAAAGGGGAAATTGAGCAATCTATAGGTTCTTATAAATCATCAATAAACATTTCACCTGAAAATGATGAATACAGACTGATATATACGCAAGTTCTTGATGAATATATAGATAAAAAACGCAATGGAGAACCTGTATAAAATGCGAGAACAGCCTTATCTAATAGAAAAAATAGTCGCTTCACTTTCATATTTAACAATGGGAATGGCTGGTTTTATCTGGCTGATTATAGGCTTGTTTACAGGCGGAAGATTAAAACCGTTTTTACAATATCATATATTTCAATCGATTTTCATATCGCTTGCTTTTGTTGTAATTTCAATGTTTATCGGCTGGATTTCAAATTTTTTGAGTATAATTCCAATTATAAATAAAATAACAGCGCAGATTACATTCTTGCTAAATATGCCTTTAATCTTCGGTTATTCATTTATTCAATCAGTAATTTATGTATTTTTAATTTATCTTGCAGTAACTGCTTTTATGGGAAGATACAGTTACGTCCCCTGGATATCTGATATTATTGACCAAAATACGGGAAGATAATAATTTATACATCAAGATAAGGTTTTATAAGAAATTTAATCGCCTTACCGTCAATATGTTGCTGCATTGCATACTCAACTTTTTCAAGCGGAAGAGTATCTGTTATAAGCTTTTCAACTTCCACATCCCCCGAGGCAATATAATCCAACGCCATTCTAAAGTATTTAGGTGTATGATGAAAAACGCTCATCATTTTAATATCACCGTAATGCATTCTTGTAGTGTCAAAAGTTACAGTTGAACCGGATTTACATCCGCCAAAGAAATGTACAGTACCACCGGGACGAACACATGAGAAAATTCTTTCCCAAATTTCTGGAAGCCCGACACATTCAACAGCAACATCAAGCCCCCTATGCTCTTCGGTATATTCTTTGAATATTTTTTCAGGGTTAGGATATTTTGTTAAATCAATAATTTCATCAGCGTGCGCAAATTCTTCTGCAGCCTTTAGTTTTATTGGATTTCTGCCAGCAACTATTACATTTGCACCTTTAAGTTTTGCAAGACGAGCAAACATCAACCCGATAGGTCCAATTCCAATTATACCTACAGTCTGACCGGCTTTAATCTCTGTTCTTTCAATACCGTGAACTACATTTGCAAGCGGTTCACAAAATGCAGCTTTATCAAAGCTTAAACCATCAGGCAAAATAAGCATATTTTTCTTTACTATTCTTGCAGGGACTGTAATATATTCGGCATAAGCTCCGTTAAGTAAATCTAAATTTTCACATAAATTATATTCCTCGTGCCTGCAATAAAAACATTCTCCGCAAGGAGCAGAATTAGCGGCAACAACTCTATCTCCGACTTTTACATTTTGAACACCTTTACCAATTTTTTCGACTATACCTGCAAATTCGTGACCGAAACCTGACGGAACAGACTTTATGAGTACAGGATGACCGCGGCGAAAAGTTTTTACATCAGTTCCACAAGTCAAAGCCGACATAACTTTTACAACAACTTCACCTTCCTGAGGCGGTTTTACCATAACTTCTTCATACTTTATATTCTGTGGTCCATAGTACTGAATAGCACGCATATCTTATTCCTCTATTTTAATATAGGCTTTCATAATCCTGTTTGACATTGTATCATCAAAAGCATTTTGGATATCTTCTAATTTGTATTCTGTTGAAATGCCTTTCACATTAACTTTTCCAGTTCTCAAAAGTTCCAGCGACTCTCTTAAATCATCAGGCGATGGTGAATAACTTCCAAGCACTGTCAATTCTCTATAATAAATTTCGTTATTAGGATAAGCAGAAGTTCCAAGAGGTGTGCTTGAAAAGACAAGAATTTTGCCGCCGTTTCTAACATATTTTAATGCGGTATCAATTGCTTTATCTGCTCCTGATGTCATGAAAATTCCGTCAGCAATAAAATCATCTTCAAGCTCTCTAACATCAAATGCTGCTATACCAAGACTTTTCAAAAATTCAATACGTTCAGAAATTAAATCACATCCGACAACATTTATTCCATAAGCTTTTAATGCCTGAGCCATTAAAATACCAATTGAACCCAACCCGACAACTAATGCTGTATCACCCTGCAATAGATTTGCGCGTTTAACAGCTCTAACAACACACGCTAAAGGTTCGTAAAAAGAAGCTTCAACTTCTGTTAAATTATCCGGTTTAATATGTGCAACATTTTTAAGATGCTCTTCTGATAAATAAACATATTGTGAAAATCCGCCGGGATAAATATTTGTTGATTTAAAATGTTCGCACATAGATACATTTCCGTGCCTGCAATAAACACATTCTCCGCATGGGATATGATGAGATGTAACTATTATGCTGCCATTTTTAAATATTGTTTCAGAATTAATTTCAACTATTTCTGCTACGATTTCATGCCCAAGAACAGTTCCGTTCGGAGAAATTTTATGGACAAATTTAACTATATCCGAACCACATAAGCCGCAGCCCAAAACTCTTACAACAGCTCCTTTACGTCCATCAAGCAAAAGATTGGGGGCATTGTTAATTATAATTTTATTATTAGAAATAATTGCTGTTTTCATATTTAGCCTCTGCTGTAAATTTTATCACAAACTAAAATAAAAATCGCGCTTGGTATAGTATTGTAATACTTTCATAATTTTGGTATAATGATTTTATGATAACAATCAGAAGATTAACATGTTTTGATGCATCTAAGATAAAGAAAATGATTGCATACCTTGGGACTTCGGAAGCTGTTAAAATAAGCCCTTTTGGTATTATACATGATTTGTTGCCGCTTAAATATAAATTCTTGCAAGAAGCATATATTTTATTTGAAAATGATGAAATATTAGGGCTTATTACTGTTGCGCCAATAAGTGGAAATCCATATAAAATAAACATTACAAAACTTATTTTTAAGCAAAATATGTATAATGTCGGCAAACAACTAATAGAATTTATTATTGCAAGATATGGAGCAAAAGGTGCTGTTTCATTTATTGTTACCGTAGACCAGTCGCATGACGAACTTTTAGAACTGTTTATGCAAGGCTGCGGTTTTAGACAGTGCAGTTATGAAAACTTATGGAAACTTGATAATTTCACACCTAATTCACCAAACAAAGCGAATTTCAGACACTGCCAGAACAGCGATGCAAAGTATGTTGCAAGACTTTATAACTCTGAATTAAAAAACCTTTATAAACCTTCACTGGAAAGAATTAAGCAAGAATACAGAGAGCCTCTATTTGGAGGAATGACAAACTTTTATAAAAACAGATATGTACTTGAAGAACCTGAAAGACAGCGAATTATTGCTTACCTTTCAATAACAACAAACGACAACTTTAATTTTATAATAGATATGTCACTAAATGACGCTTATCAAATATCTTATGATGAAATAATAAATTTTGCACTGTCAGAAATTTCAAGCAGAAAAACAAATTATTGTGCTTTTATTAAGCACAGGCAGTATACAAAAAATGCCGATAATTTTGAAAAATATCTTCACGAAAGAAACTTAAACTGCATACAAACACAATGTGTACTGGTCAAAGATTTTTACAAACAAATCAGACAGGCAGAAAGTGCACTGCAAATATTCCAATTCGGCGAATTTTCTTCTAATTAATATTTTTATTTATGCTAAAATATAGAAGGAGAAAAGAAAATGGGAAATTTACATATATATTTGGATAAGGATATTAATAAAGAGTTAATCAAGACTAAAAAAATTGCAGTAATCGGTTTCGGCTCACAGGGATATGGACAGTCTATGAACTTGAAAGACAGTGGCTGTGACGTGGTTCTCGGATTAAGATTAGGCGGCAAATCAGATATTAAAGCAAAAGATTATGGCTTTGAGACAATGTCAATTTCAGACGCGGTAAAACAGGCTGATATCATACAAATCCTTATACCTGATGAAATTCAAGCAAAAGTTTATGAAGAAGAAATTAAACCGTATTTAAGAGAAGGTCAGTATTTGATGTTTTCACACGGTTTTAATATTCATTATAAAAAAATCGTTGCACCAGAAGGAGTTAATGTAATTATGGTTGCTCCAAAAGGTCCAGGCCATACAGTCAGAAGCGAATACCAAATCGGCAGAGGAGTTCCGTCTTTGATAGCAATTTATCAAGATCCTTCTGGAAATTCCAAGGAAATTGCTCTTTCTTACGCTTGTGCAATCGGCGCAGGACGAGCAGGAATTATTGAAACAACATTCAAAGAAGAAACAGAAACTGACTTGTTCGGCGAACAAGCTGTAATTTGCGGCGGTGTTTCAGCTCTTATTAAAACAGGTTTCGAAGTCCTTGTTGAAGCTGGATACTCGCCATACATGGCGTATTTTGAAGTTTTACACGAAATGAAGCTTCTTGTTGATTTGATAAATCAAGGCGGTTTGGCTGATATGAGATATTCAATCTCTAATACAGCAGAATATGGCGATATGACACGTGGTCCGAAAGTAATCGGAGACCAATCGCGTCAAGCAATGAAAGACCTGTTAAAAGACATTCAAAGCGGAAGTTTTGCAAACGAATTCTTAACAGAAATGAAAACAGGCTGTAAAAATTTCAATGAACTAAGAAAACAAAATGCAGACCATTTAATAGAAAAAGTCGGTGAAGAAATCCGTTCATCATTCGTTTGGGGCGGCAACGACAGGATTATAGACAGAAATAAAAATTAATGAAAGGCGGTATTACGATAATCGTAAACTGTGGTAAAAAATATGTTTAGTACTGATGTAGATTATGAAGTAGTTGTATTTTCAATAGGCGATACAAAAGCCGGAACAAAAATGGGCAAATTACAGTTAAAAAATTTGTCTGATGACTCAACTTTAAACTGTATACTCTGGGAAGAAACTCTAAATCGCTTTGACAGCAAAGTTTTTAGAACAGGAAATATTGTAAGAATTGTTTCTGCAACATTTAACGAAAAATTCAACAACTGTTTAGTTTCAACCCTTTCGCTTGTAAAAGAAGCAAAAATGGGTCTTGAAGAAAATGAACGTGAAAAAGTTTACAGAGAATTACTATCATATATCGATAAAATCCAAGACGAAAATTTAAACAAATTCTTAACTTCCTTCTTTATGGAACATAAAGATAAAATAAAAATTATGCCGGCCGCAAAACTTATGCACCATAACTATGTTGGCGGTTTAATGGTTCACACATTAGAATGTCTTAAATATGCAGAATGTAATATGGATAATTCTGAATATAAATTTAACCGTGATAATATCCTTGCAGCCTGCATACTGCACGATATAGGCAAAATATTTGAATATACAATTGATACTGAAACAGGTTTGATTGATTATAATGAAGCTTTCAGAAAAGAATGGT
>CAJUPC010000037.1 GCA_910588555.1 Candidatus Gastranaerophilales bacterium
ATAAGTTTTAGGGGACTAAAAAGGGACTAATTTTACAAATAGTCCCTAAAAATTATTAAAAATTGCTAAAAGAACAAAGGTCTAAAACTAAACAAAATTAAACAATATAGCGAAAGACTAACGATTACAAAAAGCTTAAAGATTTGTTCGAGCCTCGTCTCCCGCTCCATAAAGAAGAAGGTTTTAAGACCTTCTTTTTTATTGCTTAAATTTCTATGGGTATACTGTTGGTAATTTGATTTACAAAACTTAAACATAAGATAGTGAAACTAAAACACAGTGTATCTATGCTTTATTGAGTAGTTTGGTTTAATAATTAGCCAATCAGACAACAATTTTTTGAAACATCTTGTTTTTAATATACTATAGGGGAAAATAGATGAAAAAACTGTTAATTTTAGTATTTGTATTAACTGCAAGCATATTTGCACCTGTATTTGCTGATACAATGAACTACACTATCAGGCAAGAAGGTTCAGAAATGGTCATTGTACCCAATAAGCCTATAATACAAAAGACAATTTATAAAATTGAAGTTCATCCTTACAAAATGCCTTTCTACTCAGGTAAAAAGCTGCCTAGAGGAAAGAATAAAATCTGTTTTGTTTGAAATTTCTTATTTACCATTTCTTAAAAATAAAAAAGGCTGCAAGTATTATGAATAAAAAGCCTACAACATAATTCCACTTTAATTCTTCTTTTAAGTACAAAACAGAAAACACACTAAAAACAATCAATGTTATTATTTCTTGAATTGTTTTTAACTGTGCTGCATTATAAACGGCATGCCCAATTCTGTTTGCGGGAACTTGAAAACAATATTCAAAAAATGCAATTCCCCAACTTACAAGTATTACAATCCACAAAGCTGTTGATTTATGCCTCAAATGCCCGTACCACGCAAATGTCATAAATACGTTTGATATAGTCAATAATATAATTGGTGCAAAGTTTTTGAACATAAAATTATTATACATGAAAAAATCCTCTTGACAGTAAATTTTTTTTTTATTAGAATAATAAATGTAGCTTGCCGACTTGGCTCAATGGTAGAGCAACGGTTTTGTAAACCGTAGGTTGTAGGTTCGATTCCTATAGTCGGCAAGTTTTTATAAGCCCTTGTGGCGCAGGGGTAGCGCACTCCCTTGGTAAGGGAGAGGCCACGAGTTCAAATCTCGTCATGGGCAAAATTATTTGAACATTTAAAAATAAATATGGGTAGATGCCCGAGTGGCTAAAGGGAGCAGACTGTAAATCTGCCGTCGCGAGACTACGGTGGTTCGAATCCACCCCTGCCCAAATAAAAAAGAGGTTGAACTTTTGTTCTTACCTCTTTTTTAATATATAAACTTTAATTTAAAATTGCATTCTCAAAAATATGATAAACATTATTGGTATAATTTCTTGCCTCATAAGATGTGTTAAAAACACCTGCCCAGTGCCGTTCACAATCAGTCCATGCATCAGAACCGCTCATCTTTTTCGGATACATCATCATTTCATGAGTATTAATATATGGTGAAAGCGGAAATATATCATTTATTTGCAAATATGCAGGAAGTTTATCATAACGATTTTCAAACCCCCAAAGGCATGAATTAAGTCTGTTTAATCTGTCTTCATATCTTAACATGCCGTAGTCATTGTCATTAGAAACTTCAGGACCGGCAGCATATTCTCTATTATAAGCCTGTCTTGCTGATTCATATTTCACACTGGAAATATCATCCGCTTTGCCCCAGTCTGTTCCTGCTGTAAGGCCGATTTCTTTAAAAGCATAATTATTATTGGCTTTTTCAGCAACAAAAGATAAATCTGTACGGCCTGTTTGTTCACGTATTTTCGCAAGAATATAACCCATCTGACCGGGATTTGGCACATCACCTATTCCCATATAACCCTCAGGGTCAATAACATGTTTTCCCGAATCAAAATAGATTGCGTCAAATCCCAATTCTACAGCCCACACACACGCATCAATATAAGCTTTTTCATGATGATACCAATTAAAAGGTTCTCCGTTAACATTTAATTGTCCTGCTGATAAAGGCATTCTAAAACCGGTTTTAAACCCGAGAAGATGCGCCATATCATTAAACGCTTTTACCTGTTCATCAGCACCCATTTTCCCGAACAAACCGCCTGATGTAAGATTATTACTTATTCCCGAATGCAAACGCGTGCAATATAATGAACCGTCAAATATCGAGCCGTCATTAGATAATGACGGATAAAGCTGTGATAAAATAACACAATTCGCACATTTGCCTCCTGAAGGAGGAATTGCAGGAAGAAGTTTCATGGCTCCCAAAAGGCCTTCTGAAATTGTATCACCGTCATATTTTGCAACCAAACGGGGATTTATTTCAATATAATTTGCAAATCTGCCCCACTTATCACCATAATTAGGAGAAGGAATGTATGCAGGAATTCCCGGGTATTGCATATCAGGTTTAATAAGAGTACAAACTGATTGAATAAGCTGTTCTGGAGTTCTGTTCAAAAGTTCGGCAGGAGAAGCATTCACCCATTTTTTATCACCTGCGGTATAAATATGTTCTTTAGTCCAATTATCTTCATAAACATCATTTCTGCCGGTAGAAATCCAAAAGAGCTTTTTCAAAGGCTGTTGGTCTCCATAATAGCCTGTGAATGGTATTACATAATTTTTATAAAGATTTATATCTCCCAAATCATAAGTGCTTTGAGCAGGAGTTTGAATTGAACATTTTTTCTCTGTTTTATCCGTTTTCTTTTGCATTGGCAAATGAGCAAAAGATATGCATGTAATTTTCATAATATAATTAAAAATCAAAAAAAAATTTTTTTGCTAGTTTTTCTGATAAAATTAAAATATGAATATAAATGAAGAATTAATTGTAAAGATAGAAAAATTTTCCAATCTCGGAACAGGTATTGCAAAAGTCGACGGTCAGGTCGTTTTTGTAGAAAATGCCTGTGTAGAAGATGAAGTTAAAATTAAAATAAATAAAGTCAATAAAAATTATGCGACGGCTAAAACTATTGAAATTATAACCCCGTCACCACACAGAACCGAACCATTTTGTCCTATGCAAAAGGTTTGCGGAGCATGCCAAATGCAATTTATTGATTATAATTATCAGCTGAAATTAAAAAAACAAATTGTTGAAGATGCTATGAGAACTATCGGAAACATTGATATACCGATAAACGACCCGATTGTAAGTCCTCAAATCAAAAACTACAGACACAAAATTCAATATCCGATATCACAGAAAAAAGAAGGAAGAATTGTTGCTGGTTATTTTAAACCGCAAACTCATGAAATCGTAAATATCAAATACTGTCCGATTCAACCTGAAATTTGCGACAATATTATAGAATTTATCAGAGAAAATGCGCCAAAATTTAATATCACAGGTTTTAACGAAAAGAAACACACAGGCGATTTGCGTCATGTTGTTATAAGAAGTTCTGCCGATAACGGAAATTGTTTGGTAACGCTGGTAGTTAATTCAACACAAATTTTCGAGCGTTTGAACAATTTTGCAAAAGCCATTTTTGAAAACTTAGAACAGGTTACGGGAGTCTGCATAAATTTCAATTCTAAAAAGACAAACGTAATATTAGGGTCAAACACAGAATGTGTATGCGGTCAAGATTTTGTGGAAGAAAAATTACTTGATAAAACTTTCAAAATCGGTGCTGACACATTTTTTCAGGTTAATCCCAAAAGTGCAGAAAACATTTTTAAATATGTAAAAGATGAGATTTCTAAACTTGAAAAACCGACTGTTTTAGATGCTTATGCAGGGATTGCAACATTTGGAATTGTAGTTTCTGATGTTGCTGAAAAAGTTGTAAGTGTTGAAGAAAATAAAGCGTCAATTGAAAAAGCAAAAGAGGTTTTACAAGAAAATAAAATCAATAATGTTGAACTTTATGCGCAAGACACTATAAAGTATTTAAAATCAATCAAACGCAAATTTGATATAACTATTCTCGACCCCCCGCGGAAAGGATGTACTAAAGAAGTTTTAGATGAAACTATTGCACATACGAAACAAAAAATTATTTATGTAAGCTGCAACCCTGCAACTTTGGCACGTGATTTAAAATACTTAGTTGAAAAAGGCTGTAAAGTCGAGTCCATACAGCCCTTTGACATGTTTTGCCACACTTACCATATTGAGAATGCAGCTATTATTTCTTTTTAGTAGCAACATTACATTCTTCCATCATTCTATGCAAGTTCACATAACTTAGTTCTTGCGGCAAAGAATAAGGAAATGGTAAGAAATAATCTTTTTCATAATTTGGTCTGCGTTTTGCAGAAGTAGCAGGCATTGCAAGTGCATGCTCATAAGAATCTTTTATATATCTTGTAAGAGTTTCCTTTTGAAAATCATCTAATGTCGGCATAAATCTTTCGAACACTGCTTGAATAGGCTTATATTTTGAGTCAAATTTTTTGTTGCCTTCACCGCAGCGCCATTTATAAAAGAAATCTTCAACTTCTTTAACCTGCTCCATATCCCTTCCCATTATTTGGAGTTCAATAAGTTTGCCGTCTGATAATTCTACCGTAACATGAATTGCAGTATAAGAATTAGGCAGCGGTTTATTTTTAACTTCAGGATATTGGCCATGTTTTTGACATAAAGTTTCAAAATCTTCTAATGTTTTTTGAGAAACATAGCTGTCTTTAGGGTTTAAACGATAATTTTCAACTTCTTTAATTTTGGCGCCTTTTTTAACCATGCTACCAAGTGCTTCAAACACAAGTGCAATATCATCTTGTGTCGCACTTCTCATGACAATTCTGGCACCTCCGACATCACCCATTTTTTCAATTTCTTCAATAGTAAATAACTTTCTGGAATTAGCTTTTTCTGCAATAGAAGCAGGTTTTTTAACTCTTCCCTTTATCCCTCTTACACCCGGCATAATAGGATTATTAGGTTTTGCATCGGTAGCAATAAGGTCTTTCATTGCCGCTTTTAATTCTCTTATGAATTTTCCTAACGGCTGTTCAAAACTTTGTGCAATGTCTCTTATATCCTGAAATGAAACACCATTATTATCCCATTGTCCAAGGATTTTAGTCTTTGCAATACTTTGCATTTCATCAGCAGAATCTAAAATAAACCTTGTCTTTGCTCCAAATGAAACCGTATCTTTTTCCAACGGTCTTAAATTCGGGTAAGAAGCAGTATTGGCGTTCACACCATTCTGGTTTGAACGTGTAATGATATCATTACGTAAAAATTTTGGGGTTAATAATTGTATATTCATATCGTTCACCTTTATAGCATTTATAATAATAACACTCAATTTAAAAAATTTACTGCTTAAATAGAAATTGTAACATAAGTTAATATGGAATTTTCTTTGTCAAAAGAGCATGTTTGTAATAAAATATAATTGTAATATTGAATAGCATATTAAATAAGGAGGTTAGTTAATTATGCCAAAAACAATAACAGTTGACGGTAACTACGCAGCGGCGCATGTGGCGTATGCATTAAGCGAAGTATCCGCAATTTATCCTATCACACCTTCTTCTACAATGGGAGAATGGATTGATGAATGGGCTTCTCAAGGTAAGAAAAATATCTGGGGAAAACAGGTTAGAGTTGCTGAAATGCAATCAGAAGCAGGTGCTGCAGGTGCCGTCCACGGTTCTTTAGCTGCCGGTTCTTTGACATCTACATACACAGCTTCTCAAGGCTTGTTGTTAATGATTCCCGTTATGCACAAAGTTGCAGGTGAAATGCTTCCGCACGTAATCCACGTAACAGCTCGTGCATTGGCTGCACAATCATTGGCAATCTTCGGTGACCATACAGACGTTATGGGTTGCCGCAACACAGGTTATGCAATGTTGGCTGCAAACTCTGTTCAAGAAGAAATGGATATGGCTTTAGTAGCTCACTTAGCTACTTATAAAGCTAAAGTTCCTTTCTTGCAATTCTTTGACGGTTTCAGAACTTCTCACGAAATTCACAAAATCGAAGAAATTTCTTACGAAGATATTGCAAAACTTGTTGAACCTAAATACATTGAAGAATTCAGAAATCGTGCATTAAGACCTGAAGCTCCTATTTGTAAAGTCGGTGCTCAAAACACAGATGTTTACTTCCAGGGACGTGAAACAGTTAATAAATACTATGATGCAGTACCTGATATCGTTCAAGAATATATGGATAAAGTTGCTCAAGTTACAGGCAGACAATATCATCCGTTTGATTACGTAGGTGCACCTGATGCTACTGACGTTATCGTTGCTATCGGTTCTGCTTGCGAAAGTATCGAAGAAACAATTACTTACTTGAACGCTAACAGAGGTACTAAATACGGTTTGGTTAAAGTAAGACTTTACAGACCGTTTGATGTAAAACGCTTTAACGAAGCTTTACCTGCTTCTGTTAAACGTATTGCAGTTCTTGACAGAACTAAAGAACCCGGTTCAATCGGTGAACCTTTATTCATGGACGTTACAGCTGCTGTTGCAGGTAAAGACGTTAGAGTTATCGGCGGACGTTACGGTTTGTCTTCTAAAGAATTCACTCCGTCAATGGTTCTTGCTATTTACAAACACTCTGAAAATAACGGTTTCCACGGATTTACAGTTGGTATCGAAGATGACGTAACAAACAAATCTTTAAAAATTGAAGAACACATCGTTACTGAACCTGAAGGTACTACAAACTGTATGTTCTGGGGCTTAGGCTCTGACGGTACTGTTGGTGCTAACAAAAACTCAATTAAAATCATTGGTCAATACACTAATAAAGACGCTCAAGCATACTTTGCTTATGACTCTAAAAAATCTTTCGGTGTAACTGTTTCTCACTTGAGATTTGGTGACCAGCATATCAAATCAACTTACCTTATCACAGCTCCTGACTTTGTTTCATGCTCAGCTCATGCATACGTCGGCAGATATGATTTGTTGAAAGGTATTAAAGAAGGCGGAACGTTCTTATTGAATTCACCTTATACAAAAGAAGAAGCATTTGCTCACTTAACACGTGATATGCAAAAAACTATCATTGATAAGAAAATCAAATTCTACAATGTAGATGCTGAAAAACTTATCAAAGAACAACCCGGCTTGCGCGGTAAAGGTGCAAACACAGTTATGATGGTTGCTTACTTCAAAGTATCGGGAATTATTCCGTTTGAACAAGCTCTTGAAGGTATGAGAGAAATGACAATCAAAACCTTTAAGAAAAAAGGCGACGATGTTGTAAACATGAACCTTGCATTGATTGATGCGGCAGTAAACGCAACTGAAGAAGTTGTTGTACCTGCTTCATTAGACGGTGTAGGTTGTGTTGATGAAGCTCAATTGCTTCCTGAAAACGCATCTGAATTCGCTAAGAAAATCATTGAACCTTCAATGAAATTAAAAGGCGATGACATTCCAGTTTCAGCGATGTCAAATGATGGTGTTATCCCTACAGGTACAGCTTGTTTGGAAAAACGCGGTATCGCTCCTCGTGTTCCTCACTGGAATTCTGAAAACTGTATCCAATGCGGTATCTGTGCTTCAGCTTGTCCGCACGCAGCTATCAGAACAAAATTAGTAGAAAAAGAAAACTTGAAAGACGCTCCGGCTTCATTCAAAACTATTCCTGCTAAACCGGCATTAGCTGATGAAGAATTCAAAGTTCAGGTATACTGTCAGGATTGTACTGGCTGCGGTGTATGCTTAGACCAGTGCCCTGCAAACAAAAACCCTGAAAAACAAGCTTTGACTTGGTCAACTATTGAAAAAGAAGTTGAAGATTGTGAACTTGAAAACGAAAAATTCTTCAATGAATTGCCTGATAATGTAATGGGTAAAAACACTACAAAAACTATCAAAGGCGCAATGTTGAGAAAACCGTTGTTCGAATTCTCAGGCGCTTGTGCAGGCTGCGGTGAAACACCTTATGTTAAATTGGTTTCACAATTGTTCGGTGAAAATGCTATCGTTGCAAACGCAACAGGTTGTTCATCAATCTACTCAGGTACATTCCCGACAATTCCTTATACAACAACTAAAGAAGGCAGAGGTCCGGCTTGGGCAAACTCATTATTCGAAGATAACGCAGAATTCGGTTTCGGTATGAGATTAGCAGTTGATTCAAATAGAGATACTTTGAGAACATTTGCTCAAAAAGTTATCGAAAACGAAAAAACTCCTGCTGATTTAAGAGAAGCATTAACAAATGCGTTGACTCACTTTGATGCTTCTAAAACAGAAGAAGCGGTTGCTGCTCAAAATAAAGCTAAAGAAGTTCTTGCAAAATACGCAGATGTTGATTGCGCTGATTTAGCAAAAGTTCGTGAGCTTCAAGACTACTTCACTGATAAATCAATTTGGATTATCGGCGGCGACGGCTGGGCTAACGATATCGGTTACGGCGGTATTGACCACGTTCTTGCTCAAAACAAAAACGTCAATATTCTTGTACTTGATACAGAAGTTTACTCAAATACAGGCGGTCAAGCTTCTAAATCAACACCTACAGGTGCTGTTGCAAAATTTGCTACAGGCGGTAAACCGACATACAAGAAAAATATGGGCTTGATGAGCATGTCTTACGGCTATGTTTACGTTGCGTCAGTTGCGTTGGGTGCAGACAGAGGTCAAACTCTTAAAGCATTCCAAGAAGCTGAAGCTTACGATGGACCGTCAATCATCTTTGCATACGCTCCTTGTATCGCTCACGGTATTGATATGTCTAAAACTCAGACAGAACAAAAACGTGCAGTTGAAGCTGGATACTTCCCGCTTTACAGATACAACCCTGCTAATGAACAACCGTTCAGCTGGGATGCTAAAGAACCTAAAGAAAACTATCAAGACTTCATCAGATCAGAAGGACGTTATAAGTCTCTACTTAAAACTAACCCTGAAGCTGCAGAATGCTTGTACGCTAAAGCAGAAGAAGATGCTGCAAGACGTATGGCAATGTTCAAAGCTGTTGGTGAACTTGTTAAATAGTTCGAAAGCATATAAAAGAAAAGCGGAGTCATTTCTGACTCCGCTTTTTTAATATATTACCATCAGGTTGAATTTCTACTTTAACTATATTTAAATATGATGCAATGTATTTTTTAAACCACTTCTCAGCTTCGGAAGTTCCAACAATGGGTTTACCATCCTCGTCGAGTTCTGCGCCAGCCAAATCTTTATACCAGTTTTTCTTATCTCCATAATCAATTTCTGCCATATTCAATGCTTGATTAATCACAGAATAAAACATTATAAACTATTTTATAATATTTTTAACCCCTAATAAAAAAAACAACCTTTTACAAGGTTGTTTTTTTTATATAATATTTTAATTAAACTTCTTCTGTTTCTTGCGGAACTTCAATTGGCTCTTCATTCAAAACTGCAACAGCCTCAGTATCTTGAACCAAATTTTTTAGAAAATCATTTTGTACCGAAAGTTCTGCAAGTCGTACTTGAGTAAGTTCAGCCTGTCTGTCGCGTAATTCAGAATAATTCTTTGCAAATTCTCTGTTTCGGTTATTTGAACTTGCAATCGAGTGGAACAAACCGCCAAATAATAATGCTGTCGGTGCCCAATCAAGAGCTGCACCACCAATTTCTTTTAATGCAACAGGAACTTTTTTACCAAATTTTGCAACTGAATCGCTGAATTTATTAATTGATTTATTTGAATTTAAGAAATTAGCTACTCTTACAGCACCTTTTTGTAAAAATTTAGGAGCTTCTTTAGAAGCTATAGCTGACAAACCTTTGCTGAATAAAGCAAGAGTACCTACACCTGCTGCAATTAAGCCACCGATTGTAAGCAATCTGTGTTTATCTTCAAATTTTCTTACATTTTCTGAATTTTCAGACAATTTTTTTGCACCAAATCCTAGTAAATCAAGTGCAACTAAAGCACCGGTAAATAAAGCCCCGACTTTTAAACCGCGAGCCATCTTGCCTGCACGTCCCGACAACTCTTTTGAAAACAATTTTACAGGAGTTCCATCGTTGAAAACAGCAGCTTTCAAGCCTGCAGCAACAGGAGCCGCATAAAACAACGTATTTGTAATTTTACGGTTTTTCTTAGGATTAGACTTTTCCATAGTTTGCAAATAAGCAATCTTACGAACAGTTTGATCGTCCATAGATATTAAAGCATCGATATTATCACGTCTGCCTTGAAAATTAGGACTAATTGCCGATATATTCATACACACACCTTTCCACAAAGTTATTATAATGCATGAAAGTTCAAAAGTAAATTTTTTTGCTAATATTTTGCAAATTTGTTAGAAATATTTACAATGAATTGTCTTTTTTATATTATATAAGAATGAAAAAATATTACATTCACTCAATGGGTTGTAAATCCAACCAATTTGAAGGCTCAATAATAAAAGAAAACTTAAATAAAAACGGTTTGCAGGAAGTTAAAAACATAGAGGAAGCAGATATTTATATCCTGAATTCCTGCTCTGTAACTCACAAAAGCGACAATGAAGCAATGTATCTTCTGCGCAATGCAAAACACAAAAATGCGAATATTATTAACATAATTACAGGCTGTGTAGCACAGATTGAAAAAGAAAAATTGTTTGAACATGATTTTGTGGATTTTGTGGTAGGTAATGATGAAAAACTGAACTTATTTGATATACTTTCAAACGGATTAAAATGCAGTGCTTCTGATATTATGAAACTAAAGTATTTTAACAAAGTCGTACTTGAAGATATGACAAAAACACGCGCAAGCTTGAAAATTCAAGATGGATGTGACAACAGATGTTCTTATTGCATAATCCCTTATGCACGCGGAAAAAGCAGAAGTGCAGATATTGATTTTATAATAGAACAGATAAACAATTTTTCAAAACACGGATTTAAAGAAGTTGTACTGACTGGAATTCACATTGGACAATGGGGAAAAGATTTCGGAATGGAACTTTTAGACCTGTTAAAACAAATTGAGTCACGCACAACAATTGAAAGATTTCGGTTAGGTTCACTTAATCCGCTTGAAATCACTGATGAAATGCTGGAATTTTTACAAAAATCCGATAAATTTTGCCCGCATTTTCACCTTTCATTACAATCTGCATGTAACAAGACACTAAAGTCGATGAACAGATTTTATAAAGTCGAAGATTATCTTGAACAAATTGAAAAAATTAACAAAATCTTTGATATGCCGTTTCTCGGAAGCGACATCATAACAGGTTTTGCAGGTGAAACAGAAGAAGATTTTGCAATAACTGTCGAAAATCTGAAAAAATCAGGGTTGACACAAATTCATACATTCCCATATTCAATCAGAGAGGGTACGGTCGGCGCAACAAGAGAAAATCAGGTTGATGAAAAAATCCGCCAGATACGCTCGGATGTTGTTAAAGCACTTTCAACATTAAAACACAAAGATTTTATCGAAAAAAACATAGGCAAAACCCATGAAATACTTATCGAAAAACATCCCGATAAAAAAACGGGATGTTTGAAAGGCGTTACACGGAACTATTTGACAGTAATTACCGACAGTAAGGATGAGTCAATATTAAACACTTTACAGCTTGTTAAAATCACTCATGTTGAAAACGGTAAGATTTTCGGAATACTACAGAATGCAGGCTAAAATCATTAAAATCATTGTGCCGATTTGCATTGCCGTTCCCATATTCTGAGAGAATTTATTGGAGTCGTAACGGCTTGCAGATTTTGCCGCCTTATAGGCACTTGAAACACGATTTATACGTTCCTGTTCGGTATCAGAATCAAATGTTGTACCAAACATTGTAGATTCAAGTCTTGACAGCCTTGCATTATTGCTTTCGTTATTAAAAACCCTTTTAAATACAGCTTTTTCTACAGAAGCAAGGTTTACTCTCTGAGACGATTTCGGCTTTGAATTATATTCATCATAATCAAAATCCGGAGAATGATAGCTGTCCAAATTATAATTTTTATCAAGAGGAATTGTCTGCCCGTCGTAAAAATCATTGGAAGATTGTGCGATACTATTATCCATAAAGGATTTCGGCTTTATTTTTGCCTGTAATCTTTCAACACGTGACGAAAAAGGGTCATTGTCAAAGGTTTTGCCGAGTGATTGTTTTTCAAGATTTGCCAGTCTGCTGTTCAAATCCTGATTTTTGAATTCTTTTTTAAACACTTGCTTTTCAAGTTCATTGATTGAAGGATAATCTACATTTGCACCTGCAGGAGGAATTTCTGCGATTTGTTCTTCCTTGTATTTATCTTTTTCTTCGGCAAATGTATCTTCTTTTGGGGCAATTTCCTGCCCTATTAAATCTGCCGCCATATCTTTTTTAAGGTTTGAGACTCTGTCTGCAATTGGCTTATCAGGTTTGCTTTGCCCGTAAACACTCTCCTCTATTCTTGAAAGCCTTGAGGCGTCATCTGATGATGTATATGTAAAACCATAAATAGAATTTTCTATATTATCTAAAATAGCCGAATACTGACTTGCCGCAACACAGAAGTTGATACTTAATATAAATGCTAAAGCTACGATAAATTTTTTCATATAACAGACTCCTTAACGATAGGATAAAGGTGAATGTTATTGAAAACTATTGAACACACTTATAATTTAAAAAGCTCTATAAATAAACAAAATGTCGCAATACTTTTGTACTACGACATTTTTTATATAAGAAAAAAGTATTAGTTATTACTGCCTTAATTTTTTCAATGCTTCCAATTCATCTTGAAATGGTGAAAGATTTGTTAATTTTTCAATAATAGAAGGCATTTTTTCACAAACATAATCAATGTCTTTTTCAGTTGTATATTTGCTTAAAGAAAACCTTATGCTTCCGTGAATTGCAGTAAACGGAACATTCATTGCTCTTAAGACATGAGAAGGTTCAAGAGAACCTGATGTGCAGGCGCTTCCCGAACTTGCACAAATTCCCAAGTCACTTAAATGAAGCAAAATAAGTTCACCTTCAATGTATTCAAAACCTATGTTGGTAGTGTTCGGAACTCTGTTTACAATACCTGCGTTTAATCTTGCATTAAATACATTTTTCAAAATATTTGCTTCCAATTTATCGCGTAATCGTTTAACTTCGGTTGCTTCGTATTTCAAATGGTCTGTTGCAAGTTCTGCAGCCTTTGCCATACCGACAATATAAGGTACGTTTTCGGTACCTGCACGTCTGCCGCGTTCCTGATGTCCGCCGATAATCAACGGTTTTAAAAGCGTTTTTGAATTTACATACAAAGCTCCGATACCTTTCGGTGCATGGAACTTGTGTCCTGAAACACCTACCAAATCAGCACCCATTGCCTGAACATCAATAGGAATTTTACCCGATACCTGAACCGCATCAACAAAGAATTTTGTTTCTTTATTTTTAGATTTAATGATTTCTGAAATCTTTTCTATCGGGAATATGACGCCTGTTTCATTATTTGCATACATAATTGACACAATTGCGGTGTCATCACTAATCTTTTCTGACAATTCTGCAAGGTCAAGTTCACCGTTAGAATTTACACCGATATAATCAACTTTATAACCCTCTTTTTCTAAAGCTTGATACAAGTTCAAAACACACGGATGTTCAACTTTGGTTGTAATAACATGGCGTTTATTTTTATTCATATTCAAAACACCGCGTATAGCCATATTTGCGCTTTCCGAGCCGCAAGATGTAAAAATAATTTCTTTTTCGTTTTCCGCATTAAAGAAATCTTTCAAAACTCCGCGTGCCTCTTTTACTGCATGATTTGAGCGTTTTGCAAAATCATATATACTTGACGGATTTGCATATTCATCCGTCAAAAAAGGCATCATGGCTTCAACGACCTGCGGGTCAACCTTTGTGGTAGCGTTATTATCTAAATAAATTAAACTCATTTTTATACCTCTACGACTTCAATATTCTTATCAACGGCATCTCTCAAAGTTGTTTCAACAAAAGCTTTGAGTGTAATATGAGAATTTTTACAACCCGAACATTTACCTCTGAGTTTTACCATAACTTTGTTTCCGTCGATATCAACAAGAGTAATATCTCCGCCGTCTTTCTTCAATTCAAGCGAAATCTGGTTTTCAATAATATTGTTGATTTTTAAAATCTTTTGCGCAGGACTTAGTGTTGTTTCTTCCGCTTCTTTTTTGTAATAAGTATCAATAATATCTTGAATAAGCCCTTTACATCTTCCGCAAGCCCCGCCTGCCTTTGTAAAGTTTGTAATTTCTTCAACTGTTTTCAAACCATTTGTTTTAATTGCGTCCCAAATCATATTTTCTGTTACGCCAAAACATGTACAAACAATTTTTTCAGCTTTTTGTTTATTGGCTTCATCATTTCTGATATCGTCCAAATCAGTTAAATCATCGTAGTTTTTAAGTGCGTCTTCAAGTGCTTCATACCCCATGACCGAGCAGTGCATTTTCTCCGGGGGAAGCCCGTCTAACTGGTCTGCAATATCTTTATTTGTAATCTTTTTGACCTCTTCAACAGGTTTTCCTATAATCATCTCGGTCAAAATACTCGAACTTGCAACAGCAGAGCCGCAGCCAAAAGTTTGAAATTTTGCGTCGGTAACAATTCCGTTGCTAATTTTTAAATATATTTTAAGCTGGTCGCCGCAAGCTAATGAGCCAGCAAGCCCAACAGCGTCTGCATTATCAATTTTACCCACATTTCTTGGGTTTCTGTAATGGTCTATAACTTTATCCGAATAATCCCACATAATTTTAATCCTTAATTTATATCTCGCACTAATATTTTAACGCAAAAAAACAACATAAACACCTACTTTAATATAATATTAACTATTAATAAACATATTGAAAAAGAAAAAGTCCCCGTTGGGGACTAAAAACTTTTTTTAGGAAGGAATAGGAATATCTCTCTCTTAATATCTCTCGTGTGATTCAGTACTCACATATATATAAAAAATATATACAAACATCAATTTCAAAGATTACCCTATTTGTTACATAAATTAATACTTGATTTTCAAAATGTGCTGTTTTATAATTAGAAATGCGACAGACATGTAGGAGTTAAGAATGTTAGTTTCATCTATTGCCCGTTTTAATGCAGTAAACACAATGAACAACGCAGGTTTTGCGTCAACTCAATCTTCAAACGCAAGAGTAAATGCTGTTCATGCATTCGGCGGAGAACGAAATCTAAGCATGCTTAATTCTCTTGATAAAAAATTGAGTCTGGATTTACTCACAAATAAACTTTTATACAAAATCGCATTTCTGCAAGAAAAATTGGCTTCTAAACAATTAAAAAACAAATTAAATATTTTAGCTTAATTTAATTTCAACTCTTTAACCAGCGGCAAAGCTAATATAGCAGGGATAATTGCAACAAAGATAAGTACATTTGTTATCCCGAAATTTTCTGCTATAAATCCTAAAAGTGACATTATAACTGCAACAACGCCCCAAGAAAAACCGTTAATAAATCCTGAAATAATACTTTTATATTCGGGCAGAACATTTTGTGCCAAAAGCATTGTCACAGGAGTTGCCATCATAGTTATGTAGCCCATTATTACAAATATCACAAGCGAAAGTATGGAATAATGTTTATACGTCAAAACAAACATTAACATCAAAGGCAAAGTCGTAATCATTGAGATATAAAATACATTTGCGGCACCTATTCGCTTTTCGAGCCAGCTGCTTGTTAAAGACCCTATAGCTCCCGCGAAAATAAACATAAACAACGCCATGCCGATATAGAAAGGTTTATATCCGATATTTTTCCACAAAAACGGAAGTAATATAAAACATGAAGACGTAACCATTGTTTTCAACATCGCAATTATATTTAAAATATTTAATTTATGATTAGTTAAAATTCTTTTAAAAGCCAATTTAAAATCAATTTTTTCTGAAATTTTAATATTTGCAGACATTTTTGGTACAAATTTAAACATTAAACAAGCCCATATAATACCTATAACAGTCATTAAAGGCATTTTATTCATTCCCAAAAACTGTGTAATTGCAGAAGATACAATCGGACCGAGAGAATAACCTATAGACCCCATTGCCAAAAATATTGAAATATATTTTCCGCAATCTAATCCCTTTGAAAAGTTTGAAGCAAGTCCGAGAGCCTGTGGATGAAAAAGACTAGAACCAATACTTCCTAATGCAATAAATAGTATTAAAATAAAAATATTATTTGTTAAAGCCGATAACGGTATAAAAATGGAAGAAAGAATTAACCCCCAGAATATAAATGAGCGTTTTGCGATATTATCGGCAAAATAACCGAATAGAGGCTGCATTAACGATGAAAATATATGAGAAATCGTTAAAACAACTGCCGCCACAGCCATAGAAATTCCTATTTTAGCTGCAATAAACGGCATAATAGGATTTAATACGCCTGTATAAATATCATTGATAAAATGTCCGCCCGAAAGCCAAAATAAAGCTTTTTTGTTTTGAGGTAAATTATTTTCCATACCACAATTTAAAGACAAATAAATTACAAAATCAACATAGGATTGACGAAAAACTTATTACCAAGATTGATAAAATTTATACAAAATTTGCAGGCTTGACAAAAAACGAATAATAGTAAATAATGAGTTAATAGAAAAACGGAGGTATTTATATGTCAAGATTTAAGCATAGTGCTGTGATTGCCCCCCCCCCGA
>CAJUPC010000038.1 GCA_910588555.1 Candidatus Gastranaerophilales bacterium
CTTGACATATAAATACCTCCGTCTTTCTATTTACTCATTATTTACTATTTTTCGTTTTTTGTCAACCCTGTCAATATATCTCTTGTTTTTTCGCGGATTTCTTTGTCAACGGCAAAAATTTCGTCTATTGTAGGATTTTGAATAACTTTGTGTTCATCGCACATTTTTTTCGTTATTTCATATATTTCATAAAGTTTTATTTTGCCGTCGAGGAATGCAAATACAGCTTCTTCGTTTGCAGCATTAAGACAAACTGTTGCCGTGCCGCCGAGTTTTCCCATTTCGTATGCAAGTTTTACTGTCGGAAATTTTTCATAGTCAGGTTTTTCAAAATCCAGTTTTGCAATTTCCGAAAAGCTGAAACTTTTGGATTTTATGCCCTCAAATCGTTCGGGATAAGTGATTGCGTATTGAATAGGGATATGCATACTGGGCAAACCGATTTGTGCAATTACACTTCCGTCTTTGTATTCTATTGCAGAATGTACAATACTTTGCGGGTGTATAACTACGTCAATATTGTCATAATCAAACCCGAAAAGGTGGTGTGCTTCAATAATTTCCAATCCTTTGTTCATTAAAGTTGCACTGTCGACGGTAATTTTTTTACCCATATTCCAGCGCGGATGTGCAAGAGCTTGTTCAACAGTTGCGTTTTTCATATCTTCAACGGTCTTGTGAAGGAAAGGTCCGCCTGACGCGGTAATAATAAGTTTATCAACCTGATTAATATCTTTTATACATTGATGAATTGCGCAATGTTCGCTGTCAACGGGGATGATTTTCACCCCGTATTTTTTTGCTTCTGCCATAACAATGTCACCTGCCATAACAAGTGTTTCTTTGTTTGCAAGCGCAATATCAATACCGTTTCTTATGGCTGTAAGAGTGGGTTTTAATCCGATTTTGCCCGAGCAGGCAACAAGGATTATGTCGTTTTCTTTGTCTGAACAAATTTTTTCAAGACCTTCTTCACCCAGACACGTGTATCTCGGTTTAAATTTTTCAGCCTGTTTAGCAAGCAGTTCTTTGTTATGACCGCCTGCAAGCGCTATAATCTCAAATTTATCCTGCAGTTTTTCAATAACTTCTAAGGCTTGAGTTCCGATTGAACCTGTTGACCCGATTATGCTTATTTTTCTCTTCATAAAATTATTATATGACAAACATGTTTAAAAGTTATAATGAAAACAGAACTTTTAAAATCAGATTAACGGTATTTCTGTAACCTGTTTTTTTTCTTTCCTGCCATAAAAATTTTATTGTTTCGGGACGAATTTTAAGATTATTTTGTATATTAATTTTTGTTGTTTTATCGGAATGCAATCTTTTGTTACCGGTCACAAGCGTTGAATTCCCTGCATTGCTTTTATGGCGTCTGTAGCCGATTAAAGGTGTATAAATTATTGCAGAGCCGCCGATTAGATGTGCAAAATTAAACAAAAATTTGTCGGGGCAGATTTTCCACGCGTTAGAATTTTTATAATTTATAAGCATTTCAATTGAAGCTTTTCTAAACATTGCAGAGCTGTTTGGTGACCAGTGCCACCCGCCGAAAGGTTTATGTTTTATAATTTTGTAATTTGGTTTTTCTTGTGCAAATAATGTTTCAAGGTTCTCACAGTGCGGTGACGCGTTTGAATATAATGTGTGAATTTCTTCGTTTTCTCCGATTTCAGCAATCTGGCAGGATGTGAATGCCAAAGATGTCTGCAAATGCACTCTTATATGGGTTTGGGAGTATTCGGGAAGCAAAATGTCATCGCTGTCAATAAAGCTTATGAATTGTCCGTTTGCTTCACGCAGCCCTCTAATCATAGCGGAAAGCTGACCTTGATTACTTTCTTGCTTAAGTAAAGTGATTTTCAAATCCTGATTTTGAGAAATAAATTCTTCGATTAAATTTGCTGAATTGTCAGTCGAACAATCATCAACCACAATTATTTCAAAGTTTTTGTAAGTTTGAGATTTTATGCTTTCTAAAGTTTTAAGAATATATTTTTCGTAGTTGTAAGAGGTTACGACAAATGTGATAAGCGGAAGTTTAAGCATTTTTTTCACCGCCGTTGTCAGCCAAAAGCCTTTCCATTTTTTTGTTATGCATTACAGATGAAACAAGTGCTGCAATAATAAAGGCAAGACCTATTCCGCCTGTGACAGCTTCGGGAATTTCTTTTACGGCAGAAATAAGCATTATGCAAGCTAAAGCACCTATAGCCCAGTGTGCACCGTGTTCAAGGTATAAAAACTGTTTCAAAGTTTTCTTTTCCACAAGCATTATTGTTAATGAACGTACAAACATCGCTCCGATTGCAAGCCCGATTGAGATTATAATAATATCTTTTGATAATGCAAATGCACCCAAAACTCCGTCCAATGAGAATGACGCGTCGATTAATTCAAGATAAATAAAGCTTATAAGTCCTGTACACCCTGCGGCTTCTGCGCATTTGGATAATCTCATTTCTTCGTGTTTTTCAAGATAATGTGAAAATCCGTCAATTGCAAGATATGTTATTACACCTGAAATTCCTGCGATAATTACGTGTAATTTTTGTTCATCAGGTACAATATTTTGTAATCCTAAAAGCATTAAGAGAGAAATAATTACTTCAATACCTTTGATATGGTCAAAATGTGAAAGCCAGTTTTCTAAAGGTCTTATCCAGTGAACTTCTTTTTCGTGGTTGAAAAAGTAATTAAGGAAAAGCATAATCAAAAACATTCCGCCGAAAGTTACAATCGGTGCGTGTGTTTGATGAAGGTAATATGCGTATTTGTCAGAGTCAGATAAGGCTATTTTTGCTACTTCAAGCATTTTTAATTTTGAGAATATTGATACCACTAAAATTGGGAACAAAAATCTCATCCCAAAAACTGCAATAAGTATTCCCCATGTCAAAAACCTGTGACGCCATGCATTGCTCATTTTTTCAAGTTTCATTGCGTTTACAACAGCGTTGTCAAAAGACAGACTGACTTCAAGAACACCTAAAACAAGCGCGATAAATACGCAGGCAAAACCGCTTCCGCTATGAACGTGTTCACCCCAGAAATAAGCTCCTGCCAATCCTGCTATAGTTACAATATAAGACCCCAAAAAATATTCTAACATTTATTTCTCCTTCATTTTGGATTATAACACACTTGAAAAAAATTAAAAAATAGTTTATAATAAATATATACATACGAAAGGAGTTTGAAATGAGATTATTAAAGCATTTAGAAAATGTCGGGGGGGGGGCAATCTTAGCTTAACTCCTTGTTGTAGAGCATTTACATTAGCAGAAGTTCTTGTGACTTTAGGTATTATTGGTGTAGTAGCGGCACTTACTATGCCTGTATTAATCAATCAAATACAGGATAAGGATTTGGAAAGCCGTTACAACAAGGCAAAAAACATGCTTGCTAACGGTTACAAACTTATGATGGCAAAAGAAGATGTTAATTCACCTTATGATTTAGCGTTTTGGACAACAGGATGTGCTGATACGAATTATGCAGTCTGCGAGTCTAAATATCACAATTCGTCTTTTAAAATTTTAAAAGACACAACAAACGGCTTATCTTTAGATAATTTAGCAGAAGAATATTCTATAAAAAATGAAGATTTCAATTCTAAATTTAAATGGTCAGATGTAGAATATGCATTTGTGACAAATGACGGGTTTATTTATGGACTTATTCCTGATGATGATGACCCGACTTTTTCAATCGTCACTGATGTAAATAACAAAAACAAACCGAATACGGTAAAACGTGATTTGTATAAATTCAGGTTTGACAACAGAGGAGTCCTTGTTGATGTGACTAATGAACTTGTCGGTAGCGGCTGTAGTTTTGAACATCCTGAAAGGTGTATGAATGCAGAGGAATGCAGGTCGATTGGTTCCTATGATAAGGATTTAGGATGTGAAGCTGCCAAATGGGGTGAATGGGATTATGAAAATAATAAATGTACTATCAAGAGTGGGGAGAGTTGTCCTCCACGTTAAAAATAAAGGCCTGATTTATCAGGCCTTTATTTTTGGAAAAATTCTAAACTTGCAGAGAAGAATTTTTCTGCTTGTTGCATAAAATCAGCACCGGGTAAGGGCTGTTTTTTAGTTTTTTTCATATTGTTTTTGAGCATTAATAAATCTTTGTCACTCTGTCCGATAGCGGTTGCAATAGCCTCATTGAACTTCTTTTGTGTGGCAGGAGGCATTTTAGGTTTTATACCGCCGAATGAAATTTTTTGTACTGTCATATTACTTCCTTTCTAAAAATTTTAAAAAGCAAACAAATTTTTTTTTGCTATTTTTCCTGTTCATACCCAAAGTTTTTTAAAGAATTTTGTTTTTTGCGCCAGTCTTTTTCAACTTTTACTTCAAGTCCCAAAAACACTTTCTTTTCTACAATTTTTTCAAGTTCAAGCCGTGCTTCTGTGCCGATTTTTTTAAGCAGAGAACCGCCTTTGCCTATTAAAATCCCTTTCTGGCTTTTTGTTTCGCAGTAAATTGTTGCATAAATTCTGTCGATATCGTCACTTTCAGTGTAGCTTTCAATTTTTACGGCTACAGAATGCGGAATTTCATCTGATGTATTAAGAAGGATTTTTTCTCTTATAACTTCTTCTGTAACATCACGTATAGTTTCTTCCGTTACAACGTCTTCGGGGTATAACAAATCACCTTCGGGAAGGTTTTTAAAAATATTTTTCATTAAGGTATCAATATTTCTGCCTGTTTTGGCGGAAATTTTTACAAATGGATAATTTTTTTCAAAAAGTGTTTTATAGCTTAACAGATTTTCGTCTACCTTACCGGCTTTTTTCACCTTATCAACTTTGTTCATGACAATAATGACAGGAATTTCGGTTTGCAAAATATTTTGTGCAATCCATTTATCGCCCTTGCCTGCTGGTTCTGAACCGTCTACAAGAAACAAAATCAAATCTGCGTCGGGAACGGCAATTTTTGCTTCATCAAGAAGAAATTCCCCGAGTTTATTTAAAGGTTTGTGAACTCCGGGGGTATCGATGAAGACTATTTGACCTTCTTCATTTGTGTATATTCCTTTAATTCTTTTTCTTGTAGTTTGAGCCTTGTCGGTTGTTATTACAATCTTTTGACCTAAGATTTGGTTCAAAAGAGTTGATTTACCGACATTCGGGCGTCCTATTATTGCTGTGAATCCTGATTTCATAAATATATCTTAACATAAAATTTAACATATTGGCAATTTTTTTTATGTCAAGGTATTATATAATATATATTAGGGAAAATTTAACGGTAGAAAATGGTAGTGAGAAATTCTAAATTAATAAGTATGGCGCTTATAATGGCACTTGCAGTGCCGGCGGCACTGGCTTCAAATAATCTTGTACAAATGGATTTGAAGAAATCTTCCGGTGACGCTGTTGATGTTACATTGTTTACTTCAAGCCAATATAACGATAATGTTATGGTCAGACAAAAATCTGACAATAAATATGTAATTTTAATCCCGCAGGTTCAAAGTTCGGGATTTAGCCGTGCAGGTTTGAGCGGTGTTAGAGATTTGATTTCAAATGTTGATGTCAAAACCGTAAACGATACTACAGGCGGTTATACTAAAGTTACTTTGATTACGACAAAACCGATTGATATTAGAACGCGTACCTTAAAAAGCGCTCCGATAACTCAGGAGCAGGAAGAGTACAAAACTTTAATTGCCCAAGCTAATACCATTAAAAATAATATAGGCAGACAGTCTTTACAGCAAACTCCGCAGAAAACAGAAGTTACCGTTAATAAAGCTCCTGCGGCACCTGCCAATGATATTCAAAAAAATACCGCTAAACCGTTAATGGAACCTATAAAACAGGAAGCTCCCAAAAAAGTTCAAAACAAACCGCAAATTCAATTAACTGAAATTAATCCTGAGGAAGCTCAAAAACAAAACAGAAAAGAATATCTTCAAAGATTGATTGAAGATTCAAAAGATGAAGAAATTCTTATAATTCCGCACAGTTCTGTTGAAGAACATGTTCCGGAAGTTAATGCGGTTGCTCAAAATGTTATTGCTGACAAGTCACCAATGACTTCTTCACTTAAAAATAAAGTTAGGAAAGCATTACCGTCTAAATTCCCTAAAGCGATGTTATTGCTTCTTCCGCTTTTAGTTTTAATCTCTGTTGTAAGAGCATTAACAAAACATGCTATGCAGTATGTTGAAGAAACTCAAAATCTTTCTGCCGAAGAGGTTGCTGCAAGCTCTGATATAACTGAAAACAGTACAGATGAAAGCGGAATTTCATGGCAGGATAAATATAAATTATATCTTGACGAAAGCGCAGTACCTGTTGCACGAGCAAATAACCAAGGTAATTATGTTTTCATAAAAAATATTGCACCTGCTGTTGATGAAATTGAAGCAAAACGTGCAAATCTTGAAAAAATGGTTACTGATGTTGAACCTGTTTCAAGTAATGAAGTTCACAAGGAAGACGAAGTTATTCACAAAACAATCAAATTTAAAGCATTTGATAATAAAACTTCGCTCAGTACAACAAGACGCGGCGTGAAAAGCAGGTTTAAAGGTTACGAAAACAAACTTGAACTTCAAGAACAAAAGAATATCGAACTCGGAACCTCAGCATTGCACTCAAATCCGAGAAATTTGCAAGACGCTAATTTGAAAGTGTCAGACGTTGATGAAAACCGTATTAAATACGAACCAAAAGAATATATTATGTCTTCTGTGGATGAATACTTCTCGCTAATTGACAGAGAAGAAGCAGAAATTAAAAAAGAAAACCGTATGTCAAATCCGATTGCAAAATCAAAAGATGAAATTAAATTCGATAACAATCTGATTGTGAAAGCAGGATTTGATATAGATGCTGAAAGAGGTTTTTATATTGTAAACAAAGACGGACAAAATTCTTTAGTGGGAAAAATTAAAGATGAAATGTTTGTTTTGAAAAACTTAGGTTCAAACATTACAAACCCGCTTCAAGTAAGACATGACAACGGAAATGTTTACATGGTAAAAGCTGACGGATTTAAGTCACTCGTTGAAGTGAATGAAGACAAAATGGGCGTATTGATTGAATTGTAGTGAAAGGCTAAGTGTGAAGAGTGAGTTAAAAAGTCTTTTATCGGCTTTAGTTATATTTGTATGCGTTTTTATGTTTAGCGGTTGCGGTGTAAAAGAGTCGCGTACGGTTGTTCAATTCGCAAGCTGGGGGTCAAAATCCGAAGTTGATATTATCAAACCGCTTCTGAATGATTTTGAAAAACAAAATCCTGATATAAAAGTGGATTTTATGCATATTCCGCAAAATTATTTTCAAAAAATTCATCTGCTTTTTGCTTCCAATACAGCGCCTGATGTTATTTTTATAAACAATCAATATTTACCTGTTTATGCAAATGCCGGTGTGCTGGAAGAATTAGAGAGCGAAACAAAATTTTATTCTCAAGCAGTCAAGGCTTTAAGTTGGAACGGCAAATTGTATGCAATGCCTCGCGATGTGTCAAATCTTGTTTTGTTTTATAATAAGGATTTGTTTGATAAAAATGGTGTTTCTTACCCGTCAGATAATTGGACTTTTGAGGAATTTTTAGGCAAAGCAAAACAACTTAGCAAAAACGGGAATTTTGGGATTAGTTTTGAAGAAGACCCGTTGTTTTACCTTCCTTATTTGATGAGTAACGGAGGCGGCTTTTATGATACTGATAAGCCTGAAAGTCGTGACGCGATTGATTTCTATGCTGATTTGAGAAAAAAATACCATGTTGCACCTGAAAAATCGGAAAGCGCAAGTGCGACAATGGCGCAAATCTTTTTACAGCAAAGGCTCGGAATGTATTTATCGGGACGCTGGATGGTGCCAAAGCTGCGTGAAGAAGCAAATTTTAACTGGGATATAGCAAAGTTTCCTAAAGGTACTAAAGGCAGTATAGTGCCATTGGACGCGTCAGGATGGGCAATTGCAAAGTCATCTTTGCACAAAGAAGAAGCAATGAAGCTTGTTAATTATCTTTCTTCTGCAGAAAGTATAAAAAAGCTGTGTGAAAGCGGGTTGATAGTTCCTGCATTAAAAGAAGCTTCTGCTTGTATTTTTGATAATAAAAAACCCGAAAGTTCACGAATATTTCTTGATGTAATCGAAACATCCGTTCCGACTCCTGTGACAGTTGATTACCGGGAGGTTCTGGACAAGCTTAAAAAAGACATGGAACCGAGGTTTAATTGATTTACCATGGATAATCATCTGCGATTTTCCAACCGTCGTGGATGATTTTTGGTCCGCAGCCATATCCTGAATCATAGCAGGAAGACCACATTTGTGAGACGTTGTCTTTATCAGGCTCTGAATAATTTATAGGAATACCACCGGGTCTGATAGTAAAGAGGAATACATCTTTTCCATACTGATTGGGTTTAGCAAAGCCGTTTAAATCAAATATTATACTACGTGCTTTGTAGGCTGGATAAAACGCGTCAACTGATATAAATATACCGTCATTAATTTTGGCAGTAAAAGAATTGTCATTGCCGAGTGTTCCATTTTCAGCTGTCAGTAAAGGATTTCCATTGACAAATCTGTATATAACCCTTTTTTTTATTTCGGATTGCGGAACTTCCTGATATGATTTAATATAATTTTTCAAATATTTGTTGTAAAAATCTTTTGCAGGCAATTGGTAATTCCAATCTTCCATACTTCCGTTGTCAATTTCTGATAATTTCAGTGCCTGTTCTACTGTCGAATAAGCTTTTTTTAATTGAGTTACGGTTTGCTGTTTTTGATAATTTACAATTAAATTCGGCATTGTAAGAGCAGCAACTACCCCTATAATCCCAAGTGTAATTAATACCTCTGACAAAGTAAATCCGCTAAATTTGTTCATACAATCTCCTAGCCTGGTGATGATATATATCACTATTATAACATTTTTTATCAACAATACAAGCCCCCTGAAAAATATTGCAATACAAAATTACCGTTTTCAACAAAAAACGATTAACAACAAAAAAGCCTGAACATCTTATAATCGCAGGGCTTCGGGGGGGGGGCACTCCCGGCATGGCACAAAGGTTTCAAAAAATTTATACAAAATTTTTGCCATGTAAATGCCTCCTGTACTCTAACTCATTATTTACGATTTTGTGTTTTTTGTCAAGTGTGTCAATAACATATAAAAAATAAATTTTTCCTTAAGATTTAACAAAAATTCCTTATCTGTGTTAGTATTGAAATAAAGACACGGAGAGGAAAATTTTATAATGCTTAGTTTTTTATTTAAAATGTTGGGCGATCCTAACGAAAAAAAAGTTAAAAATATAATGGGAATTATTGACCATATCAATGCTTTGGAACCTCAATTTGAGGCTATGACAGATGATGAGCTTAAGGCAAAAACAGCCGAATTTAAAGAAATTCTTGCAAAACGCCCTACTTCAAAAGATTTTAAAACAGATAGAAAACTTGAAAAGGAAGCATTGGATAAAATTCTTCCAGAAGCTTTTGCAACAGTTCGCGAGGCTGGTAAACGTGTTTTGAATATGCGTCATTTTGATGTTCAGCTTGTGGGCGGATATTTCCTTCATAACGGCCATATCGCAGAAATGAGAACAGGTGAGGGTAAAACTCTTGTCGCAACTTTGCCTGCATATCTAAATGCATTGACAGGCAAGGGTGTTCACGTAATTACCGTAAACGATTACCTTGCAAAACGCGACAGCGAATGGATGGGTAAAATTTATAAATTCTTAGGACTTTCTGTCGGCGTTATTCTCTCAGGCGGAAGAACAGCAGAAGATTTTGAAGCTAAAAAAGCCGCATATGACTGTGATATTACTTACGGTACAAATAACGAATTCGGGTTTGACTATTTGCGCGATAATATGGCGGGAAATCTTGAAATGCTTGTTCAAAGACCATATAATTACGCAATTATCGACGAAGTTGACAGTATTTTGATTGACGAAGCAAGAACTCCTCTTATTATCAGTGGTCGTTTGGACAAATCTGCCGAAACTTATCAAATGATGGCAAAAGTTGCACCGCAAATGGAAAAAATTAAAGACTACGAAGTTGACGAAAAAAATAAAAATATTATCTTGACAGAAGACGGTATTGACCACGCGCAGGAAATTATCGGCGTTCAAGATTTGTTTGATATTAACACTCAATACGCTCATCATCTTTTGCAAGCCTTGAAAGCAAAAGAATTGTTCGTTAAAGACACAGATTACGTTGTAAAAAACGGCGAAGTTATGATTGTTGATGAGTTTACGGGACGTTTAATGGAAGGAAGACGCTGGTCTGACGGACTTCATCAAGCTATTGAAGCTAAAGAAGGCGTTCAAATTCAAGACGAAACTCAAACCCTTGCAAGCATTACTTTCCAAAACCTTTTTAGACTTTATCCGAAATTATCGGGTATGACAGGTACTGCAATGACTGAGGAAGCTGAATTTGGCAAAATTTATAACCTTGAAGTTACGACTATTCCGACAAACAAACCTGATATCAGAATTAATTATCCCGATGTGATTTATAAAAACGAACGCGCTAAATACAATGCGGTTGTGGAAGATATTATCAGAATGAATGAAATCGGACGTCCGGTTCTTGTCGGTACAATCAGTATCGAAAAGTCTGAGTATGTTTCTGCTTTATTGAAACAGCGCGGAATTCCTCACCATGTTTTAAACGCGAAACACCATGAACGTGAAGCATATATTATCGCTCAGGCAGGCCGTGTCGGTGCGGTTACTATTGCAACAAACATGGCGGGCCGCGGAACAGACATTCTTCTTGGTGGTAATGCTGAATTTCTTGCAAAAGAAATGCTTGATAATAAAGGTATTACACCTGAAAACGAAAATTATGAAGCTGAAAAAGAAACAGCATTAAAACAGGCACGTGAGATTACCGAAGCAGAACATGCAAAAGTTGTTGAAGCAGGCGGATTGCACGTAATCGGTACGGAACGTCACGAGTCACGCCGTATTGATAACCAGCTGAGAGGTCGTGCAGCACGTCAGGGTGATCCCGGTTCTACAAGATTTTTCTTATCTTTGGAAGATAATTTGATGAGAATTTTTGGCGGCGACAAAATTACCGCATTAATGAATATGCTTAATGTCGATGAAAATATGGCGATTGAAAACGGACTTATTACAAAACAAATTCAATCTGCTCAGAAAAAAGTTGAAACTTATCACTTTGATATAAGAAAATCAGTTCTTGAGTATGACGATGTTATGAATATTCAGCGTGAAAAATTCTATGCACAGCGCCGTAAAGTTCTTGCAGGCAAGAATTTATCAGAAGATATTTATTTCATGATTGAAAAAGAAATTGACAGATTGCTCAGAAGCTATATTGCGCCTGATTTACACCCTGAAGAATATGTTTTTGAAGACTTGCAGACTATGATTAAAGAACTTCATTCAATTATTCCGCAGTTATCGGGAATTCAGGTTTCTGATGTTCAGAATTTGAGATTTGAAGCGATTTATGACAAGTTAAAAGACCTTGCAATAAGTACTTACAAACAACATGAAGAAGAAGTTGTAAATTTCTATAACGAGATTATTTCTCAATATGATAACGAACCAGTATTGCAGGAAGCATACAGCGAAAATAATGTTATAAGAAACCTTGAAAAAGATATTCTTCTCCGCGTAGTAGATAACAAATGGATTGACCACTTGCATAATATTGATATGTTGAGAGACAGTATCGGCTTGCGTGCTTATGGTCAGAAAGACCCTTTAATTGAATACAAACGTGAAGCTTATGATTTGTTCAACAAAATGATGTATGAAATTCAGGGTGATACCGTAAAACACTTGTTCAGAACAAAATTCGGTATTCAGGTTATCGGACCGGCACCGGATGAGGGTGAACCCGCTTAAATTTTACATCTTGAATAAGTGTGAAAAAACTTGAAAATAAAGTTTGGACATGCTATTCTCATGTTGCGAAATCTGAATAAATAATACAGATTTAAAGTTCAAAAATAATAGAATCGAGGGATTAAAAATGACAGAAGTCAGAGTCAGAATAGCTCCGTCACCAAGCGGAAATTTACACGTAGGAACAGCTAGAACAGCTTTATTTAACTATCTGTTCGCTAAGAAAAATAACGGAAAATTTGTTTTAAGAATTGAAGATACCGATGCCGACAGAACAAGTCAGGAATATATTGATAATATTTTTGACAGCTTGAAAGCATTGGGCTTGAACTGGGATGAAGGTCCCGATGTTGGCGGTCCTTACGGTCCTTACACTCAATCGGAAAGATTTGATATTTATCCGAAATATGTTCAAGAGCTTTTGGACAAAGGGTTTGCTTATGAATGCTTCTGTACTCCTGAAGAATTAGAACAGGAAAAAGAAGAAGCAAGAGCTAACAAAAAACCTTATGTTTACACAAGAAAATGCGAAAATTTAACAGAAGAACAAAAAGCAAAACTTAGAGCAGAAGGTAGAAAACCAGCTATAAGATTTAATATTGCTAAAGCTCAAAAAGCTTTCCATGAAACTTCTATGTTAACATTTGACGATTTGGTTAAAGGCGAGCTTCATGTTGACACAGACCTTTTGGGCGACTTTGTAATCATGAAATCAAACGGTGCGCCGACATACAACTATGCTGTTGTAATTGATGATATGCTAATGAAGATTTCTCACGTAATCAGAGGCGAAGACCATATTTCGAATACATTCAAACAAATTTTGATTTTTGAAGCACTTGGTGCAGAAGTTCCGCGCTTCGGCCACTTAGGTATGATATTGGCTCCAGACAGAAGCAAACTTTCAAAACGCCACGGTGCTACTGCGGTTTCGGAATTTGTTGAAAAAGGTTATTTGACAGACGCTTTAATCAACTTTGTAGCGCTTCTCGGCTGGTCGCCTTCTGACGGTGAAGAAATTAAGAATGTTGAACAAATCGCGCAAGATTTCAGAATTGGCGAAATTTCATCTTCTAATTCAATCTTTGAATACGACAAATTGAACTGGATGAACAGTCATTATATCAAACAGCTTTCAATTCCTGAATTAAAAGAAAGATTAAAACCGTACTTATCAAAATATGATTTGTCTGAATTGACTGATGAACAGTACACTCGTATGGTTGAAATTACTTATGAACCTTTAACTTTGTTGTCTGATATTACAGACGCGGTTCCTTATTTCTTCGGTGAAGGTGTTGAACTTGATGAAAAAGCAAAAGAAACACTTGATACAGAAGTTTCTCAAGATGTTTTGAAAACTTTTGTTGAACAGTCTGCTGATTGGGAATGGACAGAAGAAAATCTTCATGAGAAATTAGAAGCATTCAGAGCTTTCTACAAAGAAAAAGGGATTAAGCCGAAAGTTACTATGTGGGCAATCAGAGCCGCAGTAACAGGAAGACTTTGCGGAGCAGATATGACAGCAACGCTTGCAATACTCGGTAAAGAAAAATCCTTGAAACGTGTTAGAAACGCAATGAAACAAACAGTATAACAAAAAGCCCCGAACGGGGCTTTTTTAATAAATATTTCTTTACAAAATACAAAATTTGTTAAAGAAATAATATAAATTTGCCGAAAGCTTAAATGTTGTTTTTTGCTTAGGAATTATATATTATGATTGAGATTTACATTACACCCGAGGATATTACAAAATACCTGTATCTTATTGTATTATTTAATGCGACATTTCCGAAATTGCTTGAAAAAAGCGGGATTATGATTAACATTGAGGCAATAGACGGAAATGTTTCAAAACTACCTTACGAATATTTTATACATTTGTACGACCATTACGGATTAAATCAGGTTGCGGAGTAAATTTTTGTCGGCATAGCAATGCCGACCTACAAAATAAAAATTATCCGTTAAAATTTCAAGTTATTGATAATTTTTATGCTAAAATTTTCCTATGGAAGAATTTACACATTATACGGTAATGAAAAATGAGGCGGTTGACGCTTTGGAATGTCAATCGGGAAAGATTTATGTCGATTGCACACTCGGCGGCGGCGGTCATAGCGGGCTTATTTTAAGCAGAATTCAGCCTGACGGCAAACTTATTGCTTTTGATGTGGACGAAGATGCTATAAAAGCTTCAACCGAACGCCTTAAAGATTATAAAAACCTCACTATTGTGAAAAGCTCTTATACAAATATCAAAAGCGTTCTTAAAAATCTCGGTATTGAAAAAATCACAGGCGGAGTTCTTTTTGATTTGGGCGCGTCTTATCATCAGTTCCACAAGGGCGAAAGAGGGTTTTCATTTTCAAAAGATGCTCCTCTTGATATGAGATTTAATCAGGATGCAGATTTTTCGGCTTATGATGTCGTGAATACTTATTCAGAAGAAGATTTGGTGAGAATTTTTTCCGAATACGGCGAAGAAAGATTTTCCAAAAGAATTGCAAAAAAAATTGTCGAACAAAGAAAAATTAAAAAACTTGAAACAACAACCGAATTAGCGGATTTAATAGTAAACTGCACACCGCGCGTAAAGTCGTCAATTCACCCGGCTACAAGAGTTTTTCAGGCAATTCGTATTGAAGTAAATCAAGAGTTACAAAATGTAAAAAATACTCTGAATGATGTGTTGGATTTGTTAGACTTTGGTGCTATAATAAGTGTAATAAGTTTTCATTCTTTGGAAGACAGAGTAGTGAAACACTTATTCAAATATCACTCGCAGAGGTGTCATTGCGATAAATCACAAATGATTTGCCACTGTCCGCCTCCAATATTGGAACTTGTGAACAAAAAACCAATAGAAGCGAGTGAAGAGGAGATATCGGTCAATCCGCCGTCCAGAAGCGCAAAACTCAGGGTGGCAAGGTGTATAAGACACTAATAAGTGTTCGGTTGGGGTAGAAAAGTTGAATACGTTAAGACAGCAAGAATTTACAAGACATCAGGAAGAAAGATATTCTAATTACGTTAATAATCCTATAAAAAATGAAAATCAGGTTATTGAAGGCTATTTTCAAAAGGAGATTTCACAAAAGGCTATGGCTATAAGAAAAGTTAATAAAACTTTGTGCGGATTGCTGGGGATTGCGGTGCTGGTTGCATTTGTAAGCTACTACTTTGCAATGTCTAACGAATTGACATTGAATAAATTAAGCCGTCAGATTACGACTTTGAATGATGAAAATGCAGAATTACAAAATAACCTTGACCGATTGAAATCTTTTAACAATGTTGATAACAAAATGATGCAATATAATATGCTGACAAAAGCTGCAAAAGTTATTGAGGTTCAGGCTGTAAATTCGGCAGTTCCTGTTGTATCTCAGCCTACAAAAACAGCATCTTTCAACTGGGCTGTAGGATATTAAGGCTTTTTGCCGCAGCTGTATCGGTAGGTCGGCATTGCTATGCCGACAAGAAAAATTTATGTGGCTGCTTAATTTGACCTACAGGTATTATAAAGGTAAAAATTTTATTTTTACAAAGTTAGCTATAAAAACATTATCATCAACATTTTTACAGAATTTATGCAGATATAATTTTTTATCATTTTGTTTAACAATATAACCGCATATTTTTTCGTTTTTGAATTCAATTATAATATCATTTTCTATTAAGCAGTATGGTTCATCAGGCGGGATATAGTTGCCTATTGCATATTCTTCTATTGATGAAGGTTTTTCGCCTATAAGTGCAAGCAGGTGATAACTGTAATTATTTAAATCCTCAGTGTCAAAAAATGGCGAGTAATAATATAAGCAGTTTGCAGCGTAAAACCGTTTGTTATAGTTATGTTCAATCTTTAATAATTTTTCTGATGATAGTTTTTCAATCAATTTCATTTACCTTTAATTGTTTAAAAATGTAACTGAAT
>CAJUPC010000039.1 GCA_910588555.1 Candidatus Gastranaerophilales bacterium
ATAAATTTAAAGCGCTTAATCTCTCAAATGCTATTTACAAAGCCTGCAAGTTGGGGATTATTTAATAAAATTTAAGCTCTGGGGTGCGCTTCGTTATACACATCTTTCAATCTCTGTGTAGAAATATGTGTATAAATTTGCGTATTTGAAATGCTTGCGTGACCCAAAAGCTCTTGAACAACCCTTAAATCAGCACCGTTTTCTATCAAATGTGTTGCAAAACTATGACGGAATACGTGCGGTGTAACATGTTTGGGCAAATCAATTCTGTCAACAATATCATTTATGACATTTCTGACGGTTTTTGTCTGCAGTCTGTAACCTGTTTTATTTATAAATACAGGTGAATTTTCGACCGGCTCGGGAACGTCATAGCCTTGAGCAACAAGCGAACGAGCAGAGTCAATATAACGCTCCAAATAACTTTTTGCACGGTCTGTTACAAGAATTATTCTCTCTTTTGCACCTTTTCCGAAAACTCTTATTTCGTTATCTTTCAAGTTTAAATCCCCGAAATTTAACCCCGAAAGCTCCGAAATTCGCATTCCCGTAGCCCACAAAAGCTCCAAAATAGTTCTGTTTCTATAACCTGCCGGAGTTTCGATTTTCGTATTATTCAAAATTTGCTCAACCTCATCAGGTGTCAAAAATTTTGGCAATGATTTCGGACGCTTAGGATTATTAAGATTCATTGCGGGGTTTGAGTCAACTTTACGTTCTCGATACAAATATTTATAAAAAGTTCTTAAAGAAGCAATCTTTCTTGCAACCGTCGTTTTTTTATAATTAAACTTCTGTATAAAGTGCAAGTAATCCCTTATTTTGGAAAAATTTACATCCTCGCAAGACTGCTCGTCCATCCATATAAGAAAGCTTAAAATATCTGAACAGTAGGCTTTTGCCGTATGCGCGGAAAAATTCTTTTCCGCAATTATGTACGATTTAAAATCTTCCAAATCTTGTTTTGAATTTTTATTAATACTCATAACTTCTACTTTATTTATATTATTGATTTTTTACATGAACTATTATACAATATTTTTGGAAGAAATTAAATACTTGGAGATAACATGAATTACAAAAAATTGTTAATATCATCAATTGTCGTTATGGCAGCCTTATCTACACAGGTCTATGCTAAAGAATTACAGGCACAGGTACAAAAAAATACTGCAGCAAAACCTGCAAATGTTTCTGCTGTTAAAACCGCAACTCAAGTATATCCTGAAATTTCAAGATTAATTGAGTACAATCACTGTGCTGATGCAGACGCAAAAATTAAAGAAATTTTAAATACAAACCCCAATGATGAAAACGCACTTGCGTTGAGAACAGTGTCAATGGCTAAACAACATAAACTTGACCCGGCTCAGCAGGAATTGGATAAACTATTGAAAAAATATCCCAAAAATCCTACTTTGCACTACGCACAAGGGCTTGTTTATCTTCAAAGAACAACTTCTTCCGATGTTGACCATATTAAAAATACAAGAGGTTTAATCAACTCTTCTTTAAAAGAATTTGTTGAAGCTGTTAATTTGAACTCAAATTACTACGAAGCATACAACGCAATGGGTGTTGCAACATTAAAACTTAACAACAGAAATGACGCTCTTGAATTGTTCAACACAGCTTTAAAAGTTAATCCTTCATTTGCAACAGCATACGATAACATCGGTATTGTTGAAATGATGAACGGTAACCTTGACGCTGCGGAAGCTAATTTCATGAAAGCAATGAAATTTAACTCTCACAACCCGACCGCATGGTATCACATGGCGCAGGTTGAAACACGTAGAGGAAATTATTCTAAAGCTTTAACTTGGGTAAACCACTCTATCCACGTTAACCCGAATTCTTCACCCGCTTTGACTTTACAGGGTGAATTATACTTGAAACAGGGCAACCAGGCTGCTGCAATTAACTCTTTCAAAAAAGCTCAAATTGTTAAGCCTGAAAATTCAAGACCTTACATGAACCTTGCAACTATCTACGAAAACCGCGCAGATGAAGAGTTTGCAATGGAACAGTTAAAAACAGCTCTTGCAATTAACCCGAACAACAAAGAAAGCAAATTAAGAATTGCTAATATGGCATTGCATATAAGAAAATACGACCAGGCTCTTGATTACTTCTCAAAACTTGTAGGCGATGAAAACTACAACGATGACGCAGTAATCGGTCTTGCTAACACTTATTATGAAATGGCTAAAGAACGCGGCGAAAATAACGGTATTACTACTAACAAAGAAGTTTACCTTGCTTATGACTATATTAACAAAGCAATTGAACAGTGTCCGGAAGATTTGGAACTTCACCTTGCAAAACTTAAACTTGCAAGACTTGTTCATCAAGAACCGCTCTCACGCGACAGCTTGAATTACATTATTCAAGCCGCAGGCAGCAATCTTATGGACAGCGTAATTAAAGGTGAAGCTTACCTTGCTTTAGGAAGAGAAAAAGACGCGGTTTATACATTTGAAAACGCTATCAATTTCTCAGACTCTGTACAAGATGATTTGTACCTTGCAGAAATCCTTGTTCATAACAAACAATTCAGAACTGCAAGAGTTGCGCTTCAAAAAGCGTTGATGAAAGAACCTAACAATATTATTGCTCAAAACGGTATCAGATACATTAACCTTTGCGAAACAAAATCAAACGAATTTTTCGATATTGCTCAAAGACAATACCAGCAAAACAACTATGCTTCTGCAATTGAATACTGCAACCGTGCGATAGACTTCTATCACAACAGCCCGCAGATTGCTAAATTGAAAGCAATGTCATACGAAAAAGAACTTAACTACAGAGGCGCTGTAAAATACTATCAACAGTACCTCGCAATGAGCCCCAATGCAGGTGATAAAGACGAAATTAATAAGAAAATCGACAAAATCATCAGCAAAGCAAAATAACAAAAAACACCAATGAAAAAATTCGATATAAGAAAATCATTTGAAATATTTTTGAGAGAGCCCGTCAGTGTATTAACTGAGGGGCTGTTTCAACTTGTAAATATCGAAAACAACATTTTCAGCCAAAAACCTTACGTAAATATAGATATTGTAAATAATAAAACACAGATTACAGTCGTAAACAGCGAAAAAATGTACGGCTTATTTAGACGCGTTCTATTCAAACATAAAATAAAAGAAAACGAAGAAAAATCAGTTAAATAATTGTTCTAATTGTAAAATTTTGTAACAGGTATTTTCTAATCACTAAAGTTTTAGATATTTTCTTCCGATATAAATTTTGTTCACAAAATAAAACTTTAAAAAAGGAGTGTGTTATGGACGGAAGAAAATTTACGGATATGGAAGATTTGATGTTGGATTACGGCGAAATGACAAGTTTCGACTTTAATTCAATGAATTATAAAGAGGTTAGGGATTTGCAAAGAATTACCGACAGCGAATATTCAAATAAGCCCTATACATTTAAATACGGCAACTTTGATTTAGTGGATATGATACATTCATTTATTACTCAAAACCAGAAGAGAAATGCATAAAAGCATTTGTAAAACTAAGGAGAAATTAACATGAATGATAAAGAGCTTTTTGAAAACAATTGTTTTCCTCTATTTTGGAGCGAAGACGATGAGTTTATTGAACAAAAAATTCAGCCAAGAAAAGATTTGTCAGTCTTAATGGCAGAATTGGAAGAGATAAAAAACAGAATAGATGACATATCAGCAAGAGAATGGCAGCTTGCCAAACTTGTAGAATTTCGTCAAAATGGATTTTTGACACAATAAACGGCTAGCCGAGATTTGGGATAAGACCGCCTTAAAGGCGGTCTTTTTGTGTAAAATTGTATAAGGTCGGGATAGCAATCCCGACCTACTATTCAAAATCAAATAATTCTTTCATTGAAACATTTAAGCTATCAGCTATACATTTTAATTTTGAAACGGTTATGTCTGTTCTTACCGTTTCTAATAAACTAATCATTGAACGTGAAACAAACTCAGAAGCTAAATCATCTTGAGTCAGCCCCTTTTCTACACGAAGTTTTATTATTTGCTTTGCTAATTTTTCTATATATTGTTTGTTCACAAACTTATTGTTAGTTACACTAACTTAAAACACAATTAGTGACACTAGCAATACTATTCGAAATCAAATAAGTTTTTCATTGTTACTTCTAAATTATCTGCTATACACTTAAGTTTAGAAATTGTAACATCTGTCCTTGCTGTTTCAAGCAAACTAATCATACCCCGCGAAACAAACTCAGAGGCTAAATCATCCTGTTTTAAATTTTTTTCTCTACGTATTTTTTTTATTTGCTTTGCTAATTTTTGTAAATATTCCTTGTTCATTTCAATATTGTTAGCTATACTAGCAGTAGTTACAATTAGTACCACTAGCAAAAGGAGAAAAAATGACACAAACTATTGAAAATGAATTGAAAGAATTGCAGACAAACAAATTCCAATACAAAAGAATGATTTTGTTTGAAGAACTACATGAGAGAGTGCATTACAACGTCAGTATACCCGAAATTAAAAGAAGATATTTAGCTAAAGTTGAATTAGATGAGATTGAGCTTGAATTTTTAAAAGCATTAGTAGATGGAAGAAATCAGATGGAAATTAAGGCGGCTTTAAATTTTTTAGGAGAAAAAAGGTCGTATCACCAGATTATGGCCACTATTCTTAATAAATTTAAAGCGCTTAATCTCTCAAATGCTATTTACAAAGCCTGCAAGTTGGGGTTAATTTAATTTGTAGGGGTTGATATCCCTACAAAAATTATTATTTTCCGATTATATGCTCGAAAATCTTTTCGTTATATCTTGTTTCAACGGCACTGAACGGTAAAACAATTCCGCCGAATTCTTTTTCAACTTTTTTAATAACATTTAAAGTTTTTGATTTCGGCACATAATCCATTTTGGTCACAATTGTAAAAATTGGCAAGTTATAAGCCTCAACCCATTCGCGCATTTGATAATCATTTTTCTGAATATCATGCCTGCCGTCAACAAGCTGAATTAGTGACGAAATTTGTTCACGCTCCAGCAAATATTCTTCCAAATATTTCTGCCATTTGTTTTGAGCTTCTTTCGAAACTTTAGCATAACCATATCCCGGTAAATCCGCAACCATAAATTTATCGGAAAATTGAAAAAAGTTTATCAATCTTGTTTTTCCGGGTGTATTAGAAGTTTTCGCAAGTTTTTTTTGATTTGCAAGCGCATTAATAAATGACGATTTACCGACATTTGAACGACCGAGAAGCGGAAATTCGGGCAGTGTATAATCAGGACACTGCGAAAGTTTTTCCGCGCTAATCAAAAATTTTGCCTGCATAAATTTTGTAGCCATAGAATTATAATACCATAAAAATCTCATATATTTAGAGGTTTGACTTTTTGGAAAAAATTATTAAGATATTTACAGGTTAGTATAATTGAGGGCTTTTTATGGCTAATAACAATAATGGTATATTATCAGGTATTACAGCAGGTTTGACAAATACATACTCTTATCTTGCAGCACAGTATCCTAACGGTTTGACGCTTGAAAATATCACAGAAGCAAGAGGAAAAACTGCCAATGCAAATCTTTTAAATAATTCTTTTGCATCTTATCTTCAAAATAATTTTTCAACACTCGACAAAGACGGCGACGGAATTATTACGGCAGAAGAAATGAACAATCTGTCAAATATGATTTCTACTAAAGGTTTGACAAAAGCCGAACTGACACAGCTTTATGCGTCAGGTTCATGCGGATTATCAGAAAGTACGATGACAAAAATTCTTGAACATTTTGACGAAATGGACACAAATCATGACGGAAGAATTACAAGTGCTGAAATTTCAGCTTTTGACATCAACGCTTCAAGAATGGAAGTCGAAGACCAATTCAACAACCGCAGAGCAACGGATATGTCAGTATTTTACGGCGACAGCTCTGCATCAAGTGATACTTACAGTCTTTTAAGCTATAAATATAAATCTAATAAATCTTAGTAACATTCCGGGAAAACACCAATCAAGGTGACAGGGTAACATAACATCATAAATGTATATAAACATTGATGGCATGTTGAAAAAAAGGAAATGACCCTTTTTAGGGTCATTTTTATTACAATAAATGTTGATACAGCTTTTCTGACTAATTTGTCAAAAATTATGTTATCCTATAAATTTGCATATTCCCTTTTTTCTATATAAATGCTATAATAATTTCAGGAATTATGATGAGTCAGACGAAAAAGTTATCTATAGCATTCTATTGGCACATGCACCAACCTGTTTATCAGCTCACTCCGCAAGGTGATTATTTAATGCCATGGGTAAGGCTGCATGCTGTTAAAGATTATCTTGACATGGTTTTGATGGTTGATAAATTTAAGAGTTTGAAATTAAATTTCAACCTTGTTCCTGTTTTGCTTGACGCTTTTATAGATTACGGCGAAAAAAATCTTCATGATATTCACTCAAGACTTACCGTAACACCTGTTGAAGAATTAACAGATGATGACAAACAATTTATTATCAACAATTTCTTTGACTCAAATTTTCATTCAATGATTTTGCCAAATGCGGAATATAAAAACCTCTACCAAAAATATCAATTGAGTTCCGGCAATGACATTAATATATTCTCAAATCAGGAATATTCCGACTTAATGGCATTGTTTAATTTGGTTTGGTTTGATTCTATACATAAAAATACTTATCCTGATATAAAAAAATTAATAAAAAAAGGCAAAAATTACACGCTTCAAGACAGAATTAAAATAATTGAAATTCAACGCGATATAATCAGAAAAATTATTCCCGCGTACAAAAAAGCTGTACAAAAAGGTAAAATTGAAATCACAACAAGTCCGTATTACCATCCGATTTTACCTATTCTGCTTGATATTAAAAGTATTAAAACATCACCTCAAAGCGATTTGCCCTCAAATTTAAAAATGGAGCTTGACGCAAAAGTTCAAACAAAACTAGCTTTTGACAGAATTGAAGAATTATTCGGAATTCGTCCTAAAGGAATTTGGCCCTCAGAACACTGCATAAATTCAAAAGTAATTGAAATGTTAAAAGAATTAGGAATTAAATGGACTATTTCAGATGAAGGAATTTTGTCTTACTCTTTAAAATTCGAATTTGCAAGAGATTTCAAAGGTTACCTTGAAGACCCATATCACCTTTTAAAAACATATGATTGCAGAGGTACAAATATTATTTTCCGTGATTCTTTAATCCCTAATTTAATAGGTTTCGAATACCCAAACCATGACCCTGAAGGTGCTGCAAACGATTTATATGACAGGATTAAAGTTATTCAAAGCAAACTTCTGTCATCTCCTGATGACAATCATCTTCTTACAATCGCAATGGACGGTGAAAACTGCTGGGAAAGCTATCTTGCCGACGGTGCAATATTTTTATCTACAATTTATGGTCTTATTGAAAATGACCCGACACTTGAAACAGTTTTAATAAGCGATTATATTGAAAAAGATAATAAAAAACCTTTAAACAAAATCGGTTCGGGCTCATGGGTAAACAGAAACTTTAAACTATGGATTGACGAACCTATCAAAAATCTTGCCTGGACATATTTAAAACAGGTAAGAGATGATTTGTGCGCGTATGTAAAAAAGAACCCGCTAAATCCAAATATAGAAAATGCAAGACGTGAATTGTTTATATGCGAAGGCAGCGACTGGTTCTGGTGGTATGGCGAACCCAATGATTCGGGACGCGACAATATATTTGATTATATTTTTAGAGAACATTTAAAGAATATTTATAAATATTTAGAACTTGATGTGCCTGCTTACCTTGATATTTCGCTGTTATCAGCTATCGCAAAACCATCAAGATACCCTAAAGGTGAATTCACACCAATTTTGGACGGAAAAACAAATGATGACGAAAATTGGCTTAATGCAGGCTGTATCAAAATTCCCGACGGCCCTGTGCTGAAAGAAAATAAGTTTTACGACAAAGTTTGTTTCGGTTATGACAAAGATAATCTGTATTTCAGATTTTACATAAACGAATACATGAAAGATACTTCGCCCACCTTAAAACAAGCTAACCAAATGTATATTTACATGCGCAACCGTGATAAAAAACAACCTTTATCACCTATAAGATTAATCCAAAAAGCAGAAAATATTCTGCCTATATCAAAAGAAAAATTTCATAACGAAATGCAAGTCTCAATATATGAAGGAGAAATAAATCTTTTGAGGCTCGTAAAAGCAATTCCAAATAACTTATGGGCAATAGACTCACCAAAAAATATTACAGCTGTATATGATAAAGTCGTAGACGTGAGCATACCATTTGATGACATTGGAATAGACAAAGGCAACACGCTGGAATTTGTATTTGTTAATGCAAGTTTCGGTATAAAAGACTTTTTCGTACCAAACGAAATGTTACTTACAATCACGAGAATGTAACAAAACTGTAACATTCAATACAATAAACTCAAGTTTTATAAATTATGGTCGTTAAATAAAGAACACACAGCAATGTGAAAAAGGGAATTATATATGGTTGATTTTAACAGTGAAATACCAAAAGGCCGTCCGCAATTAGACGCTGACTATTGGAACAAAACTAACACAGATAAACAAAATCCTCTTATGGATGTAAACACAAATTTTGCCTTAAAAGATTTGAAAGACATCTCAATCTTCAAAGGCACAAAATAAAATTTATTCCTCAAATTTCCTCGATATTAAAAAGAACTCCAAAAAGGAGTTCTTTTAATATATATTTATTACAGTAAATTATTCAGGTTTACATATACCATAATAATAATCCTCACCGATGCTATCAGGAATAATGCTATGCCACTCAAGAGAATACGCTGGAAGTTCAAAATTTTTAATTACTCTGTGAGATAAATCATAAAAAATAATTGCTTTAGGCGTAATAGTTTTATTATCACAGTTTATTAAATTTCTTGTCATAGTATACCAAACTTTTTTATTGTAGTCTTTTTCAAAATCCGTAAAATATTGACTTTCATCATTTAAACTTTTAATCCAAAAAGAATATATTTCACTTTTTCTTGAGTCATATTTATCGTTATATTTTTCGATACTATCCAAATCAATATATCTTTTTGTATCAATTTGCTCCCAAGTTGTAGCAGACACAGGTAAAACAAATAATACTAACAATGGTAATAAAAAACACTTTTTCATATAACTCCCTAATAAAAAAATATACCCGAGATGCGATTCGAACGCATGACCTACCGCTTAGAAGGCGGTTGCTCTATCCAGCTGAGCTACTCGGGCAAATCATATTTAATTTACATTCTTTATATTAGCATGAAAATTTTTGATTGCAACAATTTTTTTATCTTTGTTTATTGTATAATTTTCTTATAATAGCAAATTTGACCAAAGTTTAAAAAGACTGACCAATATTTATAAAGAGGATAAAAAAATGCTAAGCGGAAATGAAATAAGAAAATTATATTTAGATTACTTTAAAGATAAACATCAGCACACGGTTGTTGAAAGTTCTAGCCTTGTGCCTGATAACCCGACAGTACTTTTAACAACTGCGGGTATGCTGCAGTTTTTACCTATATTTTTAGGGATTGTAAAATCTCCCTATGACCCTGCACGTGCTACTTCTTGTCAGAAATGCGCAAGAGCAGGCGGTAAAGATTCAGATATCGAAAATGTAGGAAGAACTCCAAGACACCATACTTTCTTTGAAATGCTAGGAAACTTCTCTTTTGGCGATTATTATAAAAGAGAAATTATTCCCTGGGCGTGGGAATTCGTTACAGAAGTCTTGAAACTCGACAAAGACAGACTTTGGATTACGATTTTCGAAACTGACGATGAAGCGTTTGACATTTGGAGAAGTGTAGGCGTTCCGGCTGAAAGAATTAAACGCAAAGGCAAAAAAGACAACTTCTGGGGTCCTCCGGGGGCTTCGGGTTCTTGCGGACCTTGTTCTGAAATTCACTATGATTTGGGTGAAGATTTAAAATGTTCTGACGATTGCGGAATTGATACCTGCGAATGCGACAGATGGGTTGAGATTTGGAACCTTGTATTTACGGAACTTTATCAGGATGAAGAAGGCAACCAATCACCTTTGGAAAGCAAAAATGTTGATACAGGCATGGGCTTGGAACGTATTACAATGGTTTGTCAGGGCGTTCGTTCGACTTTTGAAACAGACCTTTTGAAACCGATTATGGATAAAGTTTGTGAAATGAGCGGAATTCCTTACAAAAAATCTGAAAAAACAGATATTTCGCTTCGTATTATCACAGACCATGCAAGATGTGTTTCTTTCTTGATTTCAGATGGTGTAATCCCCGGTAACGAAGGCAGAAGCTACGTTTTAAGAATGATTTTGCGCCGCGCATTGCGCCACGGAAAAATTTTGGGAATGGATTTGCCGTTCTTGTATAAACTTGTTGATATTGTAGTTGAACACTATGGCCAAGCTTATCCTGATTTGGTTAAAAACAAAGCTAAAATTGTTGATGTAATCAAAAAAGAAGAAGAAAGGTTTGCTAAAACTCTTGACCGCGGTTACAAAATGCTTGACGAGTTTATCGACAATAAAAAAGACATTGACGGCGAAAGTGCTTTCAAACTTTATGATACTTTCGGCTTCCCGTTTGAATTGACAAAAGAAATTGCGGAAGAAAACGGTTTGAATGTTGACGAAGCAGGCTATAAAAAAGCTATGCAGGAACAAAAAGACCGTGCAAAAGCTGCAACTGCAAAAATCTCAGTTACAGGCGACATTAAATACGCAAAAATCGAAGATGAAGTCGGTTCAACTGAATTTGTCGGATATACAGAAAACGAATGTGATGCCAAAATTCTTGCAACTGTTGAGGGTGACGGATTTGTTGATATCGTTTTGGATAAAACTCCTTTCTATGCTGAATGCGGTGGTCAGACAGGCGATAGCGGTATTATAGAAAACGATAATTTAAAAGCAGAAGTTTTAACAACATTTAAGGTAAATAAACTTTTCGTGCACCGTTCAAAAGTTATTAACGGCGAAATTACAATCGGGGAAAAAGTTTGCGCTAAGATTGATTTAGACCGTAGAGAAGAAATCAGACTTCATCACTCATCAGCTCACTTGCTGCAAGCAGCATTAATTAAAGTTCTCGGTGATGAAGTTCATCAGGCAGGTTCTCAAGTTGAAGAAAACAGAATGCGATTTGACTTCACTTTCTCACGTGCTATGACTCCAGATGAAATTTTCAAAGTTGAAGATATTATTAACGGCTGGATTTCAAAAGGTCTTGATGTTACTACTGAAGAAATGGATATTGAACAGGCAAAATTAACAGGTGCAACAGCATTGTTCGGCGAAAAATACGAAGATGTTGTAAGAGTTGTTTCTATCGGAAAAGGCGGAATTTGCATTTCAAAAGAATTCTGTGCCGGAACTCATGCAAGAAACACCCGCGATTTACGCTTGTTGAAAATCGTTTCAGAAGGTGCAATCGCTGCATGTACAAGACGTATCGAAGTTGTTGTATCTAAGGCGGCATTTGAATTAATGAACGCAAAAGTTAAAGAAATCGATAAACTTTCTTTGATGTTCAAGGTTCATTTTGACGAAGTTAATGAACGTGTTCAAAAACTTCAAGAAGAAAACCGCGAATTGACAAAACAGCTTGAAAAATTGAAAGAAGAAAATTCACGTGCAAAATTTGCCACATTCCTTTCAAAAGCTCAAGATATTGAAGGGGGCAAACTGTTTATTACAAAAGTCGAAAATATTGACGGCGGCGCAATCAAAACAGGTATTGAATTTATGTCGCAAAAGTTAGGCGAAAGCGTAATCGTACTTGCTTCTGAAAGAACTGTTGCGGTAAAAGTTTCTGACAGTTTTATTGAAAAAGGCGTCAACGCAGGCAAAATAGTGGGCGAAATCGCACGCGCAACAGGTGCAAACGGCGGCGGACGTCCAAACTTTGCACAGGGCGGAGTTAAGGATGCGTCAAAACTTGATGAAATTCTTGCAAAAATCGAAGAAGAAATCAAAGGTATATAGAAAAGTCGGGCTAATGCCCGATTTTTTTGTAATTAATAATTTTGCCCGATTGAGGAATGATATATTCAAAAAAACCTGCTTTAATTACGTGTAAAGGAGGTTTTTTTATGTTTTATAATGTTTTAAAAGCTAAAGATATTGTTGAAAATGACAAATTTGAAAGAAAAGTTCTTATGGAACACGACAACAGCAGTTTGTCGGTTATAGGTCTTAAAAAGGATGAAATAATTGATACTCACACATCAACTTGCGATGCTGCTGTTTATATTCTTGACGGTGAAATTGAATTACACTTTGACGCTCAAAAGTTTAAAGTTGATAAAGGTGAAATACTTCTTTTCAAAAAAGACGAACAACATAAAGTCGTTGCACTTAAAGACAGCAAATTTTTGCTGATTAAAATTTAGGGAGGGAATTATGACTGATTTCTTTTCTAAAAAACCTTATTTAGACTCAGTAACACAAAATTTCATTGACAATTTGCATATTGAAAAACCGCTATATGAGATGTCACCAGATAATGCAAGAGACTTTTTGTCAACTCTACAGCGCAAATATCATTTTGATATTGACGCAGAAGTTGAAAATGTAGAAATTTTTGACGATGAAATCGGAAGTATAAGCGTAAAACTCGTACGTCCCGAAAATTGTACGGAAGAAATACTTCCTCTTATCATATATTGTCATGGCGGCGGCTGGGTAATAGGTGATTTTGAAACTTATGACATGACCGTTAAAACTATTGCAAATTGTACAAAATCAGCGGTTGCTTTTGTAGAATACTCGCGTGCGCCCGAATTTCCTTACCCTCATGCACTAAACCAGGTATACAAAACTGTTGAATATTTATATGAAAACGCAGATAAATATAAACTTGATAGAGAGCATATCGCAATTGCAGGCGACAGCGCAGGCGGAAACCTTGCAACAGTTACCGCAATGAAAATTAAGAAAGCAAATAAGATAAAATTATGTTTTCAAGTTTTAATTTATCCGGTTTGTGACGCAGAAATGAAGACTGAATCTTACAGAGAATTTAAAAACGGCCCATGGCTTTCTAAAAAAGCAATGGAATGGTTTTGGGACTCTTACACGGGCGAAAAAGACATTAAAAAAGAAATTTTTGTATCGCCCTTGAAAGCAGAACTTGAAGATTTAAAAGGTCTTCCTCCGACTCTTGTTATTACAGGCGAAAACGATGTTCTGAGAGATGAAGGCGAAGAATACGCACGAAAATTGATTGAGGCTAATGTTGATACTGCTTGTGTAAGAATAAATAATACATTCCATGATTTTATGATGCTGAATGCATTAAGGGACAGTAAAGCAACAAAAGCAGGTTATAAACTGGTTTGCAAATTCCTGAAACACGCTCTACACCCTGATAACATCTGCAAACTTCAATAAAAAAAGCGGGAAAATCTTCCCGTTTTTTTTATAAAGAATAATAATAATCTTTTAAAAGTCTGCAATCACCTTCAATATTCGGACTCTCACAAACAAGCGCACCTTTTACACCGAATTCTTTCAAAACTTTCAACAAATCTTTGTAATTCATATCGGAATTTTCAAGGTTCAAATGCTGTTTTTCACCCTTTGCAGTATATTCAATCCCTGCAAGGTGACCGTGAAAGTTTTCAATAGCGTATTGTCCGACTTCTTTTCCGAGTTTTTCCAAAACACGTGAAAATTCATCGTAAGTATTATATTCGCCTGCACTGCGTGCATGAAGATGTGAAAAATCAATACACGGCAAAACCTGTTCAAATTCATTTGAAAGCCTTATAATTTCGTCCAAATCTCCCCACTGGGTCGCCTTGCCTGTTGTTTCGGGTCTGACCCAAACTTTTATATTTTCGCGTTCTAAAACATCCGTTATGCGTGCAGTCTGAGCCTTAACCTGATTGTAAACGGTTTCTTTGTCAGCTCCCATATAGAAAGCCGCGTGATAAGTTATACTGAAAGCACCTGCCTGAGAAGCTACAGAAGCCGTATCAATAATCCTTTGAACACTTGCGTCAATTTTATCAGCTTCTTTTGAGTTAAGATTAATATAAAAAGGTCCATGGGCAGTAACCACAAAGTCTTTAGTCTTGTTTTTGACAAACTCCCTGTGCTCGTTATTCATCCTGACGCCATGAACAAATTCCAATTCCATTCCGTCAAGGTTCATTTCTTTTAAAACATCAAACGCGGCAGGATAACTTCCTTTTCCCGTAGTCAACGGCATGCCTGCAGTTATAAAATTGAGTTTATCAAATTTTTTCATGCTTTAACCTTTACCAGTTCTTCCATAATTTCGCATACATCGGCAACAAATTTAGAGCAATGCTGTTTTCTTTCAGCACCCTGCAAACCCTTTGCAAGAATTCTGCAGCATGTAACTTTATTTCTTTTCTTGAATTCATCAACAATAAATTTTGCATTTGCACGTGCATCCACAGGATTGTTAAAACCTGAAATCATTTGAGCTGCAGCAACAGTACCGCAAACACATCCTGATGACATTCCGCCTGAAAATGCCGTTGCGGCAGGGAAAAATTCTTTCGGGCACAAACCCTGTTCAATAGCAGCTTTAACAATGCTTTCAGAGCATGAACAACCGCCGTTTACAAAATATTCCAACGCTTTTTGTTTCATACACAAATCTCCTTAACGACAGTATAACATAAAATTTATTTGGTGTTGATAGGGTTGACACAAACCCCTAGCCAACATGTATAAAATATATTCGGTGTCGGCACACTTGACAAAAACCCCCTGACCGAGGTTTGTAAAACTTATACAAAACTTGCAGGCTTGACAAAAAACGAAATATAGTAAATAATGAGTAAATAGAAAGATGGAGGTATTTATATGTCAAGATTTAAG
>CAJUPC010000040.1 GCA_910588555.1 Candidatus Gastranaerophilales bacterium
TTATTATTCTTGATGACGGCTCAAAAGATTGTACATGGGCAAAAATCAATGAATTAAAAGATGAATGTCAAAAAAGATTTTCTCGCATTATCTTTGAAACAAAAGAAAATGAAGGAACTTGCAAGACACTGAATAAACTTATCAATTTGGCAGAAGGTGAATTTATTTACCTTATTGCTTCCGATGATATAGCAAAGCCGCAGGCTATTGAAAAAGAAGTAAACTTTTTACAAAACAATCCTGATTATTCACTTGTTGTCGGCGACAACGAAATTATTGATAACAACAGCATAAGATGTTTTTGGAACAAAAATCAGGAGATTACTGCTGACGGAAAATTCAAATCTTTCGGCCAATTTTTACAAAAAAATAAATCCTTCAAGTTTACATCACAAGATTTTGGCACATACAAAACTCTTTGCTCAGGAAATTACATTCCAAACGGTTATTTAATAAGAAAATCAATTTTTGATATCACGGGATTATTCACTCCCGAAGCTCCGTTAGAAGACTGGTATTTAATGCTTCAAATATCAAAATATTCAAAAATGAAATATCTTGATGAGATTTTATTTTCATACCGCTGGTATGACGGGAACACAATTAAAAATAAAGAAAAAATGAAAATCTTTGCAGAAAAAACAATGGCATACGAAGCATATATTCTAAAAAATTTAGATAAATCAAGAGTTAAAAAAGATGTTTTGGAAGTAATAAATGACTTTATATGCTATAAAAAAAGAGGTATTCCTTATATCTTCCAAAAATTGAGTTACAGAAAAGCCGGGCAAAAAATAAAAGTCATAAAATTGTTTAATATAAAAATATTTCAGTATTAAAAAAAGAGCGATTGTATCGCTCTTTTTTTATATTACCATGATAAAACTCTGATTGCGGTTGCGACATTTGCGGCAGCATTTATAATATTTGCGGCAGTATTAACTCCTGCGTAATTATTTTCTTTTACAACAACAGTTTGTGAAACCGGAACTTCTGTAACAGTCGGTTCATAATAATACGTATAAGAATAAGTTGTATATGGTGAATAATAATACATAGGATAAGGTCTGACAATAGGTCTATACGGTCTGTAAATAGGAGGCGGCAAAGGTCTTCCGACACTGACATGGAATGAAGGTCCTCGATGTAAAGGCATACGATGAACAGCAGAAACTCCGCCATGCATAGGAGGTCTGTGACCGCCATAAGGCGCCGCAAAGGTTGGAATTCCAACAAACATAAGAACTAATACCGCAAAATAAACAATCTTTTTCATATCGTTACCTCCTATTCACATGTTTATAACGATTAAAAAAAAGAAAAGTTCATTTTTTATAAAATTTTACGTAAATTATCAATTATGTCATCAAGAATAAGCAATTTATCTGAATGAGAAAGAAGATTATTTATATTTTCTTCAAACTTTTCAGGCAATATTTTACAATGATTTTTGCAATATTGAATTAATCTTTTTTCACCCGGATGAAGCATTTTATTTAACGCAAAAATTATATCAAAATAACTTGCCAGAAATGCCGCAATTCTATGATTTATACTTATTAAATCGTTTCTTTTAACAGCTTTTTCGATTTGTTCATAATATGAAGCAAAAGGCTTATCTTTTAATAACATGATATTTCTTTGAATAATATTTTTTTGCAATTCTGTCGGATATTCGGTTTTTATTTTGTTTTGAAGATTTTTCAGCCAATTATCCGTATCATAAATTATTTCAAATATACTCAATGTATACAAAAAGCAAGTTGTATAACCGTTTGAGGGATAAAACTTTTCCCACACATTTTTGACAACATCTTCAAACCATTGAACATTCCAAAACATCACATCAAGCTGTTTATTCAATTTGTCAACAAAAAACTCGTCACCGGAGCCAAAATATTCTCCTCCAACTTCATATTTTGATGAAATCTTTCTCACAAGTTCTTCTCTGAGACTAATAGGAATATCTTCAGTAACAAAAACATAAACATCAATATCAGAGTTCAAATCAGAAGTTTTTGCCGCGCCTGAACCGCCAAGAGCAATAGCCATCACTTGAGGAAACTTTTCATATTGTTTTAGTATTTCAGATAAACTATAAGTCATACTTTGTATTTAAAATTTTACGCGATGAAAATGTTTTTTACCCTTACGGATTTTTAAACCGCCTGCCAAATCATCAGCAGTATATCTTTTTGCAAGGTCAATGACTTCATCATTGATACTTACACCGCCTTGTTGAATTAAGCGTTTTGCCTCGCCATTACTTGCACACAAAGCGCATTTTACAAGTAAACCTACCGCACCAATTTCACCATCTGTCAAATCATCGGCAGTGAGAACAGTTGTCGGCATATTTTCACAATCACCGTTACCGTTGAATAATGCATGCGCTGCCTGTTTAGCTTTGTCTGCCTCTTCTTTACCATGAACAAGTTCGGTTAATTCATAAGCGAGCAATTCTTTTTTCTCGTTAATTCTGCTATCTTCCCAATTTTCGATTTTTTCAATTTCTTCAATCGGAATAAACGTCAGCATCTTAATACATTTCATAACATCTGCATCATCGACATTTCTCCAGTATTGGTAAAATTCAAACGGAGAAGTTTTGTCAGGGTCTAACCAGACAGCGCCGTTAGCAGTTTTTCCCATTTTCTTACCTTCATTATTCAAAAGAAGCGTAATGGTCATAGCATAAGCATCATCACCGAGTTTCTTTCTGATAAGCTCTGTTCCTGCAAGCATATTGCTCCATTGGTCGTCGCCGCCAAACTGCATGTTACAGCCGTAATGCTGATGTAAATGATAAAAATCATAAGCCTGCATAATCATATAGTTGAATTCTAAAAAGCTTAACCCCTTTTCCATTCTCTGTTTATAACATTCAGCTCTAAGCATGTTATTTACGGAGAAACATGCTCCGACTTCTCTAAGCAGTTCAATATAATTTAGGTTTAATAACCAATCGGCGTTATTAACCATAATAGCTTTATCTTTACCGAATTCGATAAATTTTTCCATTTGTTTTTTGAAGCATTCGCAGTTATGTTGAATAATTTCTTTGGACATCATAGTTCTTAAATCGCTTCTTCCTGACGGGTCACCAACGTGAGCGGTACCGCCTCCGATAAGAACAATCGGCTTATTCCCAGCCATCTGCAAGCGTTTCATAAGGCATAACGCCATAAAATGACCTACGTGCAATGAATCCGCTGTCGGGTCAAATCCAATATAAAATTTAGCCCCGCCATTATTTATTAAATCCCTGATTTCATCATTATCCGTAACCTGTGCAATAAGTCCGCGAGCCTGCAATTCTTCAAAAATATTCATAGAGTTCTCCATATACATCTATCATAATTATACTATCATAAAAAAAGTATTTTAAAAAGAAAGTAAAATGTGCATACATTCCAAGCCTATAGAGCAAAATTGAATATTTAAAATATAAAAACAAAAGGAATTGGAGATAAGAAAATAATAGAGTTTGAAACCGGCGGACATTTTATTACAGAAGGAAAAGAAAAAGCATATTTTCAGTTTATAGATAAATTATTCAGAAAGTAGAACAGGTATGCCCTACTATTGTAAAAAGACACTTGTTTTGATGATTTTGAACAGAGAGTTTAATTATTGTTAACTTATATTAAAGATTTTTATAATGACATAGCAAAATTTTTTTTTACAGATTTTACGATAATGGTACTAAAAGATAAAGGAGAAATAATGCAAGTAAATTATATTCAAAACACTAAGCCATCATTTAAAGCTAGCTTAAAGATTTACCCAAAAGGCGTTCACCATTACGGGAGTACAAAGCCTTATGACTATGAAGATTTACCTCTTAATGATCTTCAACTAAAAACATTGAAAAGCAAGTTTGAAAAAGCAACTAAGGACATAAAAGGGACATTGACTGTATCTTTGGGGCAATATAATGTATATAATGATTCATATAATTATCCTAGTAATATCTCATATATGAATGGAAAATATAAAGATTCAATTCCTGTTATCATAGGACCACAATCCCTAACAACTAAAAATGAATTTGTAGACAAATTAGTCAAAATGCTTGAAATATTTAAATTTCGGGAAAAGAACTCCATAAGAGTACAGCAAATGGAACAAAGAATCGCGGAATTAAATCAAAGCACAAGAGCTAGTAGTCTAGGAGCAGCTGAAACATTGTTTAAAATGCCGGAATGGCGTAATAATAGACGAATAAAGTAATAATAACATTGTGCAGTGTTTGTAAGCTACAACTTCAAGTTACTCAAACTACGCTTTAATTACTTAGTGGGAAAATCGGCTTGTGGGGTAAATATGAGGTAATTTTACAGATAAAATAAAAAAAGCCCGACATTTTATTTGTAATAAAAAACTCCCCAGGTTCTCTTGCTCACTCGCGTTTAGCAGGTCTACGGTTGACGTCTGCAATGACTTTGTCATTTTGCCGCCAATCCTTCGCCTTCCGCTCGTTCGCGCTGGACACTCACAGTTGGTTCTCGTCTCAATCTAAAAATATTAATCATATAAAAAGGACAGGTTAAACCTGTCCTTTTTATATGAAAAAACTCCCCAGGTTGGACTCGAACCAACAACCTACCGGTTAACAGCCGGTTGCTCCGCCATTGAGCTACTGAGGATTACATGACTATTATATAATAAAAAATTTTTATTGTAAAGTCCTTTATTGTAATTTTTTTATTTTATTGAGGATAATTTTACAAGACTTGCAAAATCATCATAACGGTCGGATAGCTCTTCAAAGCTTCCTACATCTACAATTTGACCGTCTTTCATGTAGATTAATTTATTACATGCTTTCAATGTTGATAATCTGTGTGCAATGGCAATTATTGTCTTTGATTTAGCAATATGTGTAAGCATTTCCGTAATTTCACTTTCCACTTGTACATCAAGCGCAGAAGTTGCTTCATCAAAAATCAAAATTTCAGGGTCGCGATACAATGCCCTTGCAATTGCAAGACGTTGCTTTTGACCTTGCGATAAGCCGTTTGAGCCGACTACAACTTTCGCATTTATACCGCCTTGAAACTCACTTATAACATCATAAAGACATGCCGCTTTTAAAGCCTTTATTACACCCTCATCGTTAATTGTTTCACAACCCCATGCCACATTTTCTCTTACAGAAGCATCGAGAATATTAATCTGCTGAGGAATATAGCCTATAATTTGCCTGAAAGAAGCAAAATTATTTTGAGATAAAGCAACATTATCAACAGTAATTTCACCTGTATCAACAGGCAAAAGACCAGTTAAGACATCGGCAAGAGTGCTTTTTCCCGCACCGGAAAGCCCGATAATCCCAACAAAATCACCTTTGTTAATATCAATAGAAATATTTTTCAAAACCTGTTTTGACTCGTTATATGAAAAACATATATTTTTCAAAGTAATTTTATCTTGAAAATCAATTCGTTTTAAAGTCTGAGGTTCAACAGCTTCAAAATTTTCCATGCCGTATTTTTCATAAGTATCGTTTATACATTTAACAAATTTTCTTGTTGCATTAATATTAATAATCGATGATTGAATTCTGTTCAACGCGGGTGCAATACGGAACAAAGCTGCTACAACAACGGCAAAAGAAGCTATCAGTGTTGAATTCTCGTTTAAATTTTGCAATGACAAAATAAATGCCATGACAAAAAGAGAAGCAACCACCAAAATTTCAATTATATAAGGAGGAATTGATGCATAAAAACCATGTCTGTAATTTACTTTTACAAGAGCATTCCCGCTTTCCAAAAAATTATCATAAAATATCTTTTCTGCCGACAAAATTTTCAAATCTTTCAAATTATTAATATTTTGAAGCAAAGCTTTTTTATAATTGGCTGTTTGAATAATCAATTCCGAAGCAATATCCGCTGTACGTTTTTTAAAATATTTATTCTGAATAAACATGCTTACGCAAACAAATACAATGGTAATCAAGGCAGGAATAGGAAATTTAATCAGCAAAAGCAAAATTACCATAAATATAATCGTAGAATTTGTCAACAAATTCAAAACACGCATTATAAAAGAATTCACGACCTGCGGACAAACTGTTTCTAGCAAATATAGTTTATCTATTGATGAAACCTTCATTGAAGCTTTATATGGCGAATAAATATAATATTTCATGAATTTATTTATAATATCCTGTTTCCAAAGACTCACAAACTTACTTTGAATGTATTGTGACAAAATGATAAATAAGTTTTTCAAAATAAAAATAAAAAAAACAATAATACCTATTAAAAGCCCGCTGCCATAAGAATCATCAAGTTTTATAAAATGAAAATTTGGCAAATTTTCAGGCTGTAAAATCAATATAATAAAAGGATATATTAAAGCAATCCCCACAAATTCCAGACAACCTGCAATAAACGATAAACCTGTAAAACCGGCTAATTTTAAATATCGTCCTTTTCCGTAATATTTTAAAAACTTGTTAAAATTTTCTAAAAACATTGATTACCTTACCAAAATGCTGTATAATATTATATAATCATGGTAAAGGAAGGAGTTAATTATGTCAAATCCTATGTTAAATGAAGACAAATTTTCGTCTCAAGAACGTGTGCTTGACGGCGAACCTATGTCGATTCAGGGTACTGTAAGTAAAGTTTTGATGTTATTTGTATGCCTGCTTGCAGGTGCTGCAATAAGTTTATATCTCTTATTCAACGGCATGGCATCAGTTGTACCGACAGCAATAACTGCAAGTGCAATTATCGGATTTATTCTGGTTGTAGCTACATGCTTTAATATAAAACTTGCAAAGTACACTGCCGCACCGTATGCTTTATTTGAAGGTGTTGTACTGGGCGGAATTTCAGCACTTTTCGAAGCACAAATTCAAGGGCTTGTACTGCAAGCAGTACTTGGAACATTCACTGTTTTATTTGTGATGCTAATGCTTTATAAAGCACGAGCAATTCAATATACAGAGAAATTCGCCGCAGTATTAAAGACATCTTTATTATCAGTTATGGCTATTTATTTAATCCAAATTGTTGCTTCATTTTTCGGACGCGGAATTCCGGGAATTTTTGAAGCAGGAGTTGTCGGGATTGCATTCAGCTTAATCGTTGTAGTTATTGCTGCAATGGCATTAATCCAAGATTTTGCATTCATTGAAATGGGCTCACAAAACATGTTGAGCAAGGATTATGAATGGTATGGCGCAATGGGCTTAATGATTACGCTTGTTTGGCTGTATTTGGAAATCCTCAGACTGCTTGCAAAGCTTAATTCAAGAAGATAAAAAAACTCCCTTTATGGGAGTTTTTTTATAATTAATAATCTGTAAATATCTTTGCTTCGACTTTTTTGTACGAATTTATACTGTTATTTAAACTGTTTACAAGGTCTGCCGCAGTTTGAGCATTGTAAAACTTACCGCTTGTTACAAGAGAAGTACATTCAAGCTGTGCCAAATCCTCTTCATCATCTATATTAAATGCAATAACATCTATTTTTATATCCTTACGTATTTTTATAAGTTCCACAACATAACTGCAAGGACTTTCATCACAATTTTCACCGCCGTCTGTCAGCAAAATAATATGTTTTTTGCCTGTAAACCCTCTAAAATCATTTTTTACAGCCTGTTTTAGAGAATACGTAATGGGTGTCATGCCGCGAGGTTTTATATCCAACAAAGAATTTCTTACATTTATGCCATTAGAAACTGAAATTGGAGTTACCAGAGATGAGGCTCTGCAGGCTTCAAAAGGTGTAAAGCCCATTCTATGCCCGTAAACTCTTAATCCTACTGATATGTTCGGATTTAAATTCGGCAAAATCCTTTTCATTGTATCAATCATCAAATCAACTTTACGCTTTCCTTCCAAATACTCTGACATACTGTTTGAAAAATCAAGAATGAAAAGAACACGTTCATCTTCATTTACATAATCAGATGAAAAATTATCCGGTGTGTATACATTATAGTCATCTGCAAAAATCGGTAAAACCGTAAAACTTAACAATAAAAGAAAAAACAAAATCCTCATAACCTATTTATAAATAAAAACATTTTTCGTCTCACCCCTCATTCTTTATCGCCTGATTGACGATTCTTTTTGGTTGCAATATTATAAAGATAATAAGAAACAATGGAAAGCGAATATAATGAATAGCAAAGAATTAATTAAACAAGCTGAAAAAAGTTTAACAAAAGAATTTGAACAAATTGAAGATATAAGAGATTTCAATCAGGAAAAAGTTTTAAACGCTTTTATAGAAAACAAAGTTGCCCCCGAACATTTTTACACAGTCTCAGGTTACGGCCATGACGATTTGGGCAGAGAAGTTTTAGACAAAGTTTTTGCTGATGTATTTAAAGCCGAAAAAGCATTAGTCAGAATACATTTTGCCTCCGGCACACATACACTTGCCTGCTGTCTTTTCGGCAACCTTAAATACGGAGACAAACTTATTTCTGTTGCAGGTACACCGTACGACACCATGCAAGAAGTTATCGGAACTGCGGGTGATGAGGAAACTAAACGCTCATCACTTATCGGAAACGGAGTTTTATATGATGAAGTGCCGTTAAAAGACGGTATGGAAATCGATTTTGACAAACTTGAAGAAATGATTGATGAAACAGTAACAATGGCATTAATCCAACGCTCAAAGGGTTATTCGACACGCAAATCACTTTCTATGGAAACAATAGAAAAAATTTGCAAAATCGTTAAAAAGAAAAATCCGAATTGTATTTGCTTTGTAGACAATTGTTACGGCGAATTCACAGACACCAAAGAACCTTTAGAAGTCGGAGCTGATTTAATCGCGGGTTCTTTAATCAAAAACGCAGGCGGCGGCATTGTTGAAGCAGGCGGATATGTTGCAGGCAGAGAATTATTTGTCGATAGAACCGCAAACCGTTTAACTGCCCCCGGAATAGGCTGCGAAGGCGGCGCAATGTTTAACCAGCACAGATTAATTTTTCAAGGATTTTTTATGGCTCCGTCAGTTGTGTGTGATGCGGTCAAAGGTGCCGTATTAGCCGCAAAAATCTTTGATGAAATCGGATATGACAGTGCACCAAAATATTGGGAAAAACGTACAGATATAATCCAAAACATAACATTCGGTTCACCCGAACCATTGGAAGAATTTTGCAGAACAATTCAATCCTTATCACCCGTAAACGGTTATGTAACACCAATCCCCGAATACATACCGGGATATGAAGACCAGGTAATTATGGCAGGCGGAACATTTATTGAAGGTTCAACAATCGAACTTTCTGCAGACGGTCCAATGCGTCCGCCTTACACAGCTTACATGCAAGGCGGATTGAATTATGCTCATGTAAAAATTGCTCTGACAAAAATCTTAGACAGAATTATTAGTCCTCAATAAAATCTCTAAAATGCTTAAGTTCCTCGCATTGCCTAATTTTGGACAATGCACCGTCTTCAAGTTGTCTTATACGTTCTTTTGAATATCCCATGATTTCTCCAAGCTGTTCAAGTGTTCTTGGAGTTTCACCGTTAATCCCAAAACGATAGGTAATAATCTTCTTTTCTCTTTCTGATAAAGATGCAAGTAAATCCTCAACACTTCCCTTTAATGCATTATTCTTTGTCTGAACCTCGGGCGAACGATAAGATTTATCCTCAATGTAATCGCCGATATTCAAGTCATCAGTTACTGGAGTTTCCAAACTTATAGGTTCTTTTATAATTGATTTTTTTATTGTCAAAAGCTGCTTAGGAGTAATTTCAAGCCTTTCACAGAGTTCCGTATCATTAGGCTCTCTTCCCAGTTCAAATGAAAGAGTAGTATAAACTCTTTTGTAGCGTCTTATCTTTTCAGTCATATGAACAGGAATACGTATAGTTCTTGAATTATTAGAAATTGCTCTTATAATAGTTTGTTTTATCCACCATGTTGCATAAGTAGAAAATTTAAAATTCTTTGAATAATCGAACTTTTCAGCGGCTTTAATAAGTCCGAGTGAACCTTCCTGAACCAAATCCATGAACAAAACGCCCTGTCCTATATATTTTTTTGCAATACTTACAACAAGTCTTAAATTAGCTTGAACAAGTTTTCTTTTTGCAATTTCCGCCTGTGCAGACTTCCCCTCTTTAATTTGCTTGCCCAAAACCTTTTCTTCTTTAGAATTTAAAAGTTTTACTTTACCGATGTCTTTTAAATACATTTGCAAAATATCATCGTCATGCGCTATAGAATTAAAAGTTTTCGGCTCTTCATTCTCGTCATCCAAATCAACAAACTCTGTAGTTTCCTGCATTTCAGCAGGTTTTAAATCCATATATAAATCTTCTTCAAAATATTTTGTAACAGTCATTAAAATAACCTCATCTTCCTACACATTATTTTTGACGAAAAGTGAATAATTTTGTTTCTGAATATTTTTCATGTAAAATATTATTGGATGATTATGAAAAGATTTTTACTAATTTTAATATTGTTTGCGGCATGCCCTGCATTTGCCGAATACAGCTATGTAAGTCCTGAAACTTATGCAGTAAATGAGGCTGATTTACTGGATTATATGAGCATACCGCGCTCAGTAAAGCCAAACATTGATGAGCTTGATAATAAAAGAAAAATAAACAAAAATATTGAAAAATCATATAAACCTGCAAAAGAAAAAAAGGTAAAAAATACAAAGCCTTATGAAGAAACTCTAATTTATAAAAGTGCAAAATGGTGGGTAGACCAGCGATATAAAAGGGAGGAAAAACACCACGGTGCGCGACACGAAATAAAAGTTCAAACACGAATTGAAAAAGAAAAACAGACAGAAGAAAAAAAAGTTGTTGACAATTAAAAATGTTTTGTGTATGATTAATCTTGCTGAGGGCGTTTAGCTCAGTTGGTAGAGCGCCTCCCTTACAAGGAGGATGTCAGAAGTTCGAGTCTTCTAACGCCCAAATGAAAGGAATAACGAAAGTTGTTCCTTTTTTTATTGCTTTTAAACAAGCTAAAATTTGACAAATTTTCTTTTATATTAGATAATAAAATCTGAAAGAAGGAGGTATATTTTATGTTCAAAACATTGAAACATGCTCAGATTGCCCCCCCCCCGAAGCTCTTGGCTTAGGATTTTTTAGGGCAGCTTTTGGTTTTACTCTTGCTGAGGTATTAATTACTCTTGGTATTATTGGTGTAGTTGCTGCACTTACTATGCCAGTTTTAATAAACCAAACAAACGGAGCGCAACACAAAACTGCATACAAAAAAGCTTTGTCTGTTTTAAATCAAGCTATTAACACAAATTATGCATTAGATGATTATGATTTTTCGTCACTGGTTAAAGACAACAACGGAGACGGCAGTACTCCAAAAACTATGTCTTATATATTAAAAAATAGAATGAAAGCGGCCGTGAATATTACAGATTCATACATTTGGCCGAATGATGAAATTTTATCTACTGAGGAAAAATATTGGTGCCCTTGTCATACTAGTTGTTCATGGGGATGCGATGCTAATGAGATATTAGATGGCGGTGTTTGGTCATACAGAACTGTATCACTCAAACCTACTGCTGATGAGTATTATGTTTATTCATTTGCTGACGGAACTGTATTTGGTTATAACAAAAATGCCGAAAATTGTAAGTCAGTGGATAGCGACAATTGTATCGGATTTATTGATGTTAATGGTAGCAAAAAGCCTAACACTGGAGTAAAGTGCACTTCAGGTACTGAAGGAGGCACCGGAACTAATGTTTGTAAAGTTGCTGACAACAACTTACCTGACATATTTCCTGTATATATTCATGGACAAAGGATTACACCGGCAACAGATGCTGCAAAATTTGTGTTATATGGAAATTAACAATAAAAAAGAGTTCCTTTTGGAACTCTTTTTTTTATAATCTTAAACTTTTCTCTTACGAGCAGCTTCTGATTTGCGTTTTCTTTTTACGCTCGGTTTTTCATATCTTTCACGTTTTTTAACTTCTGAAAGAATACCGGCTTTTTGAATTTTTTTCTTGAAACGTCTTAATGCGCTTTCAATTGATTCGTTTTCGCCAACTTTTACTTCTGCCATTTTATTTTTTCACCACCTTTATGGAGATTGTGTACAATATATCTTAATTATAGAATAAACTTAAATTAATTTCAACCTTTTGTTAAAACAAACTTAACTGTTCAGTAAAATGCTTTTCCAAATACGACGCCCTGTGATGCGGGGATAAACCGAATTTATCTATTGCAGCCATGTGCTCTTTTGTCAAATAACCCATATTTGCCGCCCAACCGTATTCGGGAAATTTTTCATCAAGCTCAAGCATGTATCTGTCGCGTTCAACCTTTGCAAGTATACTTGCCGCAGCAATCGAGGCAGATTTAAAATCACCTTTTACCAGACATTTTTGAGGCAGCTCCAAACCTCGAACAAGATTACAGCCGTCAACAAATACCAACAACTTTTCATATTCAATTCTTGCTTCAACATCTTCAATCGCAAGTTTCATTGCTTTTAACGATGAAGCCAATATATTTGTTTTCTCGATTTCTTCAACCTCAATTTTTACAACTTTATTAATTGTTTCATTTTTAATGACTTCATAAAGCTCTTCGCGATGTTTTTTGGAAACCTTTTTGCTGTCATTTAAATATTTCAATCGTTCAATTAATTCTTGATTAGAATTGTTAAAACACACAGCCGCGGCAAAAACAGCTCCGACACCTGAACCGCGTCCCGCTTCATCAGTACCGATAATCGTTTGACCTTGACTGTTATCAAACGCAAAAAGTTCAATATATTTATCCATTACACCTCATCAAGAATAAATTTTCCGATTTTGCCTTCTCGAAAATCTCTTAAAACATAAACGGCAGTTCGCTCAATATCAGGTTCACCGCCTGAAATAATCCAATTTCTTGCTCTTGCAATATCTTCTATCGCAAGACTTTCTGTCTTATAAAAATCTTTGACAATTTGTGGATATTTTTCTTGAAGCATAGCAAGCAATTCTTTTGCAACAACCTCGTTTGAATAAGCGTTTTCGGAAACAGCATTTACAAATGCCAATTTTTTGGCACGCATTTGATCTTCCTGCTTCATTGGAATAATCCCGGGCGTATCCAGCAAATCCAATTGAGGATTAATTCGAACCCACTGCTGCTGGCGTGTAACCCCTGCTTTAGCACCGATTTTGGTTTTGGAAGAACGCGTAAGTTTATTTATAATACTTGATTTACCGACATTAGGCATGCCAACAACCATAACACGCGCAGGCCGTCTTAAAAGTCCCTTTTTCATTAAAGCTTGAATACGAGGCTCGGAAAGTTCAACCGCTTTTTTAACAATAAAATTTAAATCTTTGGAATTTTTAGCGTCAGATTTCACAACAGGAAAACCGGTTTTATCTTCCAATATTTTAATAAATTTATTTAATTCATTACTATCTGTTAAATCAGCTTTATTAAGCAAAATTAAACGGGGCTTTTCACCTAAAAGCCCCGCAATATTATCGTAACTGCTTGAAAAAGGCAGTCTCGCATCAATAACTTCAATAACCGCATCCACTAAGGACAATTGTTCTTTCAGCTTTCTTTCAGCTTTAGCAATATGACCGGGATACCAGTGTATGTGAAGCTTATCTTTTTTCAATTTTTTCCTTGATACGAGTTGCTTTACCTGAGCGTTCTCTCAAGTAGTAAAGTTTAGAACGTCTTACATCACCTCTTCTAAGAACATTAATTTTTTCAATTCTTGGAGAGTTTAGTAAGAATACACGTTCAACACCAACGCCTTGAAATACTTTTCTAACAGTAATAGTTTTGTTAATACCGGAACCATGCTTTTTAATAACAGTACCTTCAAAAGCCTGAGTTCTTTCTTTGTTTCCTTCAATAATTCTAACGAAAACTTTAACAGTATCGCCGGGATTAGCTTCAGGAAGATTTTCTCTCAAATATGGTTTTTCCAATTCATCAATAATAGGGTTCATTTCACTTTCCTTTATAAATTATATTTCGTACTTTTAATTCCTTTAAATCGGCGTTCCACAAATACACCGACGCACGCTTAAATATAGTAAAACAAATAAGCAAAAAATGCAAGCAGGTTTTTAAAATTTTGTAATATAATATAATCATGGCTGGTGATTACAAAAAATTATTAAATAAAAAAAAGAAAAAAGTATTTGCAGACCCAAAAACAATGGGTGTAAATATAGATAAAAACGAGTATTACGAAATTATTTTATCAAACTCCGCACATCCTGAAAATATGAGTAAATAAAACGAATAGGGTTGACAAAAAACAAGTTATAGTAAATAATAGATAAAGAAAGACGGAGGTATTTATATGTCAAGATTTAAGCATAGTGCTGTGATTGCCCCCCCCCC
>CAJUPC010000041.1 GCA_910588555.1 Candidatus Gastranaerophilales bacterium
TCATATATAGCATAAGGGGAATTAAAATGGAATTTTTCAGAAAACATCAAAGAACAATAGTTGCAATTATTGCTGTAACATTTATTGCATGGACTGTAGGCTTGATGTTGCTGCCTCTTTTAATAAAATAGGTATATTGTGGATTTAGCTAAATTTATAAAAAAACTGTTTATATCGATTTTTATTTTGCTTATAGGTAATGTAAGCTTGTTTGTCTGTGCGGATGATTTAAAGACTATTCAGCATAAACAAAAAGTCACGCATGAAAAAATCAAGCGTCTTAAAACGCTGGAACATCTTGAAAAAAATAAATTATATAAAAATCAGCAGAGATTGGAACAAGCGTCTGTAAGTCTGCAAACTTCGCAAAATAAACGCTCATCTCTTGAAGCGCAGTTGGCTCAAATGGAAAGAGATTTAACCAGATCTATTGCTGAATTTAATAATGCAAATGTTCAAATGCGCAAACGTATTCGTCAGGTTTATAAAAACCAGAGAACCGGCATGTTTGAACTTATTTTTACTGCAAAAGATTTGAATTCGCTGCTCGATGTTGTTTATTTTGAAAAAATAGTTTTGAAAAAAGATTATGCGCGTATGCTTGAAGTAAAAGCACGTTCACAAAAAATTGCAGCTATGAAAAAAGATGTTGAAGCAAGAAAAATTGCTTTGGAACAATCTATTCAAAATATTAATTACCAGCAAAAAAATATTAAATCAGCTATTGCGCAAAATCAGAATTTGATTAACAAGTACAAAACTGACAGAAGAACTTACGAACAGGCTGAAAGAGAGCTTGCAAGACAATCTGCAAGTATTCAAAGTATGATTTCCAGAAATAAGGGTTCTTCCCCTGTTAAAACTGCTTCGGGAGGTTTTATGCGTCCTATAGGCGGAAAAATTACATCTCCTTTCGGCTGGAGAACTCACCCAATATTTAACAGCAGAACTTTCCATTCAGGAGTAGATATTGCAGGACCTAATAGAGGGATTATACGTGCTTCTAATTCCGGAAAAGTTATTTATTCGGGCTGGTATGGCGGGTACGGTAAAGTTGTTATATTGGACCATGGTACAGTCAACGGAAAACCAACAACAACTTTGTATGCTCACATGTCGTCAACTAAAGTGGGTCAGGGTCAGACTGTTAATAAAGGTGATATAATCGGATATGAAGGAACTACAGGTTACAGTACAGGACCTCATGTTCACTTTGAAGTCAGAATTAACGGTAAACCAAACAATCCTTTGAATTATATATAGGTAATTTAAATTGAAAAAACATATATTTATAACAGCATTAATATTAGCATTGACTTCTCAGGCGGCAATTTCAAAAGAGTTGTTTGAGTCGCCTGCTGATTTGGAAAATTTTTATGAAAATTTTTATGAAGCTCCTCTAACACCAATTCCCGAGGTTACAGTTGTAGACGGTAGTTCTATTAAACCTCTGAAAACTATGCCTTTGTTTAAAAAAACTCGCATAAAAATGACTAATTATTTCAGAGAAAGAGATTATAACAAAACTTTAAAATTAATCGAAAAACAAAAAGAAATTTTAGAAGAAGTTGAGTCAAAAACTAAAGAAAATGACAAGGAAGTTAAAGTAAATTTTGTTGACCCTGTTGCTCAAGTTGAAGAAGAAGTTAATAAAACTCTTGAGCTTGAAGGCGGTGTTAAAGAACATGTTACTGCAAATGATGTTTTGCTTGACGCTGATAATATTGATTATGATGACAAAACATTTGATATTACTGCTACAGGAAAGCCAATACTTAAGTTTCCACCGCAGAATATTACTGTAAAAGCTGATAAGATGATTTATAATACTGCTTCAAATATTTTAAAAGCATTTGGAACAGTAGAAGTTATCAGGGATGGAAATGTTATCCTCGGCGATTATATGCAGATTAATATGAATGAAGAAAACGCATTCCTTGATAACATAAATACAAAGCAGTCTTTTTTGACAGTTACGGCAAGAAAAGGCGAAATGGAAGGCGACAAGCTGATTTTGCATAACGGTAAAATGGAGTCGAAAGATTCTTATAAATTAAATCTTCATTCAAGAATGATTGGCGGAAACATGTTCCATACCATGGAAATTGATGATGAAGACAGGTCTTCAATCACCGATGAAATCGGGGAGGTTGCCGTTAATATTAAGGCAAAAGAAGTTTTTGTCAATGCAAAGAAAAATCATGATACAATTACTTTGAAAAAAGCCAAAATTAATTACGGTGATTTTACACTCTTTACAATCCCCTCAATTACTGCTCATACAAACAAGGCTCACCAGTATTTCGAAGGTAATTACCCTGAATTCGGCTCTCGCGGACGCTTAGGTATGTTTGCAGGTCCGGGATTTACGTTTGATACACCGCTGCAAAACGGTTCGACTGTTAAACTTATTCCTATTATTAACAAAAAAAGCGGCGATTTAGGTTTTGGCGGAATGCTTAAATACCGAAGCGGCACAAACTATACAGAAATGGGTTACGGTTCAGGTGCTGATGTATTTGTATTAAGAGGTAAACAATACTTTGACGATAAATTCTATATGCAATACGGTTCAAATTCATATATGGATGAATGGTTCTTTGGACCTAGAATGGCAAAGTATAATGCCGAATTTATTTACAAAGACCACGGTGTAGTTCATTCTACTCTTGGGGAAGGTTTGGATTTGTCGTTCAGACATCGTGCCGGTTTTGGTTTTATGCAGAACAGCGATTATAACAGGCATGGCGAAAATATTCCAACTTCAAATATGTCGACAACCAGAACTCGTTATATGGCAGAAGTTTCACAGTCGTTATTTGATTACAGAGGCGACGGAGATTTGCGCAGATTAAATTTCGGTGTTGTTATGCAGGGTAGTGCTGCTTTATACGGAACAGGTGATACTCAGTTTGTCGGAAGAATTGGTCCCAGATTGCATACCCAATACAAATACTGGATGCAAGATGTTGGTGCTTTCGCGTCAGCATTCCATGACCATACTCCAATGCAGACATACGATATGTTCAGATATGGACACGTCAGTGTATATTTAAGAGAGTCAATCCGCGTTCACAAATATTTGACACTGGCCTGGTCAGGAACTTTAACTCTAACGGATGACTCACCGAACGGCAAAATGTTTCAGGAAAATTCATTCATTGTAGCTTTTGGCCCGGATGATTTTAAGCTTAATATCGGTTATGACTGTGTAAGACGTCAAACTTATTTCTCATTTATAGTAGCAATGGATACAAAAGGTTCATCTTTGGAATTTGACAGAATGGAAATCAAAAATCCCGATAAATTAGCTAAAGGTGGAGAACCTGATGTTGAATTGAAAGTCTTTGATATGGACGGCGAAAACAAAAAAGTTAGTCCTAAAAAGATGATGTATGCAGAAGTTATAGACATAGAAGATCCTGACAGGGAAGATATATAATGCTTGAAAAATTGAAATCGGAATTAATTGAATACGGAAAACTTGCGGGGATAAAGAATTTTACTCCGGGATATTCGGGTAATTTTTCGGCAAGATACGGAGATAAGATTTTAATAACTTCATCAGGCTCTGCAAACGGCTATTTGTCGGAAGATGAACTTGTTTTAATGGATTTTGACGGCAATTTGGTTGAGGGTAATAAAAAACCGTCATCTGAAAAAATGCTTCATGCTGAATTTTACAAACAAAGACCTGATGTGAATTATATAATTCACGTTCACTCACCCTATTTGAGTTCGTTTGCGTGCTGTCATATTCCGCTTGATGAACCTGTTATGGCAGAAAATGTATTTTATTTCGGACAAATTCCGCTAGCAGAATACGGATTGCCGTCATCATTTGATTTGGTTGAAAAAACTGCTAAATATTTCAAAGATTATGACGCTGTTTTAATGGCTAATCATGGATTTATAGTCGGTGACAAGACTATAAAAGATGCGTTTTTAAAGCTTGAACTTGCAGAATCTTATGCGCAAGTTGTGTTTAACACCAAAATGATGGGCGGAGCGGTGTTGTTTACGGACAAAGAAGTTGCAGAGATAAATTCTCTTAAGAAAAAGTTGTGATATAATTACGGTAAAAGAGGAAAAATATGTCATTAATGTTGGAAAATAAACAGGGTTTAATAGCGGGCGACGGTAATCTTCCCGTTGAAATGGCACGCCATGCAAAAGAAAACGGGTTTGATGTTGTCTGTATTTCTCTTGCAAATGATAATGTTAAAGAATTGAAAAAATACTGTTCAAAAGTGTATTCTTGCCACCCCGGAGAAGTAAACCGAATTGAACAAATTTTGAAAGATGAAGAAATCAAACAGGCTACATTTTTGGGAAAAGTTCATAAACGTGTGCTTTTGCAGCTTCATAAATTTGATAAACGCGCAATTGAATTGTTGCAGCAGGCTCAAAGGTTAAATGATGATCAAGTTATGCTTATGATTGTTGCAGAGTTTGAAAAACTGGGTATTACGGTTTTAGACCAAACTATTTTTATTAAAAATTTGATGATACCTTCAGGCGTTTTGGGTAAGTTGAAACCTACAGATGCGCAAATGGAAGATGTTAATTACGGTTTTTGGCTTGCAAAAGAGATGGGTAAAATTGATATCGGTCAGTCTGTTGTTATAAAAGATAAAATGGCAATGGCTGTAGAAGCTATTGAGGGCACAGACAAATGTATCAAACGCGGTTCTAAATTTGCAAAACGCGGCGCCGTTGTTGTTAAGGTTGCAAAACCGTCGCAGGACAAAAGATTTGATATTCCGGCAATCGGCTTAAGAACTTTGAGAACAATGAAAAAATATAAGGCTTCATTAATAGCTGTTGAAGCGAATGAAACTATCATTGTTGAGCAGGAAAAAGTTATTAAATTTGCAAACGATAACAATATAGTGATAATGGCTGTATGAAGAAATTATTTATAATTACAGGCGAATATTCTGGAGATATTCACGCTTCGCATGTTGTAAAAGCATTGCGCGGTATGAATTCTGATGTTCAAATAGAAGGTATTGGCGGCGAGAATATGAAAGCAGCAGGCGTTAAGCTTTTTGCTAATCATGACAAAATGAGTTCCGTCGGGCTATCTTTGAAAATTATATTTAATCATATTATGCTTGGCAAAAAAGTTGTTGACTATATTACTAAAGAATATAAGCCTGACGCTGTTTTGTTAATAGATTATGGTGGTTTTAATCTGAGAGTCGCAGGTTTTTTGAAAAAAGCGGGTATTAAAGTTCTTTATTATATCCCTCCTCAGGTTTGGGCGAGCCGTAAGGGGCGTATCAATAAAATTAAGAAAAATGTTGATGAAGTTCTTTGTATTTTTCCGTTTGAAAAACCTTTGTATGAAAGTTACGGTATAAAAACTCATTACTGCGGACATCCGCTTGTTTCTCAATTGCCTCAAAAGGCGGATAGAGATGAGTTTTTTGAAAAACACGGGTTTAATAAAAATAAAAAATTGGTTTCTATTTTTCCCGGTTCTCGAGAATTTGAATTAAAATTTTTGATGAATGAGTTTGTAAAAACTGCTGTTAATTTGCAGAAAAAACATCCTGATTTGCAGTTTTGTATTTCGCATGCTCCGAATTTATCAGATAAAGTTTATAACAAATTCCTGAAAAATACTGATTTTAAAGTTATAAAAGGGGAAAATCAGGCACTTTTGAGTGTTTCCGACGCTCTTATACTAGCTTCGGGAACGGTCGCTCTGGAAGCTTGTTTGTATCAAACCCCGATGATTATAGCTTATAAAGGGCCGTGGTTATTTTATTTGATATATTTGCTTGTCAGATGTATTAATCGCGTTTCTTTGCCGAATATAATCTCAGATAAACTTATTGTGCCTGAATTATTGATGGCTGATGTTAATGTTAATAAAATTTCCTATGAAATTGAACGCTTGTTGTATGATAACGAAAGACGTGCTGAACAAATTTCTGAACTTGGTGAAGTTAAAAATCTTTTATCGGAAAAAGTTTCATCTTATGAGGCAGCAAAAGCACTTTCAAATGTTCTTTAATCCTTTATAAATCTTAATAAATGAGCAACTTTTAGAGATTTTAAGTGTTTTATAATACAGGAAAGTGTTATGACTCAGGTAGTATTGTCGACAAATACAACAGCTCCGCCAAGAGCGTTTAATAATACATTTTCTCAGCCGAAAAACGGCTGGTATATTCCTGTGCAAAATGTTGAAGAAGAGAAGAAAAAGAAAAGTCATAAGCTGGGTATAACAATTGCAGCGTCAGCGATATTAATAGGTTTTGGAACTCTTGCGATGACAAAAGGTGTTGTGCCGAAATATTTGTCAAAACATTTAGATAAGTGGAAGTTACAACTTGAACAAAAACTTCATAAAGACGGACGTTTAAGTACGTTTTATCAAAAAACTCTTGATTTTGTTACGTCTTGGAGTGAAAAATCAAAAAGTATAAATAATATAAACTCTTTAAAAGATGTTCTTTTTGAGCGCTTAATGTGCGGTAAAGACGGTAATCGCCCATTTACTTCAAAAATTCATCGCGGCATAACAAAAATATTTAATAAATTGAGCCGCAGTACGGTAAATGCTTCTTATGCAAAAACTCAGAGGAAATTTGCATCATTGAACGAATCGCTTGCGGCAATAAATGCGAAAGTATTGAAAGAAAACCCCGCAAATAAAGCTGTTTTAGATAATATCGAAACAGCAATAAAAAATATGAATAACGAATATGAAGCCGGTTTTGGACTTAATGCAAGAAATAGCAGACTTAAAGAATTGCAAACCGCTTTAACTGATTTGTTTGATGAATTCTGGGGTAAAAGTTTTAACGGAAAGAATTTCAAAGATATTATCAAAAATTTCAGACAAAAAGATATGTATCAATCGTTTATTGCAGAAGCCGTAATGCAGCCGGCTAAAACAGTACTTGTAGAGAATACGGCAGTAAAACGCAATGCGGTTACAAATATTACAGACCAAATATTAAAACAATATGAAACAATTTTGCCGAATAATGAATATTTGAAAGTGAAAAATAAAATTAAATCTGCGGTTAACTCACTTAATTCTTCGATTGAAACTGAAACAGGCAAATATTTTGACAAAGCGCGTGATATGAAACTCGGTTCGGCTCCGACTGATGTATTGTCTATTGTAGCAGGTTTAGGAACTGTCGGCTGGTTTACTGCAAAATCAAAAGATAAAGACGAAAGAATTTCTTCTGTATTAAGATACGGAATACCGGCAATCGGAACTATTGCAACTTCGCTATACTGTAATGCAAGACTTGTGTCAGGTGCAAAAGGTATCATGCTCGGTATTTTATCAGGAATGGCCGTAAATAAAATAGGTACTGCAGTTGATAATGCCCGCAAAAAATATACTCTTGATATTTCACTGCAAAACAAAACTATACTTAAACCTCAATCGGATAAAGTATAACATTTCTGTTATTTTCTGCTACAATCCTTAAAAAAGGATTATGTTATGGAAAAAATTGAAAATTCAATAAAGTATAAATTAGAACAGAGAGAAATTGACACTCTTTCTGAATATGCCACAAAAAGCAGATTTACCAGAGGCCGTAGAAGAGACGAAGATGCTTGTATAATGAGAACTGAATTCCAGCGCGACAGGGACAGAATTCTTCATTCAAAAGCATTCAGAAGATTGAAGCATAAAACTCAGGTCTTTTTGTCTCCATTTGATGACCATTTCAGAACCCGTCTGACTCATACGTTAGAAGTTTCTCAAATAGGACGTACAATTGCCCGCGCACTAAATATGAATGAGGATTTAGTAGAAGCAATTGCCCTCGGGCATGATTTGGGTCATACTCCTTTCGGGCATTGTGGAGAGGGTGTTTTGAACGAACTGGTGAATGGCGGATTTCATCATAATATTCAAAGTGTCAGAGTAGTTGAGATTTTGGAAGATTTGAATTTGTGTGCAGAAACAATTGACGGCATTTTGACTCACACATGGGGTTACACTCCCAAAACTCCGGAAGCTCAAATCGTCCAGCTTGCCGATAAAATTGCTTATATAAATCATGATATTGAAGACAGCATTAGAGCCGGAATTATTGCAGAAAGCGATTTGCCGAAAGATTGTATTGATTATTTTTCATCTGTTCAGAGCCGAAGACTGAATAAAATGATTAATGAGATAGTGAATAATTCTTTAGGAAAACCTGAGGTCGCTATGAGCGAAGAAGGCTGGCATTATACGACTAAACTCAGACAATGGATGTTTGATAATGTTTATATTGACTCGCCTGCTAAACTTGAGGAAAAGAAAGCAAGAAATGTTATTAAAGAATTGTTTTATCTTTATTGTGAAATGCTTAAGCCTGTTTGCGAAGAATGCAAAATCGAAAGAATTGTTACCGATTATATTTCAGGAATGACTGACAGATATGCGGTTGAAAAGTTTAAAGAAAACTTTATACCAAAAGGGTTGCAGTCAGGAGCTAAAGAAGATTATTTGTTTAAACTTGCAAAAATCATAAATTAAAATTATAATATTGATATGAATAAAAAAGTAAAATTACTGGATTTTAATATAGATACATACAGCTTTGAGAGTGCTGTCGAGTATGCAAAATCGATTTCAGGGCAGGTAGTTACAATCAACCCTGAGATGATGAATAACCGCAGAATGATTGAGATTGTCAATTCTTCCGAACTTGTTATTCCGGATGGAATTGGCGTTGAAATCGGTTTGAGAATTTGCGGACACAATGTCAGAAGAATTCCGGGAATTCAATTTGCTCACAGAATGATTGATGAATGCGCATGTGACGGCAAATCGGTTGCTCTTGTAGGCGCAAAGCCTGAGATTATTGATAAAGCAGCTGAAAATCTTAAAAATGAATTTGAAAATTTGAATATTGTATATAAACAGGACGGATATTTTAAAGACGATGAAAGAGTACTAAATGAATTGAAGTATGCAAATCCGCGTCTTGTATTATGTGCATTGGGTTCACCAAAACAGGAATTGTTTATACAAGAGGCAAAAAAACTTTTGCCGGAAAGTTTGTTTATAGGCGTTGGCGGGAGCTTTGATGTTTGGTCGGGAGTTGTTGAAAGAGCACCGGAAATTTATCAAAAGCTCGGGCTTGAATGGCTTTACAGAACGGTAAAAGAACCGCAAAGATTTAAGAGAATTTTTCCAGCTTTACCGTTATTTGTTTTAAGAGTTTTAAGAGAACGATTTGTTCCAAAAGGAGTTTAAATGTTAAGCGATAAAGAAGTTAAACAGTTAGAAGAGTTATGCAATGAAAGCAGACAAAATATTTTAAAAATGGTCTATAATGCACAATCGGGTCATATCGGCGGTGCGTTATCTTCAACCGAGTTAATGACTGTTTTGTATCATAAATGTATGAAAATTTGCCCGAAATGGACTAAAGATAAAGATTTTGCAAAACGCGACAGATTTGTTTTGTCAAAAGGTCATGCCTCTTCAATTCTTTATTGTGTGTTGTCACAATTAGGATTTTTTCCGAAAGAAGAACTAATGACATTCAGAATTTTTGGTTCAAGACTGCAGGGACACCCTGTTCCGATTTGCCCCGGGATTGACGCTGCGACAGGCTCTTTGGGACAAGGTTTGTCTATTGCCTGCGGTATGGCTATGGGCTTAAGACTCGATAAAAACCCAGCACACGTGTTTTGTTTAATGGGTGACGGCGAATTGCAAGAAGGCAGTGTCTGGGAAGCTTTTATGCATTGCACGCATGAAAAACTCGACAATATCGTTGCAATTATTGATAGGAACAGACTGCAAATCGACGGTTGTACAGAAGATGTTAAATCTCTTGATCCGCTTGATGAAAAAATCAGAGCTTTTAATTGGGATGTTATTGAAATCGACGGGCATGATATTCGTGCGGTTTATGATGCAATTGAAAAAGCTAAAGCAAATAGTAAACCGACAGCAATTATTGCAAACACAATTAAAGGCAAAGGCGTTTCGTTTATGGAAAACAACGCAGGCTGGCATGGTAAAGCACCTAAAAAAGACGATTTTGAAAAAGCAATTGCGGAGTTTTCATAATGATTATTGATGATATTAAAAATATTCGTAAATACTCTAACATACCTCTTGAAGCGGCTCAGTTCTTAGAGACTTTAACATCAGATATGTTAGCCGGTCATTATAAGCTTTCGGCTTCTGCTTATGTAAATGTGGATGAATACGAAACAAAAACTGTGGAAAACTGCAAATTTGAGGCGCATAAAAAATATATTGATATTCAAATGCTCATAGAAGGAGAAGAAGAATTAGACATCATCCCTGTTGAAGGTTTGAAAGTTTCTGAACAATATGATGGAGAGCGTGACATTATGTTTTTTGAAACTCCTGAAAAAGCACCTGACAAAATACAGTTAAAACCATACAAATTTGTTTTGATTTATCCCGAAGAAGCACACAGACCCCAAATGAATTCAGGGTCTGAGTCTAAAAAAGTTAAAAAAGCGGTAGCTAAAATTTTAGCTTAAAAACTTATCTTTGTTTACGTCAGCGCGGTTGAATACAGTTCCCAAATTCGGCTGAACAACTTTTTTGATAATTACGTTTTCAACAAATTTGTCAATCGGTTTAATAGCAATTCCGAGAGCTACAAAACCGCCGATTGTTTTCAGCATTTTATTTTGCATAATTTTGCTTTTCTGATATTTTTTAATGACATCTTCTGCTGCGTCTCTCAAATATGTAGCTTTATAATCAGGGTCTTTTGCGTATGTTTCTTTAAGTTTGCCAAAGTTTTTCCACAATTTTTCAGAGAATTGTTTTGGCTTTTTATCACTCATTAAATCATTAAATATTCCAAACATTTCATCAACATGTTGGTCAGCAAAGTTCAAAACTTTGTCTTTATGCGACATTGCAAGAGATTCGGGGTGTCGTCTTCCAAATAGCATATCTTTTAAGAACACTAACGGATTTTTAATTTTGTGTTCTCTGATTAATTTTTCATGTTTGTTTGACAATGATTTTTGGAAGTGTGTTTTAAACTTATCATAATTTGTTTCGTCATACTGGTCCAAATGTCTTCTGCTTATAAAATCTTGCATGAAATTTATAAGTTCTTCTCTAGATTGCAGTGAAAGCCCGCTTTTGCCCATAACTCCAAGTGCGGAAGCTGTTTTTTGACCTGCAATTACAGATGCCGTCGGCAGAATTACGCTGGCAAGAAGCTGAAATATTGCCTGTTCGGTTCCGCGTCCTTTATCAGGAGAATAAGAAGTTTTTTCATTTTTATATTTATCATAAATATCTGCGCCAAAATACAACATTGCCGGGAACCACAATAAAGTACCCATTTTAGGCGCTATATCGCTGATTGCGGCACCTAATTCGTTTGTATATGCCAATCCTCTGGCAGGCCATTGCATTAAAGGGTCATTATACTTTTTTTCTTCCGTATCTTTTTGCTTACCTTTAAAGGCAAACGAATTCACAGGGGTAATTCTCAATTCTATTCTTCTCCACAAGTTCTACATTAGTTATAATACCTGAAAAAAAGATTTTTTGCGGGTAAAACGCTATTTTGTAAATTAATTGTTACGTTTATAGTATATGTATTAATCGAAATAAATCTCTTTGACAAGTGATAAAATATTATTTATAAATTCTCTGTAAGATGACCTGTCAGATTCGCCCGATAAAATAATGTCAGCCATTGCGGCAGTCGGATGAATATGAGTTTTCGCTTTGTCAGAAGCGTTTTTATAAACTTCGTCGGCTGAGTCACCTAAATTTCGTTGAGCAGCTCTTTCATAAAATCTTTCTTTTTGAACATTTGAAGATACATCTACGTAAATTTTAAAATCAAACGCGTCTACAACTTTTTCAGTTAGAGTGAAAAGACCTTCTGAGATAATAATTTTTGAAGGTACAGCCATTTTTACGTTATCGCGTCTGACAGCTGTTCCTGACATATCGTATTCGGGCAGAAATACCGTATCGCCAAATAACAAAGATTTAATATGGTTTTTCATCAATTCGAGTTCAAGAGCTTCGGGAACATCTAAATCATAATGTTTTGCAAATTCTGCGAAACTTCCTGCTTTTTTAACCATATCAGAACGGTCATAATAATAATCGTCTGTATTAATTCTTGTTATTGCATTTTTGATAAAATACTCATCAGCAAAACTTTCGATTGTGTTAATAATATCAAAGGCAATTGTTGATTTTCCGCTTGCTGTTTCGCCTGCAAGACCGATAGAGCAAGACCTTGTAATGCTTCCGGCTAAAAATAATGCCATTTTATGAATGGCAGAATGTTTAACCTTGCGGAATATTGAATTTTCGCGATTAATTTCGCTTGAAAAAATTAGATTTAATCTTTTTTCTATATAAAGACAAAGATTTGTTTTGGATTGAAGAAAACTTTTCTTATTTGTTTTAGTTTCAGAATAATTTTTGACTAATGTATTTTGCAATTTATAAATCCTTTTTTATTGCTATTAAAAATCAAACAAAAATTTTTTTGCTC
>CAJUPC010000042.1 GCA_910588555.1 Candidatus Gastranaerophilales bacterium
CAAAGGTTTCAGAAAAATTATACAAAATTTTTGCCATGTAAATGCCTCCTGTACTATTAACTCATTATTTACTATTATTCATTTTTTGTCAAGTGTGCAAGTTTTGTATAAATTTTACAAGCCTTGGTCAGAGACTTTTTGTCAATATAAATATTTTGTTTTATAATCATGAAAAAAGGATTTAAATATGAAAATTGCGATTTATCCGGGTAGTTTTGACCCGATTACAAAAGGACATTTGGATATTCTTAATACGGCAACTTTAATTTTTGACAAAGTTATTATTGCGGTTGCTCATAATTCAGAAAAGCATGGGTTTTTGCCTGTGGAAACAAGATTGAAACTTATTCAAGAAAGCGTTAAAGGTTTAGAAAATGTTGAAGTGGACGCATTTGAAGGTTTGACAATTAATTATGCCAGAGAAAAAGGTGCGTCGGTTTTAATCAGAGGGCTTCGTGCTGTCTCTGATTTTGAGTACGAAATGCAGCTTTCTCAGGCAAACAGTTCACTTGCTCCCGAAATTAAAACGGTTTTCTTAACAACAAAACCGAAATATAACTTTATATCTTCCAGCACAATAAAAGAAATCTTTCTTAACAATGGCGATATTTCTAAGTTTGTTTCTGAGCCGGTATTCGATTATTTCAGCAATTTACAATAATTTTAAAATAAATCGTTACAAATTATTTGACAATTATTATACGCTTATGTAGAATGTAATTATTAGAAAGGGATATGGAATAATGCAGCAAAACGGTGTATATGATTTATTAAAAATGCTGGAAATTTCTTTGGAGGAAGGGTTCCCGATTGTTCCACGCAAATTTACTGTTGTGAAAACTAAAGAAATTGAAACATTAATTGATAGAATTTATGCTTCTTTGCCTGTAGAAGTTCAGGAAGCTAGAGCGTTTTTAAGACGCAGAGATGAACTTCAGGCTGAAGCTCAGCAAAAAGCTGAAAAGATTGTGAAAGATGCTCAAATGGAAGCTGACAGAAAATTGTCAGAAGCTGATTTTATTAAAGCTCTGGAACGTGAAGGTATTAGAATTAGAACTCAAGTTCAGCAAGAATGCGAAGAAATTAAACGCAAAGCAATGGAAGAAGCTGAAAATATCAGATTACAGGCGACTGAAGATGCTATGAGAACAAAAGAGGGTGCAGAACTTTATGCAGAACAAGTTTTGACAAATCTTGAAAAGAACTTGACACAGCAACAGCAAATTGTTAAAAACGGTCAGGTTTATATGGAAAAACTTCGCTCTGATGCATACGGAGCTTACGATACATCTTATCCGTCAGACAGAAATCAAGAAGATTTTGTTATCAGATAGGGTTTCAATAATTTTTCTAAAGACAGGTCGGCTAATTCGGTTGACCTGTTTTTGTTTACATGCTTATAGTTTTTTAACATATAGTTTGCAATTTATTTTGTTTGATTTATTATGTATATATAAGCCGATTTAATTAGAATGTGAGAAAATCACATTCTTTTTTAAAGGTTAAAAGTTAAAGTTTAAATAATAACAAAAAGGAATAAAAACAATGGGTATCAAAGGAAAAAATGACAAAATGGTAGTTCTTGCATGTGAAGATTGCAAAGAAAGAAACTACACTACTACTAAAAACAAAAAAAATATTAAAGAAAGACTTGAGTTGAGCAAATATTGTCCGACTTGCAAAAAACATACAAATCACAAGGAAACAAAATAACCGAATTTTCGGCAGGGTGTCGTGGTACTAAGTGCCTCATCCACAAAATGGAGCGGGACGTTATTCCCGCGAAACCCGAATAATTCGGAAGCGTCGTTAAGTCGACACTTGCGTCCTTAGTTCAGTTGGTAGAACGTCGGTCTCCAAAACCGGATGTCGAGGGTTCGAGTCCTTCAGGGCGCGATTTTTATGAAAATTAAAAAGGAAACGAAAATGATAGGTTCAGAAAATTCAACACCGGCTTGGGTTGAGAAAAGTACAAATTCTATAAGAACATATTTCAGAGGCGTAAGAACCGAGTGGGGCAAAATCAGCTGGCCCGAAAAACGTCAGGTTGTTGCTGAAACTCTATTTGTTATTGCTATTGTTTTTGTTTTTACCGTAGCAGTTTATTTAATGGATATAATTTTTAAAGGTTTGCTCGGATTAATAAAGTAGTCCTACAAAACATAAAGGTGGCTTATGACTAAAAAAGAAAAATCTATGGAAGATCAGTTGAATGAAGATAAAGCTTTAGAAGCTGCCGAAGCAGACGCCCAGGCGGAAGCGGAAGCTGAAAAAGAGAAAGCTAAGAAAAATCAAAAACGCTGGTATATTGTTCATACATACTCAGGTTATGAAAATAAAGTAAAAGTAAACCTTGAAAAACGTATTGAATATATGAACATGGGTGATAAAATTTTCAGAATTGAAGTTCCTCAAAAAACCGTTACTCAATTAAAAGGCGGTAAAAAACAGGAACGCGAAGAAAAAATATTTCCCGGATATGTTCTTGTTGAAATGATTATGGATGAGGACAGCTGGTATGTTGTAAGACATACTTCAGGTGTAACTAAATTTGTAGGCTCGGCAAAACGTCCTATCCCTGCTCGTGACAGTGAAATTAAAAAAATTATTAACCGTTCGACTTCAACCTCACAGAAAATTGAACTCGACGTTAAAGCAGGCGACAAAGTCAGAATTACATCCGGACCATTCGCAGACTTTATTGCTGATATTATCGAAGTTTATCCGGATAAATCCAAACTTCGTGCAAATGTTTCAATTTTCGGTCGTGAAACACCTGTGGAATTGGAATACAAACAAATTAATAAACTTTAATATATAGTACAAAACATGTGGAAGGATTTTTGCTAAGTCGGCAAAAACCGCTAGTACCACAAAAGGAGAAAAAATGGCTAAAAAAGTAGTAGGAAAAATCAAGCTTCAAATCGAAGCAGGCAAAGCAAACCCGTCACCTCCGGTTGGTCCTGCATTAGGTCAACACGGTGTCAACATCATGGATTTCTGTAAGCAATTCAATGCTAAAACAGAAGCTCAAGCAGGATATATTATTCCGGTTGTTATTGATGTTTATGAAGACAGAAGTTTTTCATTCATCGTAAAATCACCGCCGGCACCTGTACTAATTAAAAAAGCTTTAAACTTGCCTAAAGGTTCAGCAACACCTAACAAGGATAAAGTTGGTGAAATTACTCAAGCACAGCTTGAAGAAATCGCTAAAATTAAAATGGATGATTTGAACGCAACATCTATGGAAGCTGCTGTGAACATGATTAAAGGTTCTTGCAGAGCTATGGGTGTTACAGTAAAAGAATAATGGAAGTGTCTTTAAGGGCACGTTACGACCATGAAAGGAATTAAAAATGTCAAAATTAACTAAAAAACAAAAGAAAATGCAGGAAATGTTGGAAGGATTTGTTCAACCCGCTACTGCAGTTGATTCTATTAAAAAACTAAAAGAAATCTCTAAAGAGCTTTCTAAATTTAACGAAACAGTTGAATGCCACATGAGATTAGGTATCGACGTTCGTCAAGCTGACCAGCAAATCAGATCTACAGTTGTATTGCCAGCAGGTTTGGGTAAAACTGTAAGAGTTTGTGTTATCGCTAAAGGTGCTAAAGCTACTGAAGCTAAAGATGCAGGTGCTGATTTTGCAGGAGCAGAAGAAATTATTGATAAAATTTCTGACGGCTGGTTTGAATTTGATACATTAATCGCAACACCAGATTGTATGGGTATGTTGGGTAAATTAGGCCGTGTGCTTGGTCCTAAAGGTTTAATGCCGAACCCGAAAACCGGTACAGTTACATTGGACGTTGCAAAAGCTGTTTCAGATGCTAAAGCCGGTAAAGTTGAATACAGAGCTGACAAACAAGGTATGATACACTGCCCTGTTGGTAAAGTTGAATTCAGCGAAGAAGATTTGTTGAAAAACTATGCAACTTTGGCTGATGCGGTATTAAGATCAAAACCGTCATCTGCAAAAGGTACATTTGTTAAATCAGTTTATCTTTCAACTACAATGGGACCTGGTATTAAATTGGATCCTAAAAACTTTGCAGCAGAAGTTAAAGAGTTGTTGGTATAAATTCGACAATTTTCAAATAATTTTAAAAGCACTCCGTTAGGGGTGCTTTTTAATTTGTAAAAATAGTGAAAAAACAAAAAGCAGCTCTTTTCCAGCTGCTTTACACTTATTTTAAGAATGCACACAAAAAATTAACCTACGTATGATGATAGAACCTCCTGACCTAACACGGAGAATCGCATTTTCTTTAGTGCTCTCAATTCTGTTTGGCGGATACATTCTTTTGTTACTCCGTAAATGTTGCCGATTTCTTCAAGCGTCATTTTTGCGGAGTTTTCAAGTCCGTAGCGCATTTTTACAACTTCTTGTTCACGTTCTTTTAATGTTGATACGACATTAAGAATATCTGTGCGTAAGTTTTCAAATTCAACTTCTTCTGTTGCTGAAGCTTTTTCATCTTCTATGATGTCAGCAACATTCATTTCTTTGCCGTCACCGTTATCAAGACCGCTTTCAATTGAAATTGTTTTTGAATATGCATTTAGAAATGTATCAATTTTTTCCGGTGAAATATTCATTTTTTTTGCAACATCTTCTGTTTTCACCTGACAATTGTTTTCGTTTTCCATTTGTCTTTTGATTTTTGAAAATTTAGAAAGTGTTTCTTGAATATAAACAGGGATTTTCATGCAGTGAGATTGTTCGGAGATTGCTTTAAACATAGCCTGTTTAATCCACCAGCTTGCGTAAGTTGCGAATTTGTAGCCGAGTTTGTAGTTAAATTTTTCTGCTGCTGCCATAAGCCCGAGATTTCCTTCTTGAATTAAGTCAATCATGGGAAGATTTGACATGTGGATAGCTTTTTTTGCAATAGTAACAACAAGTTTTAAGTTAGCTTCAATCAATTGTTGTTTAGCATTTTCATCACCTTCGTGAGCTTTTTTTGCGATTTCTCTTTCTTCTGCAGTGCTTAGTGAACGGTAATCTGAAATTTCTCTAATGTAATTTGCAAGTACAGTGTCGGTTGTTGCGTCGATAATCTCATTTTTTGCTGGATTAGACGACTTGTCAGTCTTTTTCATTTCAATCAATGAATCTTCTCTCATAAATCTTGTAAACTCCTTCAATTAAGACAACACAATGGGGTATATACTACTATATATATTTAGTATATATTATAATATATAAAATTTCAAGTCTAATATTAAGATTTATTAAAAAATAAATTTGTAAATATCCGATATTTTGTAGTATAATTGTATTACGGAGGATATGTATGAGAAAGAAAATATTAGTAACTTTAGGGATAATTTTAGCTTTGGCAGGAGTGTCTGCGGCAGGGATTGCCGTTACATCAATGAACGCGCCTAAACATCCGTCAGAATATCATATCGGAATTACTTATGATGAAGCTTTGAAGTCGGAAAAACCGATGTTAGCTGTATTCTATGTTGACTGGTGCGGATATTGCTTAAGATTTATGCCTAAATTTGCAACTTTGAGTAGGGTTTATAAAGATAAATTTAATTTCGTAATGATAAATGTTGAAGAAACCGAAGATACAAAGAAAATGGCAGAAGAAGTTGGTATCGGCGGTTTTCCGACAGTTTATATTCTTGACCCGAAATATGACAACAGAGTATTAATGCCTAATGCTTTTTATCAAAATCTGGCAAAGTTCAGAGGCGAATTGGACAGATATTTGAGAATAAGAAGTTTGTTGGATAAACAATAAATGACATAAAACGGGAACGAGTGCTAGATGAGATTCTGAAACAAGTTCAGAATGACAATAAAGCGAAGTGACTGACCAAAGTAATGAAAATTCAACCAGTATTTACGCAAGGTGATAAAAAACAAAAAAAAGACCTTGAGATTAAAAATCTTTTTCAAGGCCTATCCGTTTAAATAAGAAGAGAGAGCTTTATATTTATATAAAGTATAATTGCTTAAAATTTTTGCTAAATTTAAAGGAAATATTAAAAAATGTTAAGAGATATTCAAAATTTAAAAGATAATAGAAATGTAGATATACAAAAAGTCGGGATTAAACACCTTGAACTGCCTCTAATCGTGCAAAGAAAAAACAGCTCTAATCAGGTTGTAAGTGCCAAAGCTAAAGTAAGTGTATCGTTGCCGAGAGATTATAAAGGCACCCACATGTCAAGATTTGTTGAGGTTCTGACAGAGTGGAGAAATAAAAATCTTTTAGGTGTGGATATTAAAGGTTGTTTAGAAAAAATTATTCATAATTTGGAAGCAGAAACAGGTGAGTTGGAATTTAAATTTAAATATTTTATTGACAAAAAATCTCCTGTAACGGGTTTGTTGGCACCAATGAGTTATAATTGTTCGTTTCAAGGTCGAATTGAGGATGGAAATTACAAATTTATTTTGGGTGTTGTTGTTCCGGTAACAACTTTATGCCCTTGTTCTAAAGAAATTTCGGAAAATGGTGCTCACAATCAACGTGCATTTATTAGCGTTAAAATTTCCTATGATGAAACAGAACAGGTTTGGCTTGAGGATTTGATTGAACTTGTCGAAGCTTGTGCTTCTTGTCCTGTTTATCCTCTATTGAAACGTGAGGATGAAAAATTTGTTACGGAAAAAGCATGGGAAAATCCAAGATTTGTTGAGGATGTTTTGCGCGAAGTTGTAGTAAAACTTCGCAATCATCCTGTAGTAAACGAGTTTGAAGTTGATTGTGAAGCTTTTGAAAGCATTCATAATCATTCTGCTTGGGCTTTCCAGCATGAATATAATAAATAATAAAAAGTCAGCTTCTTATTAAAGAAGCTGACTTTTTTGAAATTATAAATTGTTCTAATTGTAGATTTTTTTAGTTAAATCTGCTTTTCTAATTCTCACGTTTTCCGGCGTGATTTCAACAAGTTCGTCGTCTGCAATGTATTCCATGCATTCTTCGAGCGACATATCTTTGTGAGCTTGCAAAGTTACCATTACGTCAGCTGTTGCGCTTCTCATATTGGTTAATTTTTTTGTCTTACAAATATTAACAACAATGTCTTGCGGTTTATTGCATTCGCCGATAATCATACCACGGTAAACTTTTGTTTTCGGAGTTACAAAGAAAGTTCCTCTGTCTTCGTACTGAGCCAATGCATAAGGAATTGCTTCGCCCTGTTCGTGTGCGATAATTGAACCGTTTCTTTGACGTGGAATATCACCTGCGAATGGTCTGTATTCAAGATATGTATGGTACATAATCCCTTCGCCGCGTGTCATTCTGATAAATTCGCTTCTGAAACCGATAAGACCGCGTGCAGGAATGTGGAATACCATTGTTGTTCTGCCTTTGGCATTGTTCATCTCTTTCATTTCGGCTTTTCTGCCTGAAAGTCTGTCAATACAAGAACCTGCATAGCTTTCGGGAACATCTACGATTAAATTTTCATAAGGTTCGCAATGCTGACCGTCAATTGATTTATAGATAACTTCCGGTTTAGAAACTTGAAACTCGTATCCCTCACGGCGCATAGTTTCGATTAAAATTCCTAAGTGAAGTTCGCCTCTGCCTGAAACTCTGAATACGTCTGTAGAGTCAGTATCTTCAACACGCAAACTTACGTTTTTTTCGAGTTCGTCATAAAGTCTTTTTCTGATTTGGCGCGAAGTTACAAATTTACCTTCCTGACCTGCAAAAGGACTGTCATTAACAGAGAAATTCATTTGTAAAGTCGGCTCGTCAACCTTGATTAACGGCAACGGCTGAGGGTCTGATAATGAACAAATACTTTCGCCGATTTGAACGTCGGAAAATCCTGCAATACCAACGATATCTCCTGCAAAAGCTTCTTCGATTTCAACTCGTCCCAAATCATGGAAACCGAAAAGTTTTGTGATTTTTCCGCGTTCCTGCGAGCCGTCTGCGTGAACCACGCAAACCTGTTCTTGAGATTTAACGGAACCGTTTTCGATACGTCCGATAACAATTCTGCCTACATATTCGTTGTAATCAAGTGTTGTAGCACGGAATTGGAACGGTTTTTCAGCATCGCCTTTTGGAGGTTGAATGTTTTCTATAATGCAATCCAACAAAGGTATCATATCTTTTCTTTCATCGTCCAAATCTTTGATTGCAAAGCCGTTTAAACTGCTTGCGAAAATGAAAGGGAAATCAATTAAATCTTCTCTGTCTGTTAATTCGGTGAACAAGTCAAAAACTTTGTCCAACGCAGTTAAAGGTTCGCCTGCGGGTTTGTCAATTTTATTGATAACAACAATGATTTTCAAACCCAATTCTAAAGCCTTTGAAAGAACAAATCTTGTCTGAGGCATTGGACCTTCTGCCGCGTCAACGATTAATAAAGCGCCGTCAACCATACCTAAAACACGTTCAACCTCACCGCCGAAATCAGCGTGACCGGGGGTGTCTACAACATTGATTTTTGTGTTTTTGTAATTAATTGAAATGTTTTTGGAAAGAATTGTAATTCCGCGTTCTCTTTCCAAATCGTTGCTGTCTAATACACGTTCCTGAACTTGCTGGTTAGTGCGGAATGCACCTGCCTGTTTAAGCAAACAGTCAACAAGGGTTGTTTTACCGTGGTCAACGTGTGCGATAATTGCTATATTTCTAATGTTTTCGTTTTGATTACTCATATTTCACATCCATTTATATTTTCTTAAGTGTAAACTTTACACTCATATTTTATATTAATCAAACTATTTTTTCAAGCAAATTATTACGATAGGTGAATATGTTAATGAGATTTCGGGGAATTTTTCTTTATAATTATCGCAGAATTCTTTAACTTCTTTAAAAGTCCAATGTTTTGAGGTTAGGGAATTTACGCCGGTGTTTTTCATGTGGGCAAGAAGTTCTAACGGGTTGTTAAACTTTAATTGGTGTGTAAATTCTTCTTTATACAAAATTTCAAAATCTTTTTCCAAAATTTGAATAATCTCGTCAAGCGATTTATATTCTAAAGAAAGTCCTGTCAGTTCTCTGATTTCTTTGAAATTGTCTTCTGAAAATGTTGTAAACGCTAATATACCGTCTTTTTCGAGAAGATTTTTGCAGTGTTCGGATACTTTTGCAAGATTTTTGAACCACTGGAACATCGCATTTGAAATGATTAAATCAGGTTTTTTAGACGGTTTTATTTTTATTGCGTTTCCGCCGTAAAATACGGCATTTGGAATAATTTCCGTTATATATTTTTTTGATTTTTCAACCAAATCGTTTGCAAAATATTTTTCAAAAACTAACGCTTGCGCAGCTTCTTTAGTTAATAGCCCTGTGCCTGAACCGAGTTCTAACACATTTTTATATTGTGTGCGGATTTTGCAAAGTTCTTCAATAAGTTTTTGTGCCATAACCTGTTGAACAATGGCATTTTGGCTGTATGTTTCAAAACTTTTTTCAAATTGATTTTTTATTAACTTGGGGTTTACCTGCATAATATTTCATTCCAGCTTTTGAAATTATAGAACGGAAAATGTCCGCTTTCAATAGTTTCTGCTTTATCCTGCCAAAAATTAAGTTGATTTTTGGTCGGTATAATTTTGTCCTGCGTGCTTACCAGAGCTTTATCATAGAAGTGTTCGTAAGTTTTTTCAGTTACTTTTATTCTATCATAAAGACATTGTAATTCTTTTACCCGGTTTTCAATTGTGCGATCAACAGTTTTTTTCATATATCTTTCAAACTCTTCGGTAGAGTTGAAAATGTTTTGATAGAATTTGCCCTCCAGACCAGTTTTTGCATGGCGAAGTGTGAGTAAAAAAGGTTTTTGCGGGATGCCGAATTCATCATCTACAGGGAAAGGGGTGCCGTTTATTGCGATTTTTTTGTCGAATTTTGGAAGTTCATCGCGCATTTGATATGCTGTAAAAACCCCCATAGACCAGGCTGCCAGAAAATATTGATTATAATTTAATAATCGGATTGCGTCACATTCGTCTGTTATTACAGAATAATCATAAACCATTAAAACATCAAAATTTTCGCATTGCAAAAACTCAAACGGCTTATAATCAAAGCTCCAGCCTGCAAAAAAGATTATTAATTTGTCGTTATTATTTTTGTTTAGCCAGTGTAATTGCATTTTGTAATTCCTGTTCCGTGATATCTGTTGTGAGTGAAAGTCTTAATCTTGAAGTCCCTTCTGGTACGGTAGGCGGTCGTATTGGAAGTGTGAAAAATCCGTTTTTATAAAGGATATCACAAGTTTCAACGGTTTCTTTATTTTCGCCGATAATTACCGGAATTATATGACTGTCACTGCCTGCGTTTTTAGCGATTTGCAGCATATTCATACGTTTTTCAAATGTTAGAGGCAGTTTATTTTCAATAATCCATTTTGTAAAAGCAATATTTATTGGCGGTAATGCGGTTGAGAATATAAACGAACGTGCTTTATTGGTTAAATAATCAATAAGGGTTTTGTTTCCGACTGCAAAAGCACCCATTGAGCCGATTGCTTTGCCGAAAGTACCTACAATTATATCAACTTTGTCAATTATGTCGAGAGTTTCAGTCACGCCAAGTCCTTTTCGGCCGAAAACTCCAAATGCGTGCGCTTCATCAAGGATTAAAATACAATTGAATTTTTCTTTAAGTTCAACAAGTTTTTTTAAATCTGCAATATCTCCATCCATTGAGAATACGCTTTCAGAAACAATTACAGCGTTGTTAAAATTATTTCTTTCGCGAATTAAAAGTTTTTCCAAAGCTTCCATATTATTGTGTGGATAGCGGAAAAATTTCCCATCAGAAAGTTTCATACCGTCGATTATGCTTGCGTGATTGAGTTTATCTGAAAAAATTACATCACCTTTGCCGGCAATTGAACTGTTTATCCCTACGTTTGCGTGGTATCCGCTGTTAAATAAAAGAGCAGAGTCTTTGTTGTATAAATTTGCAATTAAATCTTCAAGTTCTTTGTATATGGGTAATGTACCCGTCAAAAGTCTTGCAGAAGCACTTCCAAATGAATATTCGTCACCTATTGTATCAATAAATTCTTGTGTCAAAGATTTGTTATCAGCAAATCCAAGATAATTATTTGAGGAAAGATTAATTAATTTTTTACCGTTGAAATAAATATATTTTTCATCTTTGCCATCAAAATTTTTTATATCCCTAAAATGTGATTGCTCTT
>CAJUPC010000043.1 GCA_910588555.1 Candidatus Gastranaerophilales bacterium
GAAAAACTCTGCAGCACAAAAGGACTGTTTCAAAACAGTCTAAAAAACTACCCAAAAATGCTTTACAAAAGTTTATCCCGTTACCTGCGCCTCGCGTTAAACGGTACCGCTCACAAACAAATCGAAAAGCGCGATTTCCGATTATGTTTGTTCGTCTCTCACTTCGTTCGTACCTCTGTTCGGCTTGTCGGGGGGGGGCAATCACAGCATGGCACAAGGGTTTTAGAAAAATTATACAAAATTTTTGCCATGTAAATGCCTCCTGTACTTTAACTCATTATTTACTATTTTTCGTTTTTTGTCAAGATGTTTGTTAACTCTGGGAGTATCTCGAACACATCTCCAACTATTGCACAGTCCGAAATCTCAAAGATAGGGGCTTTTTCATCAATATTTATCGCAATAATTTTGTCGCTTTCGCTCATACCGATTGTGTGTTGAATTGCACCCGAAATTCCGCAGGCAATATACAATTTGGGAGCAACAGTTTTGCCAGTCTGACCGATTTGAATATCTGATGAAGCAAGACCCATGTCAACAGCTCCGCGGCTTGCAGCTACTGTGCCTCCTATTTTTTCTGCAAGATTTTTTAATAGCTCAAATCCTGCTTCGTTTTTCATGCCTCTGCCGCCTGCTACGATAATATTTGCGCTGTCAAGTTCGTTAATCGTTGTGTTTAATTTTTTTGTAAACTCAATAAACTCGACTTTTTTGATGATATTATCAATGTCAGGTGTTTTATAGATAAATTTTGTATCTTTAATAATATTTTCGGGCGCGGGTTTAAAGACCTTAGGCCTTACTGTTGCCATTTGTGGATGTGTTTTGCACAAAATTGTTGCCATAAGTTTTCCGCCAAACGTCGGACGAGTTGCCGCTAATTGACCTTTTTCGTTTATGTCCAAACCTGTACAATCCGCAGTCAAGCCTGTGTGAAGTGCTGATGAAATTCTAGGTGCCAAATCTCTGCCCTGAGTGGTTGCGCCGATTAAAATAATTTCTGGGTTAACTTCTTTTACAATGTCAATCGCTGTTCTCGCGTACAATTCTGTTGAATAATATGTAAATCTGTTGTCTTCTGTGATATAAACATTATCAAAACCCGAATTTATAAAAGCTTCTTTATAAAGTTCCGCCAAACCTTTTTTACAGATTAAGAGCGCTGAAACTTCCGCATTATTCAATTTTGGGGCAAGTTCTTGCGCCTTGTTCGCAAGTTCAAACAAAACAGTATGGAGATAATTTTCTTTTGTAACTTCTGCATATAACAAAATATTACTCATTAATTCCTCCGTATTCTTTTATTTTTTGAGCTAATTCCGCGCAGTCAGTGCACAAACTGCATTCACCTCTGTTATGTTCGGGGCGGAATGCTCTGCTTACATAAGTCGGCGAACCTTTTATTCCTACCTGTTCGGCAGTTAAGCCAATATCTTCCATTGAATAAGTTTCAATTTCAGAGAATTGAGCTTTTTTAATCCCGTTAATTGTCGGACGTGTCGGCTCTTCGTATCCTTTCATAACACAAATAAGTGCGGGGAATTCCGCTTTTACTGTTTCAATACCTTCTTCAAGTTCGCGTATTGCATAAATTGATTTTCCATCGCATTTATCAAGTTCTTTCACAAATGTAACCTGCGGAATATTTAATTTTTCTGCAATGCTCGGGCCTGTTTGTGCAGTGTCGCCGTCAATTGCAAATTGTCCGCAAATTATTAAATCAAAATCTGCAAATTTAGATTTGATTGCTGCGGCTAAAGTTGTGCTTGTTGCATAAGTATCTGCGCCTGCAAATTTTTTATCAGAAATCAAAACGCCTTTATCGCATCCTACCGCAATTGCTTTTTTAAGCATTTCTGTTGCCTGCTGAGGTCCCATTGTGAGAACGGTAATTTCAGTATCAGATATTATTTTCTTCAATTTTAACGCTTCTTCGATAGCATAAATATCATAAGGGTTAATAATGCTTTCTACGCCTTCACGCTGGATTGTGTTATTTTCGGTCCACTTGATATCTGTTGTATCGGGAACCTGTTTTATGCAAACTAATATTTTCATTTTTTTTTACCCTGCTACCAATATTGAAATAATTTTACCAATTTTGTAGTTTTTTAATCCTGCTACCAGTTTTGGAATATTTTTTCAATGTGAAGTTATTTTTTTACTGCCTGTTGTCTTAGGTTTGTTTCCTGCAACGCATTATATGCAAGCATATACATTGAACATTTTTTAACGCTCGGTATATACCATGCACAGCGTTCCTGTGTGCAAACTTTATCAATATCTGAACCTGCGCTCATTAGCGGACAGAACGGAATATCTTTAATCATTTTTTATCCTTTTTAACGTTTTTGGTGATACTTTTTATATCTTGGTCAGTCGCTGTTTTTATTGTTTTTCTGCCATTTTTATCAAATTGCAGTTTTGGTCGCGTTTTCTTTCCTGATCTTTGTAAATTCTTGTTCTATTTATAACTTCGTCAAAGTCAATTTTGTGAGCATCAAAATCAGGACCGTCTACGCAGGCAAATTTGGTCTCTCCGCCGACAGTAACGCGGCAGGCTCCGCACATTCCCGTTCCGTCTACCATAATCGGGTTCATGCTTGCTTCAGTATAAATCCCTTTATCGCGGGTTAAATCCGCCACTGCTCTCATCATTGGCATAGGACCTACGGCTATTGCATAATCTATTTTTTCATTATCCATAATTCGTTGAAGGACCTGTGTTACAAAACCTTTTTCACCCAGTGTGCCATCGTCTGTGGTTATGAATAATTCTGTACAAGCGTCTTTCATTTTATCCTGCCAGAAGATTAAATCTTTTGTTCTTGCGCCCATTATCATATAAACTTTGTTGCCTGCTTCTTTAAAAGCTTTTGCAATCAAATAACATGGAGCTGCGCCGTAGCCGCCTGCAAGGCAAACTACCGTTCCGTATTTTTTAATGTGTGTGGGCTGACCCAGAGGTCCGACAATATCATGAATTTCATCGCCTTCATTCAATGCTGCAAGTTTTTTGGTAGAATAACCCACTGCCATAAATACTAAAGTTAATTCACCTTTTTCTTTATTTACATCAGCGATTGTTAAAGGTACTCTTTCGCTGTTTTCGTCTGCTCTGAATATTATAAACTGTCCTGCCTGTGCGTTTCTTACAACATAAGGCGCGTCAATTGTGATTTCGTATTGATTTGGACATAGTTCTATTTTTGATAAAATTTTATATCCCATTATTCTCTCCTTTTTTTCAATAATACTATAAAATGTGTTATTTATCAAACTATAGCTTTATTGCCTTGTAATCCGGATTATCTTTTAGTTTTTGTTCAATTTCATCAAATGTCATTAAACCTTGTGTTGCTCCGAATTGTGAAACAACCCCTGCAGAATTAACAGACGCGTACATTAAGGCTTTTTCTATATTCGGCCCGTTTTTCCATAATGAAGCACAAAGAGTTGACGCAAATGCATCGCCTGCTCCAAGTGTAGATGTTACGGGACCGTCGAATATCGGGCAGTGGTAGTAATTTTTTCCGTCATAAGCATAAGCACCGCGTCCGCCGTCTGTTATAATTATTATTTGGTAATCTCTAACTTTTAGCTTTTGGAAGATTTGTTTTATGTCTGGATGAATAAGTTCTTCCGAGAATTTTTCGTCTTTTGTGTCCGGACGAACCTGAATTTGTGTTGCCATAACGGCTTCTTCTTTATTCATTACAACTATATGTGCATTTTCAAGGATTTTTTTCAGATAATTAAATCCTTTTTTAAGACTTGAAGAGCCGGCGTTAAAACAAACCTTCACGTCATTATCTTTTGCAAAATTTACGATATCATCAAGGATTTTGGTGCTGTCGCCGTTTAGTGGAGCAATATACAATAGTTTTGCAGATTTTATTGCGTCAAAATTTATATCAGATTTTTTAAGTTTTGCATTAGCACCGCGGTGCGCAAGAACTGTTCTGTCGCCCTGAAAACTTACTAAGATAATAGAAAATCCCGTGCTGATTTTCGGGTCTTGAATTATATTGGATAAATCAATATTTTTACCTTTAAAACTTTCCAAAATTCCCTCAGAATAAATGTCATCACCGATTTTGAAAATAACACCGGTGTTAAATCCAAGATGTGCAAAATTGCAGGCAGTATTAACCCCGCCGCCGCCAACCTGCGATGTGAAGTCTTCAATTTCAACTTTTGCACCATAAGGATAGCTCATAAATTCTGATTTCTTATTTTTTGTATACACAGAAACAATGTTTGCATCGTCGCTTTCTACAAATACGTCCATTGTTGCACTGCCGATAGTTATTACATCTGTCATAAGTCCCTCCCGAATTAATTTTATCACAAAAACTTGTTAAATATTATTAACAAAATAGCAAAAAATTTTTTTATCAGTTTTTTTTTACACAGGAGAAAAATAATGAAAATACAAGCAATTACCCCATTTAATGTCTATACTAACACTCAAAATTTGAAAAAACAGCAAAAAACAAATGTTCAAAATAATGCATATAACCCCATTGCATACAATGATTTAACTTTTACCGCACGTCTTTTCAGGACGCCTGAAAACTTTTATGCACAGCCATTTAATAAAAACGGTATGCCTGAAACTATGAAAGACTATTTGAATGCTGATTATTTAGACAGACAAAAAATGCCGCCTGCTCAAATGCTTAAACTCGTATTTGATGATATTAATGAAACTAAAAATCTTGAACAGGTGAAAAGGATTTTTCCTGACGAACCTTTGTTTAAAGATTTGACAGATACTCCTAACAGAAAAGTAAAAACAGGAATTTTAGCTGAAATTGATGTAATGCGTGAAGAAAATAAATCTCTGTTCAAAAACGGTAAAGATAATCTTGGGCATTATATTCTTAAAAAGATTTATACAGAAGCAAAAACTTTAAAAGAAATCAACGCTGATTTTAAAAAAGATGTATCAGTTCATTATAACGGTCTAAGTCCTATAGAATATGATACGTTAAGAGCTTTCGGAATTAAATTTCCGAATAATTCATTCTGGAAATCTCTAACCGCAACAAGAGAAGAATTTCCGTACGAATACAAACCGAAAAAACCTATTGAAAGTCGCAGTGCCGGTAATTTAAAACCGGTTTCTACTGCTCGTGTAATACCTCAAAAGAATAGGTTTGAGCATGTTAAAGACTGGGAAGTAGACAAATTATCTGACGCTCTTATAAAAGGCAAAGGCAGCGCTGATGAAACAAAAAAACAACTTAAAAAAACAAGCGTAAGAGATGAAGCTTCTTTGGGCTTTGTTGCAAAATATATGAGCGAGATTAACTCTGTTGTTCTTGAAAGACTTCAAGTTTCGCCCGAAATGAGTTACTTTTTTGACAGCCCCGAACTTTTATCAAAATCTCAGAAACAAAAGATGGATGCATACTGGCAGGATAATGGACGCAGAGAATTACGTTCCTTTATGATGAAAGACACAATTCAAATGTTCTTTAATGCTTATGGAGTTGACGGTCAGAATGAAGAGTTTCAAGAACTGCTTGATTACGCTCACAATATTAAACCTAACAGATTAGCAGAGGCTGCAAGATTACAAAAACTGCATGATGAAAAACAGGCTTATTATGATGAAATGTTTGCAGAACTTGATAAACTAGAAGCTCAGCCTCAAGTTAGTGAAGAAATTGTCCACAAATCTACAGAGGAACTGTTACAAGATGTAGTTAAACAATATGATGTTAATGAATACAGATTTGATACGGCAGAAGGTGAGGTCGTAATTGTCGGTAATCTTCAAGAAGCTCTTGAGGAAAATCTAAGAGCCGAAACAAACTTTATGCCCCGTGCTATATCAAATAAATTTATCAAATTTGTTAAAGAACATAATTCTGTATCAGACGCATATATACTAAGCAAACTTTTGGCAGTACAAGATGTAGAGCTGCCCGAAGATGACAGATTAATGTCAGCTGATGATGTTGTTGATACAACTGTAAAATTATATACAGAATTTAGTAATAAGAATATGCTTGATTGCCGTGCAGCCCAGCAGGCTGTTGCAGAAATTTTTACAAAATTCCCAGGTGTTGCAAAGGTAAATCCTCAAGTCTTGACTCTTGGAGTTTTTGAGTTTATTCCAATTTTGAATATGTTTTCAAAAGAAGGAAGACAAGTATTTTTAAGGAATTCAGATTTTGTAAATTCTAAATATTCAGAATATAGAAAACCTTTGTCAGATGGTGAAGCTAGAAAAATTTCAATGCAGGTTTTTGATTTGTTGAGAAATTATAGACCAAATAATACAGTTATAGATGTTCAAAGTCCTTATGCAGGTTTTGAGACTACTATAAATGCAGTTGCATGTTATATGAAAAACCAAAATCCGTCTGATTTAAAACAAGCATTGGTAAAATATATTAAAGAATTCGGAGGTTCGGCAAGATATTTTCTTGATAAAGATGCTTCTAAAGATTTAAAAATGGCAAAACTTGAACAAATGCTTGTTCACTATAGTTATGACCACCCTGTGGATTTTCATAAATTTGCAGTATCTGATGAGGAAGGAATTGCATATATTAAATATAATAATCCCCAATTGTATCATGAAATTATAGGTTAAAATTTTCATTAAAAAAAGGATTGGTGTAAAACCAATCCTTTTTTGTTTTGCTTTGTTTAAGTTATTGAACTGAAGCTTTTTCTTCGTCAGAAACGCCTTTAATAGTAAGGTTTACTCTGCCTTTTTCATCAATTTTAACAACTTTAACGATAACTTCCTGTCCGATTTGAAGATGTGGTTCAATAGTTTCAATACGTTCGTTGCAAACTTGTGAAATGTGAACCATACCATCTTTGCCGGGAGCAAGTTCTACGAATGCGCCGATAGGAATAATTCTTACAACTTTTCCTTTTAATACCATTCCCTGTTCGGGTTTAAAAGTAAGTTCTTTAATCATTCTCTTAGCGATTTCAGCACCTTCCTGATCGTTAGATGTAATTGTTACTACACCTGAATCTTGAATGTCGATTTCTGCGCCAGACGCGTCAATAATCGCACGGATTTGTTTTCCGCCAGGTCCGATTACTGTTCCAATATCTGCTGTCGGAATTGTCATAGTAGAAATGCTTGGTGCAAACGGTGACATTGGTCCAGGTTGAGTGATTGCTTCTCTCATTTTGCCTAAGATGTGCAATCTGCCTTCTTTAGCTTGAGCCAAAGCACGGCGTAATGTGTCGTTTGCAATACCTTTTGCTTTCATATCCATTTGAAGAGCTGTAATACCTGTGTCATTACCGGTAACTTTAAAGTCCATATCGCCTAAAAAGTCTTCGATACCTTGAATATCAGTTAAAACTACAGGTTCTTTACCTTCTTCTGTGATCATACCCATTGCAACGCCGCCAATCATCGATTTAACCGGAACACCGGCATTCATCAATGCCATTGAAGAACCGCAAGTAGAAGCCATTGAAGTTGAACCGTTTGATTCCAATACGTCTGAAGTTACGCGTATAGTGTATCCGAATTCTTCTTCTGACGGAAGTGCAGGAACATTAGCTCTTTCGGCTAAATTTCCGTGACCTACTTCACGTCTTCCGGGGCCTCTTAAAGGTTTAACTTCACCAACAGAGAAGCCCGGGAAAATATATTTATGCATATATCTTTTTTCTGTTTCGGGGTCAACACCGTCGAGTTCTTGTTTCATAGCAGGGCCTGCTAAAGTTGCAACTGAAAGAACCTGAGTTTGTCCTCTTGTAAATACAGCTGAACCGTGAGCGCGGGGGATAACACCTACTTCGCACCAGATAGGACGAACATCATGAGGTTTTCTTCCGTCAGCTCTAACGCCTTCATCCAAAATCATTGTACGCATAATTTTCTTTTCTGCGTTTTTGAATTCTTCTGCAACAAAGTCAATGCCTGTTTCTTCCATGATTTTTTTGCTGTAATCATCTTCGGGCAAAGCGTCGATTTTTTCTTTGACAAGCTTTTTAGCTTCTTCAAGTTTTTGTTGTCTGTAAGCTCTGTCAAAGTTGTGATAAGCGTCAAAAATCATATCGTGAGCTGTTTCGTTGATAATATTTTTGATTTCTGTTGTATCGTAAGGATTAACGAATTCTTGTCTTTCAACTCCGCAAAGTTTAGCAAATTCAACCTGAGCTTCGCATTGTTTTCTGATTTCGCCTTGTGCGAATTCAACAGCAGCCATAATATCGTCTTCCGTAACGAATTTACATCCTGCTTCAACCATGATAACGCTGTCATGAGTACCTGATACAACGATATCAAGGTCAGATTTGTCAGCTTGCTGGTGAGTCGGGTTAGCGATTAAGTTTCCGTTTTCATCGCGAGAAACTCTAACTGCCCCGATAGGACCTTCAAACGGAGCTCCTGAAAGCATTAAAGCACATGAAGCACCGAGCATAGCCAAAGTATCGGGCTGATTTTGCTGGTCGTAGCTGAATAATTGAGCTACGATTTGTATATCGTTTCTGTAACCTTTAGGGAATAAAGGTCTGATAGGTCTGTCAATCAAACGTGAAACAAGGATAGCCTTGTCACTTGCTTTACCCTCAGAACGGTTGTAACCTCCGGGGATACGTCCGATTGAAGACATTCTTTCTTCATAATCGATTAATAATGGGAAAAAGTCGATACCTACACGCGGTTCTTTAGAAACAACGCAGTGAACAAATAACATTGTATCACCACATCTTACTGTAACCGAACCATTAGTAGACTGACCGTATTTTCCTGTTTCAACAGTAACTTCTTTACCGCCGATTTCAATTTGGAATTTTTTTGTTTCCGGTATTGTCATACTTACCTTTCTCGCACATCTTGTGCGCATTTTGTTATACACTTCTAATGTTCGATATAATTGTACCGCAAACAAGAAAATTAAGCAAAAAGAAAATAAAAAAGGTGTGAAATGCGATAGCGTTCACATCTTTTTATTGAATACTTAATCAAGTACACACAGCCCCAAACCGTTGGAGCCGTTGCGGTCGTAGTTGGTCCAGTACGTGTACGTGGTGTTGCAGTACCTGTCGTCCGCGTATCTGCTATTTAACTCCTTACCTGACCAAACATAGAAGGACGGTTCAGGAAGACCTAGCTCAGAGGCTTTGCCGTTGTAAGTTAGGTTCTGTACATTGCTTGTTGCTCCTATTGCCGGATTGCCCTCGTAAAGTAGTGAGGCAAATTTTCCAAGGTCTGCCAGTGTTGGCATGTTTGAGGTACCGTTACATTGTTTTACAGCACCAGCCCAGTAATCGTTGTCATAATAGCAATATTGTATGTCTAATTTACCTTCTGCTACTGCAGCTTGACATTCTGCATATGTCATTGGAGTTGGTCTAAACGGTGCGCCAAAACATTTGCCGTTTACTTCAATCGCGCAGGATGAACCTAAACCGTTAGCGTTAAACGCAATAACATCTTTTCTAAATGTATTCGGCCTACTGTGTCCATTTATTTCAAATACCGCCGCAACACAACCAGCCGTAGCATTACTTTCAGGTTTACCGTTAGAAGTAGACCACCCATACGTTTTCATCGGGTCTAAAGACTCACATTTTTTGTTGTAGTTAAGAATCATCGGCGTACCGTCAGCTGTAATTATCCCAACATTGTCACTTGAATAATCGTGTGTATCGTCATCTTTCATTTTTAACTGTTTACCTGTTTTGGTTTTAGATATTTCCCATTCTTTCCCGTCTTCTAATTTAACAGTATCCGTAGGCCAGCATGCTCTAATATGTTCCGCGTCACAACGTTTAGCAATCTTAAAATACTTTTGCAGTTCATCAACAAACGCGTCAGTGCTGCTATATGGCCCAATTAATCCTAATGATTTCATGTGGTCCGTAGCTTTAGTAAACTTATACTTAGCACTTCTAATCTTTT
>CAJUPC010000044.1 GCA_910588555.1 Candidatus Gastranaerophilales bacterium
AATAATCTCATTTCAAACTCCTTTCGTATTTACTTTTTTATTATAAACTATTTTGCCAAAAATTTCAAGAACATGATATAATAATAAGCATGGTCAGATTAATAAACGATAATAATATAGATTTTATAGGTAATACAGCTTACGCTATAATGCATATACAAGAGTTTTTTACACACATTGTGGAACATAACAATAAAAATTTAACACCCTGTATTTATGCAATGTGGCATAAAAATCAGTTTCTGGTATATGGTATTGAGGATAAAGCTCATTTAAGCATTCAGATAAGCAACTCAATGGATGGTGAAATTATCGCCAGAGTCGTTGAAAAAATGGGGTTTAAGACAGTTAGGGGTTCGGCTGGTAAAAAAGGGGCTGTATCTTCTACTATGCAAATGATTTCACTACTTGAACAAGGTGAAAGCGTAGCAATTATGCTTGACGGACCAAGAGGTCCTTTACACAAGGTTAAAAGCGGAGCCATAAAACTTGCTCAAAAAACAGGCGCGCCAATTGTTACTGCACACTGGTATTCACCGCAAAAAACATTTATATCTTTACCGTCATGGGATAAAATGAAAACACCGATTTTTGATTGCAATATTTTAAATGTTTACGGTGACCCTATTTATGTAAACAAAAATGCGACAGACGAAGAAATCGAACAGATTAAAGATAAAATAAAAAATCAATTATTTGATTTGGAAGCAAAAGCTCCCGAACTTTATAAAGAGGCAGTTAAAAACAAATTATGGGACAAACAAAAAGCAAAAAAATAAATATATCTGCAATTCAAATGTGTTCAAAAATTGCTGAAAAACAAGCTAATTTTGACAAAGTCCAACAGCTTATTGAAAGAGACGTAAAACAAGATGTTGATATTATTATTTTGCCCGAAGTTTGGACTGCAGGATGGTCACCAAAAAATTTCAGAGCCTCCGCAGAAGATTTAAATAACAGCGAAACAATCAATTTTCTTGCTGAAATTGCAAAAAAATATAACACATGGATTATCGGCGGCAGTTTTATAACAAAAGAGGATGAACACTATTATAACACCTGTCCTGTTTTAAACCGCAGCGGCCAACTTATCACAACATATTCAAAAAACCATTTATTTTCATATTACGGAAGTGATGAAGATAAATTTGTAGAAGCAGGTAAAAATCCTGTTATGGTGGACATTGAAGGGATTAAAACAGGTTTAACCATATGTTATGATATTAGATTTCCCGAAATTTACAGAGCTTACAGAAAAGCAGGTGCCGATTTGCTTATTAATTGTGCAGCGTGGGGATTAAAAAAACCTGTTCCCTGGGAATGCATGACCAGATGCAGAGCTGTTGAAAATCAAACTTTCCTGGTAGCATTAACTCAATCGGGATATATTGAAAACGACGAATGGAACATAGGCCATTCAAGGATTATAGACTATAAAGGAGAGTCTGTTACCGAGATTAAAGACCAAAATGAAGGTGCTATGACTGCGCAATTAGATTTTAATGAGATGTATGAATTTCGCTCAAAATGCACCTGTATAAATGACATAAGAGAAAATTACGAGGTTTTAACCGTATGAAAAAACTAATATTAGCAGCATTGTTATTACTTATTACAGCACAACAATCTTTTGCAAACTCTATTGATAAAACAATTTCCAAATCAGGAATAAATAAAGGTGCAATAGCGGTTTCAGTTAAAGAAATAAAATCAGGCAAAACTGTATACAGCCTTAATGACAAAAAGCCGTCAGTTCCAGCTTCAACACTGAAAGCCGTAACTTTGAGTGCCGCAATAGATACACTCGGTAAAGATTATGAATTTTCTACTAAACTTTATAAAAACAATAACAATGAATTGTTTTTAAAATTAAGCGGAGACCCGTTTTTGACATCATCAGATTTAAACAAATTATTTGAACAGGCAAAAGCAAAAAAAATTATTGAACCTAAAAAAATATACGTAGATGATTATATTTTTGATAGCATGGAATGGGGCGAAGGCTGGCAATGGGATGATGATTTAAACCCGCTTATGCAAAAATTCAGCTCTTATAATTTAGACAAAAATCTTTTAACAATTGTGGTAGCCCCAACTGCTCTAAATGCTCCCGCAAATATTTATACAACAAAATTTTACCCGACAACATTTATGAACCTTGTAACAACAGGCAGCGAAAATAATGTTGTATTTAAACGAAGCAACAATATTTCTCCCGACATAATTACGGTTGAAGGCACAATAAAAAAACAAATTTCAAAACAAATTCCGATTAATTATTTAAAAAGATATTTTATTTTGAGAACCGAAGATGCAATAAGAAATGCTAAAATAGAGTATTTCGGAGACTTCCCACAAAAGAAAACACCGGCGTCAAATGTTTATCTTGTCGGCGAAATTAAACATCCGGTAAGCACTGCCGTATTCGAAACTTTAAAAAACAGTAACAATCTTGTTGCAGAAACTGTTTTCAAAGCGGCAGGCGCAAAATTTGTCAATAACACAGGGTCTTTTGAAAACTCAGAAAAAATGCTAAACGCTTACTTTGACAAAATCGGATTAATCCACGACGAGATACGAATTGTCGACGGAAGCGGTGTATCCAAAAACAACATGATTACAGCAGATTTCATGACCGAATTTTTGTTAAAAAAAGCAGGAGATGAAGATTTCAAAAAACTTCTTCCAACACCGGGTGAAGGAACTTTATCATCAAGAATGCTGTATTTCAAAGACAATTTATATGCAAAAACAGGTACACACTGCACTGAAAGCGCTCTTGCAGGATACATAACTTCTAGAAGCGGCAAAACATACGTTTTTGACATTATGATTAATGACCCGAAATCAAAATCAGGCGAGAAAAAATCTCTTGAAGAATACATATTAAGAGATATTTATGCTAACTATTAGGATTACCAAACAGTATTTTAGTAAATGCACCGAAAATTCCTGTGACAACTCCGACAAGAACTGCGTTTTGCGCACGTGCTTTTGGTAGTAATCCGCGAATAGAAGCGTATGCTTTTTCAAGATTAGGAGCTTTTATAAGTTCTGCAATTTTTGTTTCAACCTTGTTATCTTTAGCAGCACGAACTACAGCTTTTCTGGCGTCTGAAATAGCTTTATAAGCAGAATTTCGTTTTACATCTTTTCCAATTTTCTTAAGCGGAATTGATTTTTCAAATACATCTGCTTTTTGTGTTAAAAGCTGTTCTAGATTGTACTTTTCCGGAGCAAAAGCATACCCAAAAACTGCACCAGAAACAGCAGAAAGCGCCCCGACTTGAGCAGGCGAATACGAAGAAATCGATTGACTCATAATAACCTCATTTCAATAAACACTAACAATTATATTTAAACTCATAATACATATTTTTGGGTGATTTTGTCCACATAATTTACATGTCTTAATAATTAGAAAATCATCGTAAAATGTGCTATATTATTAGAAAATGAGGAGTATAATTTCATGGAACCGATGGTAACGGTAATAACACCGACACACAATTTACTTCAAAACAACATGGCAGACAGTTTTAACCTGCTTGTTCAACTTTTAGACATGCAGACTTATCCAAATATCGAACATTTGATTATTGATAACGGGTCTGATGACGGTACAATTGAATTTTTAAAAGATTATAAAAATCAAGGTTATTTAACATTTTTCTCTCAACGTGATACCGGAAAATTTAATGCTTATAACAAAGGCGTTATGCATGCAAAAGGTAAATATATAACATTTTTAAGCCCCGATGATTTCATCCACGATGTTACTGCAATTTATGATATCGTAAATCTTATGGAAAACAATAATGCTGATTTCACATTTGCACCTGCATACTGCAGACATCCCGAAGGGTTTGTGTTCTTATTTGCACCTGCTATGCATACAGCATTTCAGGTTATGCCTTGCGCAAGACAAGCTATGTTTTTCAAAAAGTCTATGATTGAAAAAGAAAATTATTTTGACGAAAAATTTAAGCTTATGGCTGATTTTGATTTCATAATGAGAATAATTATGAAAAAATATACACCTGTTTATTTTGATACAAACTATGTAACATACAAACTCGGAAAACAGGTTATGGAAAACGAACAGAGAGCCGAAGCCGAAAGTAAAGCAATTTTTAATAAAAATTTCAGAACACTTTATCCAATGAACGAAACAGTTCTTGACAAAATGGCTAAGTATTCCGAATTCCCGCAAGAACTGCTTAACAAACTTGTTAAATTTTTCCCTGATGATGACAGAGATATTTTCTTTGACAGGTATGAGCAGTTACATCAAATAAGATTGAACGCGGCGAAAGCTAGAGAACAATACAATAATTAACAATTTGCAAAATTATTTTTGCGGAGTATGATAAAAAAATAAAGGATTAGGAAAAATATGAGTGAACAAAAAATAGCTGTAATAGGTTGCGGAGTTTGGGGAAGAAATATTGTCCGCAATTTCTATAATTTAAATGTTTTGGATACGGTTTGCGATATCGATGAAGAAAACCGCAAAAAAGTAACTGAACAATACCCCGGTGTTAAAGTTACAAAAGATTTTAACGATATTATTAACAATAAAGAAATAACTGGCGTTTGTGTAGTAACACCGAGCCATACACATTACAAAATCGTAAAAGCCATGCTTGAAGCAGGTAAAAATGTATATGTGGAAAAACCTATTTCAACACTTGCCTCAGAAGCCAGAGATTTATCGCAATTGGCACATGAAAAAGGATTGGTTCTAATGGTAGGACACCTTTTACTTTATCATCCAGCGGTAAACAGATTAAAAATGCTCATTGAAGAAGGTGTATTAGGTGATATCGTTTATGCTCAAAGCGACAGATTAAATGTTAATTTCTTCAAAAATGACAGAAGCGTAATGTGGGATTTAGCTCCGCATGATGTTTCAATGATTAGTTATGTTACAGGCAAAGACCCTGTAAGAGTAATTTCTGCAATCGGATGTTCATCAGAACAAAACGAAATTATGGATATTACTCATATCGGAATTGAATTTGAAGACGGCGTAATAGGTCAGATTTCAGACAGCTGGATTACTCCGAGAAAACATGTTCAGCTATTGGTCAGAGGAACTAAGGCTACTGCAATTTTGGATGACACTGTAGCAGAAGACAAACTAGTAATTTACGACAACTTCAAAAAAGATACTTTACAAAATATCTCGCTTGATTATCTTGAAATTGAGCCTTTAAAACTTGAATGCCAACATTTTATCAGTTGTTGCGCAACAGGCTCTAAAGCTCGTTCTGACGGCGATAACGGATTTATGGTTACACAAATCCTTGAAGAAGCCGAAAAAATCATGCTAGGCGATAAAGTTAAAGAGTTAGACGAAGTAAACTTTGCACTTTCCAGAACTAAGCGCGGGTGAGCTGAGGGCAAGGCTTGTTGGCAAAAATGAGAAAATCATTGCAGAGACAACAACCGCAGACTCGTTAAACGCAAACGAGCAAGACAGCGCATATTATAAAGGAGATATCAATGAACATCAAAAATAATTTAGCAAATATAGTATCAGTGGCAAGAATTTTCGTAGCATTTGCCGCAATCGCATTACTATACGTTCACACAACCTGGGCTTATGTACTTGCATTTTTCTTAACAGCAATCGCATTTGCAATGGACGGTTTGGACGGATATCTTGCAAGAAAATTAAATCAGTCATCCGAATGGGGTTCAGTATTGGACATTTTAGGCGACAGAATTGTTGAAGTTTCATACTGGATTGTGTTCGCAGTAATGGGCTGGATAAGCATTTTATTTCCGCTTGTATGTGTTGCAAGAGCATTTACAACTGACGGAATAAGAAGCGTTGCATTATCAAAAGGCATGACAGCTTTCGGAGAAAAATCAATGCAGTCAACATCTTGGGGCAAATTCATATGTGCATCAAGATTTATGAGAATAAGCTATGCTGTTGCAAAAGTTGCGGCATTTATGCTTTTGATTGTTGTAAACACTCCGGGAATTGAACTTTGGAGCGGTACTCCTGCACTTCATTTTATAACAATGACTTTGGCATGGATTGCAATTATCTTCTGTGTAGTCAGAGCAATTCCTGTTGTTGCTGAAAGCGGAAAATTATTTCAATAAGAATTAAAGTCGGGAAGTTATCCCGACTTTAAATTTTCAACATGTTTATTTTATAATATTTATATGAGTAAATTAAATATTGTTTTATACGAACCGGAAATTCCGCAAAATACTGGAAACATTGCAAGATTATGCGCCTGCACTGGAGCAAGTCTTTATCTTGTCGGGAAATTAGGATTTTCTTTATCTGATAAATATACTAAAAGAGCAGGCTTAGACTATTGGGAAAGTGTTGATTTGCATAAAATTGACTCAATGGATGAATTGCTGGAAGCAAATAAATGTGCTAATTTTTATTATCTGACAACAAAAACTGATAAATTGTATACGGATATAAAATTTCAAGACGGCGATTTTATTGTATTCGGGCCGGAAACACGAGGCTTGCCCGAAAAATATGTTAAAGACTCTCACGCTTTAACAATTCCGATGAAAGAAGGACAAAGAAGTTTAAACCTCTCAAATTCCGTTGCAATTGTCGCTTATGAGGCAATAAGACAAAATGGATTATAAACTTCCCGAACTTCCTAAAAGAGATGAAAACTCCAATAAAGGAACTTTTGGCAAAATATTAAATATTTCCGGCTCTGAATATATGTCGGGAGCGGCTTATTTGTCATCAGTTTCTGCCTTAAAAGTCGGAGCAGGATATGTCGAACTTGCAAGCGAAGAACGGATTTTAAATGCAGTTGCAACACTCGCGCCGGAAGTTGTTCTTGCATCCATAGATAAAATTTCTGAAATTTCGGCGACGGTTTTATTAATTGGCTGCGGTCTTTCTACTTCAAAAAAAGCTAAAGATATTTTCAACATGGTAATACCGTCTGAAATTCCTACAGTAATTGACGCTGACGGACTAAACATTTTATCGCAAACAAATCTTAAACTTAATAAAAATGTAATTCTTACTCCTCATCCCAAAGAAGCTTCCAGACTTTTGGGCTGTACGCTTGAAGAAATTTTAAACAATATGGAAAAGTCTGCAAAAAAAATTAGCGAAAAGTTTAACTGCATTACAGTACTGAAATCACATAGAACAATTATAACAGATGGAGAAAAAATTTATTATAACACAACAGGAAATTCTGCACTTGCAAAAGCCGGAAGCGGCGATGTTCTTGCGGGGATGATTTCAGGTCTTCTTGCTCAAAAAATGAATTCTTTTGACGCTGCTGTATTAGGTGTTTATTTACATGGGCTTGCAGGCGATATCGCAAAAAATGACCTGACTGCTTACGGAGTTCTAGCCTCCGATACAATCAGGTACATTCCTTATGCTATAAAATTTTACTTATGCAAAAATATCTAAACCGCATCTGTTAATTGAAGGCATAACTGATTCTTCTGCCACTTCAATAGGTGCATACGGGCTTGAATAAATATTTTTCGGAATAATAGTTTCTACTGATTTAGCAGGCAATGGCGGCAAAATTGAAGAAGCTCTTACAACTTGTGGTTCAATTTTTTCTGCTGCAATTTCCAAACCTTTTGTTAACATAGTTTCTCTTCCTGAGAATGCTACTTTATCAATCATATTTTCTCCTTTTTGTTTTTAGGTTAACACCAGAATAAAAACTTGTAAATAATATTTTTGTTATATAGAATATTAAAATTTACAATAATTAATATTCTGCATGGATAAATTTTAAAAACTATTAGACATCTTACCTAATACAACTCGGCGAGAAGCACCAGTACAAGAAGGAAGATTGTTTGGAATATTATAATAAGTACAGTATCCTAAAAGAGCAAAAGCCATGACTTCTTTAAAGTTATTTGAAATTCCATAAGCTTCATGTGTTTTTAAATCAACATGTTTTGGAAGGTAATGACGCAAATACTTCATCAACGTAGGATTATAAGCACCCCCTCCGCCTATGATAACTTCTTTTATATCAATATCAGGATAAATAAATCTTTCATAAGCTGTTGAAATTGTTTTAGCTGTTAATGCGGTAGCAGTTGCAATAATATCTTCGGGGTTTTTGGGTCCAAAACGAAGAGCATTTTCAATATATTCAGGTGAAAAATATTCTCTACCCGTTGTTTTTGGAGGAACTTTAAAATAATATTCATCCTGCATAAGACATTCAAGCCAGCTTTCGGAAACTTTGCCCGAATTAGCAATTTCACCGTCTTTATCGTATGGTTTCTGAAAAAATTTATTAGTACAATAATCTATCATTATATTGCCAAGCCCTGTATCAAAGCCGAAGGTCGGAAAATCTTTTGATATTACGGTTACATTTGAAATACCGCCGATATTTTGTACAAGAACATTTTTCTTCAAAGGTTTAAACCACTTTTCATCGGCAAAACAAACTAAAGGAGCCCCCTCCCCGCCTGCAGCAATATCTGCCTCTCTGAAATTTGAGATAGTTAAACAACCTGTTTCTTGGGCAATAACAGAACTTTCACCGATTTGTAAGGTGCTTTTCATATTTACATTATCAAGTTTTTCATCAAACGGATAATGATAAATTGTCTGCCCGTGACTTGCAATAAAATCAGGTTTTCCATGTTCAGATATTAATACTTTACAAGCACCTGCAAAACAATGCCCGATAGCAAAATTCATCTGGCAAACATCTTTTATTCCGGCGTCACCTGAAAAAAGCTGGAAAATTTTAGACCTGATATGCTCAGGATATTTATAATTAATTCCCGAAATTAATTTAACCGACAAATCGGGATAAACTTCGCACAAACCTGCGTCAATACTGTCGCAAGATGTCCCTGACATTAAACCTATAACAAGTTTTGATTGCAGTTCTTCCATTAAATAAATAATACAGGAAAGCTTATCATATTGCAAGCTTTCCTGTATTTCAACTATTCTCAAACTCCCCAAATACTTTATGTAAATCCATAAAACCTAATAAAAAATATCCCTAATCATTACACACTTCTTAAAATTTTTAGTTGCTCCCAACTATTCTCTGCCATCACCTCTCATTCAGTTACCACCTTTCTCCTTCCACAGTTTTAAATGTAAAACTAAGTAACATATTTGACAAGTTAGATCGGAAGAGCACACGTCTGAACTCCAGTCACCTATCCACATCTCGT
>CAJUPC010000045.1 GCA_910588555.1 Candidatus Gastranaerophilales bacterium
GCAATATTTTTTTGAATTAAATGAATCTGTCTTAAAAAGCGTATAAAATATAGAACCACAGAAATACATATACCTTTTAGTATAAATCTCAGAATCTATTTCAAACAAATTTGCAGATTCAATGTCATTTCTTATTTGACTAATTGCTAAACATAAACTTTTTACAGCCTCATCACTAAGCTTTTTGCCGTCTAACGAATCATCTCTCCTGTGGTAGTAATAATAAACATCGTCAACAAATGTCAGTTTTTTTGATTTTAAAACGATTTTATTAAGAAAAACAATATCTTGAGCTTTTCTAATTTCTTCATTAAATCTAATATTATTATCAAATATAATAGAAGCTCTGTAAATGGCTGTCGTCCATTCAGACGTAAACAGAAAAATCCCGTTATTTTTAATTCGCTCAGTTATTGGACCAATCGTTACATTACCTTCTGTATCAATAACTTTCATTAGACATTTTGCAATATCTGAATTGTTTTCTATTGCCGAATTATACAATTTCTCATAAAAATTCAAATCAATTTCATCATCAGGGTCAATAAAGCCTAAATACTCACCGCTTGCAATATCTAAACCTCTATTTCTTGCAACAGCAGCTCCACAATTTTTCTCTAGGGCAATAACTTTAAACCTGCTGTCACAATCTTCATATTTTTTCAATATAGATAATGAATTATCTGTCGAACAATCATCAATACAAATAAATTCTAAATCAGTAAAAGTCTGATTTTTAAGCGAGTCCAAACTTCTGTTTAAATACGGTTCCACATTGTATACCGGAATTATTACTGATATTTTAGGCATAATTATTCACCTCTATATTTTTTATTTATATCAGGTACATTTTTCAAAAGTTCGTGTAAATTTGAACCTTCCAGGCATTGAATAAAAACTTTAACATCTTTAGGAAAACATTTGCCACCGTAACCTAATTTTCCATCAGGACCGGGTACATTTGTATGCGGAGTATTAATATAACCGCTCAAGCAACAGCCTTGTTGAACACTTTTGAAATCAATACCCAGACTTTGACAGTATTCATAAATTCCATTGAAATAAGTTACTTTTAATGCGCCGAAAACATTATGTGCATATTTGGCAACTTCAGCTTCTAATGAACTCATTGTAATATATTCTTTACCTAAAAATATCTCTTTCAAAAGTTCAACATTATTGGTGAATATCATTGATTGAGTGCAAAAATCCTGATATGCTGTTCTTTCAGTTAAAAACTCAGGCATAAAGTTAACACTTTTATGATATTTTTCGGATAAATAAGAACTTGTACCAGGCTTTAACGTCGCTCTTACAAAGATTGGAACCTCAGGACAAGACTCAATAATACTTTCTAAAAGAGACAAATCTTGCGAAGAATCTTCTTCGGTTGGGATATGTATACTTATAAAAATAATATCGGCATTTGCTAAATCATCATTATAACCTTTTGGAGGGTCAACTTTTAAAATATTACACTTATCAGAATTGTTTTCTTCAATCCATTTTATTAACGCCCCGCCAATTACACCACAACCAACAACACCAACATTTATTTTTTGCATTTCTTTTACACCTTTTTGATTGAATTGTAAAAATACCAACTTTTCCTATAAAATTTGAAGAATTCTCGGCCTATCCATTTTAAAATTATCTTTTCTTTTTGTAACAAAATAAACAAACCCAGCGTGTTGTTTAATCTCGTTCATGATATACCTGAGTATTGTGTAAATCACCTCATTATTTCAGATAGTTTAAAGAAATTTAAAAAATTTTTATAATGTTTTAAAAAATTCGGCAAGCGTAATGTCTAATGCCTTAGCAATTTTAAATACTTTGTCAATTGTAGTATTTCTTTCGCCACGTTCAACCATTCCTATGAAATTTGTTGATACATCAATTCTCTCAGCTAATTGTGCCTGAGTTTGTTTATTTTTCTTTCTTAAAGTACGCAACCTTTGTCCAAAAATAGCCAAATTTATTTCTTTATCCATAAATTAATTATGGTTTTAATCTGCGTGAAATAAAATAAACCCAGTGTGTTATTTGTATTAAATATAATTATAGCCAAAAGAACCTGCCTAATGGCAGGTTCTTTCATTGTTCTTTTTACGAATTAATCAAATACGTAATCAATAATTGCAGCTTCTCTTGCACGTTTGATTGCTCTTACGATCATTCTCTGGTGCTTAGCACAGTTACCTGTAATTCTGCGAGGAATAATTTTTCCTGCTTCTGTCAAGTATCTTTTTAATTTTGCTGCGTCTTTGTAGTCAATACATTCTACTTTGTCGCCGCATAGACTGCAATTTTTACGTTTTTTCTTGTCGTCGTTGTTTTGTCTTGCCATTTTAATTATTAGCCTTTCTAGCCTTAGTTATTTACTGTTATAATTTTACAAAATATGTTAGAGCTGTGTGCTCCTAGAACGGAATTTCATCCTCATTGATAAGTTCATTTGACATATCGTCTGATTCAAACTTAACAATTTCTTCCGTACCAAAATCAGAATTTGTTGAAACTGAACCGCCCATTTTTTCTATTGTTGAAGCTTCAATTTCATAAATTCTTTTTTCAGCGCCGTCATCGGTTTTAACAGCTGCTGTTTGAAGTCTGCCTTCAACCAGAACTTTTTCACCTTTATTCAAAGATGAAACAATTTCATCAAGAGCAGTTCTTCTTGAAACAACTCTTACCAGAATTTCATCTCTTTCACCGATATTAAGAACAAACGCAGATACCGCGATATTGTTTTGTGTAAAACGCTTTTCGGGTGTTCTGTAAACTGTTCCTGTTACTACTGATTTTGCTAATGACATTTTTTACCTCTTATGGTTTTTTAAAATTCCGTCTTTGCCGGATAGAGCACTCACTATGCTGCTAAGAACATTGTTCTTAAAATATTATCATTCAATTTTAATTGACGTCTTAATTCAGCAACTTTTTCTTCAGGCAAGCTTAAAACTGTAGTTACAAAAAATCCGTCTCTAAAATTCTGGATATCGTAAGCCAATTTTTTTCTGCCTGTTTTGTCTGTAGATTCTACTTTTCCGCCGAAGTCAGAAATATTTTTTGATAATGCTTCAACAGCTTTATCTACTTCTTCTGCATCTAAATTCGGTTTAAATACAGTTAATAATTCATAATTTTTCATTAATAATTCTCCTATCTTCTAGTGTATAAATCAATCATACCATGGAAATATCAAATTTTACAATATATAATCTGCAAAAAAGCTATAGTTTGCAGAGCCGATAAGAAAAATATCTTTTTCGTTATCCTCTGCCGAGCCTTGCCATTCAACAAATACAGGCCCACCAAGAAGATTAACTTTAACCTTTTGTTCTGTTAAGTTATTTAAAACACAGGCAGCAACAGAAGCACAAGCACCTGTTCCGCAGGCTAAAGTTATACCGCATCCGCGTTCAAAAACACGCATATCAATTTCCATTCGTGATTTTACTTTTACAAATTCGGTATTTGTTTTTTCAGGGAAATACTCATGTTTTTCGATTACAGGGCCGTATTTTACTGCAAGTTCCATCGGATCATCATCTGTAATTATTACACAATGAGGATTACCCATGGAAACAGGAGTAATTTCAAATTCTTTGTCAAGCACTTCAATTTTTCTTTCGCCATAAAAGGGAATTTTTCTATCTTCAAAAATTGGTTTACCCATATTAACTTTTACAAGCCCGTTGTCTAAAAGTTCCGGTTTAATAATTCCTGCAAGCGTTTGAACACTGAAAGATTTATTTTTTACAAGTCCTTTATCATAAACATATTTTGCAAAACATCTCATACCATTACCGCACATTTGAGCAGTAGAGCCGTCTGAATTGTAGAAATACCAGGATATGTCGCCATTATCAACTTCAGTTTTCGGAATTATCATACCGTCTGCACCGACTCCAAAGTTTCTGTCGCAAACCTTTTTGGCAAGCTCATCCATTTTCAGGCCGGTTTTTTCATATTCATCAAAATCGATTATTACGAAATCATTGCCGCAGCCTTGCATTTTAGTTAGTTTAATTGTTTTGTTCATATTTACCTCTTAATTTTATTATATCAAAAAATATACAAGTTAGGATAGTAAAAAATCTTTTTATAAACTATTAATCTAAAAAGAGAGGTAAAATATATGAACAGAGTATTAGTAACAGGCGCTATATCAGGTATCGGACTTGCAACCGCAAAACTTTTTCTTGAAAGAGGTTGGACAGTAGTAATGGCTGACAAAAACGAAAAAACTGATATCATCAACAGTCTGAAAAACATTTATAATGACAGTGTACATTTTATAAAAGCTGATATAAGCAAAGACAGCGACGTAAAACGCTTACATGAAAAGACATCAGAACTTGTAAACGGAGTAAACTGCATAGTTAATAATGCAGGAATTATAACTCATGGCCTTTTGCATGAAACAACAGAAAGCGATTGGGACAAAATTATGGATACTGATGTGAAAGGCATTTATCTTACATCAAAATATTTTATACCTGATTTAATCCAAAAGGGGTCAGGTTCGATTGTAAATATCGCTTCTATCTCAGGGATTTCGGCAGACTATGAAATGCCTGTTTACAATGCTGCAAAGGGTGCTGTCGTAAATCTTACGCGCGCAATGGCACTTGATTACGCAGAATTTAACATAAGAGTAAACAGCGTTTGCCCCGGAGCAACCGACACTCCTATGCTTAATCCCGATAATATACCCAAATATGCCTGTGCAAATCCTATGAAAAGAATTTGCACACCGCAGGAAATTGCAAAAGCAGTTTATTTTCTAGCGTCTGGAGAAGCAAGCTACTGCAACGGCGTAAACCTTCCTGTTACAGGCGGTTTAGATGTTCACAGCGGACAGCCGAAATAACTATTTAATAAACAGCGGCTTAACAAGTACATAAATATCGTTAAACAAGACAAATACCAGAAGCAAAATCAACAATGTGAAAAATACGTTCATGATTTTGTTTGCTATTTCTTCATCAACAGGTTTGCCTAATATTTTTTCAAACACAAGGAAAAGCAAATGACCGCCGTCAAGTGCAGGAATTGGCAAAATATTCAAGATAGCCAAATTCATTGATATAACAGCAGTTAAAAGAATTCCATAAAAAATTCCGTCGTGACTAATCATATCACCGCCCATTTTTGTGATAAGAACAACACCGTGCATGTGTTTAAGAGGAATTTTTCCCGTAAACAACTGTTTCAAGACAATAAGCATTGATTTTGTTTCATTGTAAAGGTAATTCCAACTTGCAGTAAATGCTGTTTTAATATTTGTCACAGGGATAAGAATTTCTTTTCGATCAATTGTAATTCCTATTAAGCCTTCTTTATCAGCGTAAATTGTTTTGAGAGGAACAATCTCATTTCCTCTTAAAACTTTTATATTAATCGGTTTTCCACCGTCAGAAAGCGCAAATGCCAAATCATTCAAAGAAAATGTTCCGTCAGTTTCCATAAATTTTTCATCATTAATTCTATCACGGAGTTTAATCTGCTCGTCAGAAAGTTTAACTTCATTATCTTTATATAATTCAACTGCATTTAAAACGTTTTTACTTAATTTAACAGGTTTTTCCTGGGCAAGAGCAGGGATTTTAACAATCAAACCTTCCTGAATAACTTCGTCTTTAGAAAATGCAGGGTTAATTTTCTTTAACTCTTTATAATTTTTTTCAACAAGTTCGGTATCAACTTTTCCGTCATTTGAAGCGCTATACATTGCAAAAAGATTTAAAGCATATTTGCTGTCAGCAGGCGAGCCATTGATTTCAATGATTTTATCACCTTTTTTCAAATCTGACTGCCAAACACTGGCATCTTTTTCAGCAACAATATCACTTACATAAGTTTCAAACTTTCCTGACGGCATATTATGCCACAAAAAAGCTGTCAGCAAAACAAGAATAAACGCACAAAGTACATTAGCTCCGACACCTGCAGAAAAAACAATCGCTCTCTGCCATATAGGTCTGTTCATTAATCTGTCTTTAGAATCCTGAGGCAAATCAGACTCTTTGTCATCATCAGGAAAAGACACATACCCGCCGAACAAAAACGCGTGGACAACAAGGGTTATATCACCAACTTTTTTTTCCCACAAAGTCGGTCCTATAGGCAAACCAATACCAAATTTATCAACTTTCATCTTAAAAAGTAAAGCTGCGCCTAAATGTCCCAACTCATGGACAAGTATCAAAAGTCCGATTAATAAAATCATAATAATTACTGACATTTTTTCTCCTAACTTGTTGTTCGCGTTTAACCGGTCTAAAACTTAAAATCCACTATAGCAATTCTTTCAAATAATTCGGCAATGCAAATCGCGCATGGTGGTAATCTTTGTTATAAATTTTGCAAGTTTTTACGATATCTTCATATCTGTCATCCGCAAAATATGACAAAGGTTCAACATCAACCGAACAAAATGCCCAAGCCCAATACCCGCCGGGGTAAGTCGGAATATTTGATGTGTAAGTAGAAGTAACGGGGAATACTTTTTTCAACAAGTTATACATTTTTTTGATTTCTTCCTTGTTCACAAACGGACTTTCAGATTGTGCCGCAACAATTCCGCCTTCTTTCAAGGAGTTTTTGACATTAGTATAGAATTCTTCTGTAAACAATCCCTCACCGGGGCCCATCGGGTCGGTTGAGTCAATCAAAACAATGTCATATTCGTTCTTTTTATCTTTAATAAAGTCTATCGCGTCAACTACCTGAATATCAACTCTCGGGTCAGACAAACCGCAAGAAATAGTCGGTAAGAACTCTTTACAAGCGTCAATTACCATACCGTCAATTTCAGCAAGCACAACTTTTTTGACAGATTTATGTTTCAAAACTTCTCTAACCGTGCCGCCGTCGCCGCCACCGATTACAAGAACACTTTCAGGATTTTTGTGGTGCATCATCGGAATATGAGTAATCATTTCATGATAATGAAATTCATCACCCTCAGTTGTCATCATCAAATCATCAAGAGTCAAAACTCTGCCCAGTGCTGAGTCAGTTTCAAACACTTCAACTTTTTGAAACTCAGATTGTTTAGAGTATAAAACTTTTCCTGCTTTAATTGCAATTCCAAAACCAGCAGGTGTAATTTCGTGATAATATCCGTTTTCTATTCCATTTTTTGTCATAATTGCTCATTTCTCCTTTTTTAAACAATTATACAACAAAAATTTCGGATAAATATAAATTGTTATTAATATTAAAAAAAGCCCCCAAAATTTTTGGAGGCTTTTATATAGAGTATGAAACTATTTAACTTCTTTGATTACAAGAGAAGCGTTTTGACCGCCAAATCCGAATGAATTTGACAACGCTGCATGAACTTCTGCTTTTCTTGCTTTATGCGGAACATAATCCAAGTCAGCAACATGTTCGTCTTGATTATCAAGGTTAATAGTCGGAGGTACTATACTTTCATTAATAGTTTTTACACAAGCGATAGCTTCAACAGCACCTGTTGCACCAAGCAAGTGACCGTGCATTGATTTTGTTGAGCTTACCATTAAATTCGGGTTTTGTGTTCTATCGCCGAATACTGTTGCAATAGCTTTTGATTCTGCAATATCACCCAAACCTGTGCTTGTACCGTGTGCGTTAATATATTGAACATCAGTCGATTTTAAACCGGCGTCATCCAATGCAAACTGCATAGCATGTATTGCACCTTGTCCTTCCGGATCAGGAGCAACAACGTCATACGCATCGCCTGTTTGACCATAGCCGACAATTTCAGCATAAATTTTTGCACCGCGTTTTTTAGCATGTTCATATTCTTCTAATACAAGAACGCCTGCACCTTCTGACATAATGAAACCATCTCTGTCAATATCCCATGGACGAGAAGCTTTTGTAGGTTCATCATTACGTTTTGACAAAGTTCTTGCACTTGAGAATGCACCGATACCAACATCGCAAATAGTAGCTTCACATCCGCCTGCAACCATAATATCAGCGTCGCCGTATTGAATTGAACGGAATGCGTCGCCAACAGAGTGTGTGCCTGTTGCACAAGCAGATACAACAACTTTGTTAATACCTTTAAAACCATATCTCATAGAAATTCGACCTGACGCCATATTTACAATCATCATAGGAATTGTAAACGGTGAACATTTATTCGGTCCTTTTTCCAAAATTCTAATATGGTTATCTTCAAAAGTTCTAAAACCGCCTGCAGCAGCACTTACGATAACACCGATTTTATAAGGGTCAACGTCTTTAACTTCTTCAAGTTTAGCGTCTTTAACAGCTTCATCAGCGGCAATCATGGCAAATTGAATAAATCTGTCCATTTTTTTAACTTCTTTAGGATCCAAATATTCTTCGGGGTTGAAGTTTTTTACTTCACCTGAAATTTTAGCAACATGCTTTTCAATATCAATAAGTTCAGAAGTGCTTAATGCGCTTTTTCCTTCAACAAGGCTGTTCCAAAATTTATCAACACCGACACCAAACGGTGAAACTGCCCCAAGCCCTGTTATTACAACTCTTCTTTTAGTCATCTTTTACTATCCTTTTAATAAATACGAGGGTAAAACTGAATATTCAATTTTCACCCTCGCAACTTTTTATAACTTCTCAGTATCATGAAAAACCAGCGGATACCAATTGAACGCTACGCGTTCAATTATTTGTGAGAATCGATGTAGTTTACTGCATCTTGAACAGTTTGAATTTTTTCAGCTTCTTCATCAGGGATTTCGCAGCCGAATTCTTCTTCGAAAGCCATAACTAATTCAACTGTATCTAAAGAATCAGCACCCAAATCAGCTGTAAAGCTAGCTTCCGGAGTAACTAAAGCTTCATCAACGCTCAATTGGTCTACTACTACTTTTCTTACTTTTTCTAATGTACTCATCTTTTTTTCCTCATAATTTTGTAATTACTATAATTGTTCTCTAACATTATACTCAGCACAAAATTAATTTGCAACTGATTTAAGAAATTGTTACATTTATACCTGCTATTATCGGTTCTAAAATATCATTTATTTGAGTGCATATCTCACTAACCTGCTTAATATATTCATCAAGTATCTCTGCCATTTTAGGTGAAAGATTTGATTTTTCAACATCTTTAATAACTATAAGGACAATTTTCAATATAGCAAACCTTGCATAAATTTGAGAAA
>CAJUPC010000046.1:0-7246 GCA_910588555.1 Candidatus Gastranaerophilales bacterium
AAACTGCTTGGATGTGAAGTTAAAAGAACTAAAAGCGAAGATAAAATTTCACGCTACCAAATTATCTCTCACCCGTTTGAACTTTCAATGGATGAAGAACAAATTCAAAGTATTTTGAAAGTATATAAAAATTTGGTTAAAAATATATCAGTAGAAGAAATCTTTTTACTTGAAAATTTCCTTGAAAAAATTGGTGAATATGCCAAAAACGAAAATTTTATTACAAGTATGAGAAAAATCTCCATGCTGCGTGACATTGATAAAAAATTACTTTCCGAATTGATTGAATGCTGTAAACAAAAATGTCAGGTTATAATAAATTACAACTCCCCAAAATCTGGCAAGAAAGATATTGAAATAGCAGTAGAAAAACTTGAAGTTTCAAACGGAAAAATATACTTATTCGGTACCGGTGCCGAATATATGGAATACACTGGTTTTCTTGCTTCAAGAATTGTAAGAATAAACGAAGTTAAACTAACCAGAACAATTCCGCATATTAATAGAGAATTAAATGTACTTTATGAACTTGAATGCGATGAAGTTAATCTTGACAGTAATGAAGAACTGCTTGAACACAATAACGGAAAAGCTCTTATCCGTGCTAAAGTAGACAATGAATTCTATATGAAACAAAAACTACTTGAATATGGACCGGCTTGCCGAATTATTGAACCTGAGTCATTTAAAAATGATTTTGTTGCATTACTGAAAGATATGAAAGCGGGGTATTATTGTGGCTAAAGAACAAAAACCTAAAAAAGAAAAAAAGATTAAAAAATTTAATGACGGCTGCATAAAATTGTTTGAATTCATAAAAATGCTTTACGAAAGAGATGTAGAATTTAAAACCGTTATTAACCATTTCTCTGACGGGCAATATGACGGCACCTCAAATACTCATGTAACTTTAAACAAATACCTGAACGCTTTAAAAATATTTGGAATTAAAGTAAAAAAGAGCCGCGGCAAATACCACATGTACAGCTCTCTATATAAAATTAAATTTACTCTTGACGATTTAAAAAGTATTGTTTTGCTGAAACAAGCTTTGGAAATGTTGCCTGATGGAAAAAATAAATCTAATTTTGAAAAATTTATTCATTCATTGGAAATAAGATTTGATGAAAGTGCGCAGAGTATTCCTGAAATTGAAGAAACAACTCAAAATTTACACCTTGCTTTCGCTCATTCTGAAATGACAGAACAGATTAAACAATGCGAACAATATTGTCAGGATAATCAAAAACTTGAAATCATTTATACTACAGAAAAAGGCGAAGAATTAAACTTATTATGTTCACCTCTTGAACAAATTTATCAAAAAAGAAAAATAGGTTTGAAAGTTCTTGGCAATAACGGAACAAGAATTTACGAGATACCTTTTGAAAATATCAAATCTATTAAACAGCTTCCTGTTTCATCTTCAGCACAATCTATCCCTACTACTGTAGTTTACAGAATAAAAAATCGTCTTGTCCAAAACTATAAAATGAGAGATTGGGAAAGACTGGAAAAAATTGAAAATGGAAACAGCCACATTATTGTTAATAAAAACGAAGATTTGGACAAATTAATCAGCCGTTTGATGCGTTACGGCAGAGAATGCGAAATCATTTCTCCGAGATTTTTGAAAGAAGAAATGGTAGAACGTATTAACAAAACTCTGGAAAATTACAAATAACATAAATTAACAATAATATATTTAAAACTCTATGCATGATAAACTGGTATTATGACAGAAAATATTCAAGTAGTACCATTGCATGTCCACACGGAGTATTCTTTGCTTGACGGGGCAATCAGAATTGATGACCTTGTTAATTTTGCAAAAGAAAATAACATGCCTGCCGTTGCAATAACCGACCACGGAGTAATGTACGGTGATATGGAACTTTATACCACTGCAAAAGAAGCCGGTGTAAAACCAATATTAGGCTGTGAATTTTATGTTCATGACGGCGACATTGAAGAACACGATAAAAACAACAATCCGTGTTATCACTTAGTACTGCTTGCAAAAAACCGTACAGGCTATGCAAATATAATCAAGCTGACTTCAATTGCATGGTGTAAAGGTAAATATGTTAAGCCGCGTATCAATTGGGAATTAATAAAAAAATATCATGAAGGTATAATCTGTCTTTCAGCCTGTCTCGGCGGCGAAGTTTTACAATATTTGTTAAAAGGCGATACACAGAAAGCAAAAGAAATTGCCAAACAATACCAAGATTTGTTTGGAGAAGATTATTATATTGAACTTCAAGACCATGGCTTAGAAGAACAAAAACGCACTAACCCGCAATTAATTCAGCTGGCAAAAGAACTCGGCATAAAAATGGTTATTACAAATGACTCGCACTATCTTACACGCGATGATGCCGATATGCATGACACTTTGCTTTGCATGCAGACAAACAGCGACAAAGACGACCCTAACAGATTTCATTTTGCAAACAACGAGTTTTATGTAAAAACTGCGACACAATTAAGAGACTCTTTTAAATGGATGGACGCTGAAACATTTAACGAATGTATTCAAAACACCGTTGATATTGCCGAAAAATGCCACCTGACACTTGAACTTGGAAAAAGTCCCCTGCCTGATTATACAGTTCCGGCTGGTCATACAATTGACACATATCTTGAGTATCTTGTATTTGAAGGAGCAAAAAAGCGTTACGGTGAGATTTCTCCTGAACTTAAAGAACGTATAAATTATGAACTTGGCGTAATTGAACAAATGGGATTTGCTGCATACTTCCTAATAACATGGGATTTTATTCATTATGCCAAAACCCATGGAATTCCCGTAGGTCCCGGTCGTGGTTCTGCAGCAGGCTCTGTTGTTGCTTATGCATTGGAAATAACTGATTTGGACCCTATTCAGCATAAACTGTTGTTTGAAAGATTTTTGAACCCCGAGCGTTTCACTATGCCTGATATTGATATCGACTTTTGTATCGAACGCCGCGGGGAAGTTATTGATTACGTAACGAAAAAATACGGTGAAGATAAAGTCTGCCAGATTATTACTTTTGGTACTTACGCAGCAAAAGCCGCATTTAAAGGTATTGCAAGAATTTTAAAAATCCCGTTTTCAGAAAGCAACCGTCTTGCAGGACTTATCGACCCTGCAATTGAACTTGCTTTAAGCATTAACGATAAAGCTAAAACTTTAAAAAAAGCAATGGAATATGACGGGTCCGAGCTAAAAGCTTTATACGACAAAGACGAACAGATAGCCTGTGGCGACCCTATGGAAGGCAAAACCGTAGGTATGAAAAAGCTTATTGATTTGGCTATCGGTATTGAGGGGATTAAGAACAACACAGGTACTCACGCGGCAGGTGTAATCATTGCACCTCAACCTTTGGATGAAATCTTGCCTGTTCAGCCCTCAAAAGACGGAATTATACAAACAGGTTATCCGCCTCATGATGTTACCGAAGTCTTAAGCCTTTTGAAAATGGACTTTTTAGGTCTTCGAAACCTTACAACAATATACAAAACTGTTGATATGATTAAACGTCGTCAGGGAATAGAAGTTGATATAAACAACATTCCTCTTGATGACAAACCCACTTATGACATGCTTATGGTCGGCGACACAGACGGTGTTTTCCAGCTTGAATCTCAGGGGATGAAAAACCTTGTTAAAAAGTTAAAACCTGACGTATTTGAAGATTTAGGCGCGTTGGTTGCTTTGTTCCGACCCGGGCCTCTTGATTCGGGCATGGTTGATGACTTCGTAGAAAGAAAACATGGACGTCAAGCAATTACATACGCCCACCCGCTTTTGGAACCGGTATTAAAAGATACATACGGAACTATCGTATATCAAGAACAAATCATGCAAGTCTTTCAAATCCTTGCCGATTACTCACTGGGTCAAGCAGACATGGTTCGTCGTATGATGGGTAAGAAAAAAGTCGATGAAATGGAAAAACAAAAAGGGAAATTCATCGAACGCTCAGCCCAGCATGGCATGACTGCAAAAGATGCAGAAGCTTTATTTAACCAAATTCTTGCATTTGCTTCATACTGTTTTAACCGAAGCCACTCTGCAGCATACGCATTTGTTGCTTATCAGACAGCATATTTAAAATGTCACTATCCTGTTGAATACTTGTCTGCACTTTTATCCAGTGTTTCAAGCGACGCTGAAAAAACACAGCTTTATATTGAAGAAGCACTGAAAAAAGGTATAAAAGTTCTCCCGCCTGATATTAACCATTCACTAGCGACTTTTACACCTGACGGAAATAATATTCGTTTCGGACTCGCCTCAATTAAACAAGTAGGTGAAGGTGTAATTGAAGAAATTATTAAAGAACGTGAAGAGAATGGTGATTTTAAATCAATTTATGATTATGTAAAACGCCTTGATATTAAATGTTCAAACAAAAAAACATTAGAGGGCTTAATTAAAGCAGGTGCCTTTGCAAACATTGAAAAAAGCCGCAAACAGCTTATGGATAACATCGAATACATAACAGCAACAGCATCTAAAGAAACTAAAGCAAAAGAATCAGGTCAGGGAAGCTTATTTGACTTATTAGGCGACACATCCGCAATCGAAGATGCAAAATTCCAGTTGTCAGGCTCAGATGAAGAATATGATGCGAGAACTTTGCAAAATCTTGAAAAGGAATTTTTGGGATTTTATATTACAAGCCACCCGTTATCAACAATTAGAGATAAATTACCGTTCTTAATGACACATAAGATTACAGAAGTAAACGATTTACCTAATGACAAAGTCGTAACAATATGCGGACTTGTAACCGCAACCAAACAAATTCCGACTAAAAAAGATCCGTCAAAATTTATTCGATTTGTAACCATTGAGGATTTGTCGGGAAAAATTGACGTGCTTGCATTTAACCATAAAATTCAAGAATATGGAAATTATCTACAAAATGAACAAAGAGTGATTGTTTCAGGTAAAGTCAGCAAACGAAGCGAAGACGAGCCGCCATCACTTATCGTAGAAACCGTAAAAACAGTAGATAATTCAAATATATTTACAATAACATTAAATGATGATTTAAAATTTGAAGAAATGGTATATTTAAAAAATATTCTATGCCAACACTCAGGCTCAGACCCTGTAACATTTAAACTGAAAGATTTACATAGAGAAGTAAAAATTTTAGCAGCTTCAATGTTCTGGGTAGAAAGCTCAAATGAGTTGGTGAGTACTCTACAAAAACGATTTGCAGACAGAATTACTATTGACGTACGTTCTATGGATTGTGTTGAAGAAAGTGTGCCGGCTTAAAATTTATATTTAATTTGCCAACCATCTTTGATAATTTGAGCAGCACAAAAAATACCTTTATTATCATCATTAGTACAGTCATCAAATTCATTAGAAGCCGGCTCAGGTATAACCTTTTTAGCCTCACGTTTTGTTAATAGAAATCTAAATAAATCTTTTCCATACATATTTGGTCCTTTGTAACCGTTTATGTCAAATGCTAAAAGAACATAAGAGTAATCTTTAGGACGCCAATTATCTATAAAAATAAATGAACCGTCAACTAATGTAATAACAGCGGTATTATTTCCGTTTGTTATCGAAAACGCATCCTCTTCTTTTCCGTTCCAATATCTATAATGAAGTGTTTTATTTACTGAATTTGCAGTCTTTGAGTTATCTATTTTTAAATAATTTTTTAAATATTTATCAGCCAATTCTCTTGATGGTAAACTTAAATCCCAATCTCTTACATTACCATATTCAATTTCAGCAAAATTAACAGCGGAAATAAATTGTGTATACATTTTCTTTAAATGTGTAACCGTATATTGTTTTTTATATTTTGTAATAATCACGGGCAAAGTTAATACTGCAATCAAGCCGATAACTACCAATGTTATCAAAACTTCTGCCAATGTGAATGCACCGCTAAAATGTATACAAGACGCGTTACTACGAGTCAAGCGGCGCGGTTGCGTTAAGCTATGAGTGCCCCCCCCCCCCCGACAATCTGATGAATATGTTTTTTCATTTTTGTTCCTTTCGTACTTTTTCTTATTGTACAATATTTTTTAATAAAATTCAAGTTAAGATTAAAAAAAGTACTTGCAAAAAAAAATTGTTCATGTATAATAAAGAAGTAACCCAATGCGGGGGTAATTCAGTGGTAGAATGCCTCCTTGCCAAGGAGGATGTCGCGAGTTCGAGCCTCGTCTCCCGCTCCATAAAGAAGAGTCCTGAAAGGGCTCTTTTTTATTACGTTTCCGCCCTGTCCCCGAACTCAAAAAATGAGCCAAAATAGTTCCAAAAGGGACCAAAAAGGGACTGCTGAAAAATTTTGTTGATTTTAGAGGATTTCAGAGATTAAGCAAAACTCAACATTACACATCGGTTTTTGCAGTAAATGCGGTCAATCCTATGTGTAATATGGCTTTTATAAATTCCAACTGTGGTTACTCTGGTAAGTGCCTTAATTGTAAATAAAAAGAGTGAATTATGTATGTAATTCACTCTTAAATTTATTCTTTAAATTTCAATCTTAATAGGTTCTTTCGTAGGGATTAAATCCCAATCTTCGCCATCACAACCAATCCTATGTATAAAATCTTCATCTGCAGGACAAATATTTCCACAATGCAAACACACAATATTATTGCCTTTATCTTCTTTCGATAAAATATATTCTCGCTGTTGTTTCAGCTGCTTTTTATATTCCCTACGCTCTCTTTGTCCTTGTTTTTTAATTAAATTAGGCAAGTCTGCATTTCTTTGGAATGTCAATTCCCAACCATGTTTTTTTAAATGTGGAATTGAATAAACAGGAAACCACGAAAACGAGTATTTATCTAAAGTGCTTAGCCATTCTAGTTTAAAACCTGTGTTACAATCAAAACCATAATTAATTTCATAATCTTGTATAGCTTCATTAAGTTCTACAACAGAGATTTTATCCTGATTATCAAATAAAAATTTTGCAAGCTCCAATTCTTGTTCTTTAGCATTGATTAAATCTGACCATTTATTGAACCCTACTAGTAAAGCAATGATATGTTGAGCATTTCCTAACTTAAAATCAGCTTCATCACAATAGTAATCGGCAAAAACACTTCTAAGATTACCAAAATCGCCAAAAATTGCTTCGACATCAAAATACTTAGGCTTGTACCTAAACATTTCAAACTCTCCATCTTGATAGATTTCTTGAGTTTTGTAGTCTCTAGATCGGAAGAGCGTCGTGTAGGGAAAGAGTGTAGATCTCGG
>CAJUPC010000046.1:7256-8925 GCA_910588555.1 Candidatus Gastranaerophilales bacterium
AATTCATACATACATCCTTTCTACTGACCAAGTTATTATCTATATAGTATTTGCGTTAGTAATCTTTCATAGATAATAAACTCAGTAAAAAGTTGTACTATCAATAATGTTGGATGATAAAATCTTTGTACTAACGAACAGGCTATCCAACTAGCACATTTAAAGTATATCAGACTGGCAACAATAATGCAAGATTTTGTTGATTTTGAAAAATTGACCTGCTGAAACTCCCTGATAAATAGCGAAACGATGAATTTGGGAGCATGTTTTTGCAAGGCAATTTATAATGAGTTTGTGTAATTAAAAACAGAACGGAAACAAACTTATGAAATGGTTGGGAATAGCTTTAGTACTCTACTTTCTTATTTACGGCTTTATCGAGGAAGCCAAAGAGCGATTAAGTGGTTATGATGATAACGACAATTATGATGATGATTACGACGAGAGTTGGAATAATAATTATTCCTGCAATCAACAAACGGACAATTCAAAACCACATGGGAATAATATATTCAGTTCTTTCAACTGCTGTTAAATGGAATATCATCAAAGATAACCCAATGAAAAGGGTTGATATTAAAAAAGCACGCAGAGCAGAGGCTAAATTTTATGATGATAAACAGGTCGCAGAGATATTGCAAGCATTAGCAAATGAGCCGTTAATTCTGATTACTATGGTTTACCTGTCGATTGACATAGGCTTAAGAAGGGGAGAACTAACGGGATTAACCTGGGATGATGTTGACTTTGAAACATCTCAAATAAGCATAAATAAACAACGACATTATGTAGTAGGTTATGGCACAATTAACGATAAAACAAAAACGGATGCAGGTATAAGAACCGTTACAGCTTCTCAAACCGTTATAAGCTTGTTAAAACAATACAGAAATCAACAATTACAACAACGCTTAAAATTAGGTACAGCGTGGAAAAATGAACCATACATATTTGTACTTGATGATGGCACCCCAATTAGTCCAAACTTGCCATATAAGTGGTTTGTAGATTTCTTAAATAGACACAACCTGCCAAAAATAACATTCCACCAACTCGGCCATACAAACGCAAGCCTGCTAATCTCATCAGGCGAGGATGTTGTAACCGTAAGCGGAAGATTAGGGCATTCAGATAAAAATATCACCTTAAATACATACTCACATCTGATTAAGAGCAAAGAGACACAGGTCGCAAATAGAATGGATGAGTTTTATCAGAGGTTGAAAGTAAGTAATCTTTAAAAGAATTAATCAGCTAAGCCTTTTAAGGTATTTATGTAATCCGTTAAATGTTTACAACTATAAAAATTTTCAGAAATTAACATTCTAATTTTTTTTATAACAAGATAAACAATATCTAGCAAATCATAATAGTCTTTTATAGTAATATTTTTAGCATGCCCACTATGAGAGATTTCGGAACGGAGTTCATATAAATTATTCAGTCGATTGTAAACTTCTTTTCTTTTTGCTGGTATATCATAAGCTAGAAATGCCGAATATTCCCTCAATCTATAAGTGGTTCCTTGCTCCATTGTACCTCGAGGTTTATTGCTTAACAAGGTTTCTAATGCGATACATAGAAATGTATATTTTTGGTGCAGATTATTATTTCTCATAGATTGACCTAACCAGTCAATTGACATTTTAATTCTTTTTTTTAACTCAGG
>CAJUPC010000047.1 GCA_910588555.1 Candidatus Gastranaerophilales bacterium
TTCTGTTTATACCTTCTTCTTCAGATTGAAATTTTTCAATCATTACATCATAATTAGTTTGAAGAATTAATACAGCTTTCTCTTTATATAGTTTATTTAAACAATTATATATTTTACTGTCTTTGAAATTTTTTCGAGGGGTTTCGTAAAATAATTCTCTTAATAGATTATTAAATTCTTGTTCTTTATTTTTATTTTTTATCTTTTCTGTACAAATACTAATTATCTTTATAGGTTTATTTAAACTTAATAAATTTAGTTTTTCAGAACGAGTAATAATTTTTTGTTGCAAGCAAAATTTCGTAATCCTATTCGCTAATCCTTGCCAATCGGGCATCCCGATATTAAATCCTACACCTGAACCCAAAAATAAACAGACCCTTTTTGCTTTTATCGCATCTTGAAATTCTACTTCCTTAAATAATGACTTGTAATCCTCTAACATACAATTTATTTTAATACAAATATGCAAAATTTTACGATATTACTAAACAATGAGATGGATAATATAAAATTACCAATTCCATTACAACTTAGATAAGGGGCGGGTATATTTTAATTAGAATAATTAATTCCCATGCTGGTAAACTATGCTATAATTACTTTATGATAGATATTAAATCTAAAGATGAATTAGTTGAGATTATTACACCTGTTAGGCTTGGTGCTTATGGGAATGGGGATAATTCATTTCTCTTAAATGAGTATGTTTATAATCTCAAATTATCAGAAGCTTTTTATCCGGCTTTGTCTTTATTGGAAATTACTCTTAGAAACAGAATTTGCAATGCCGTTGAAAAACTTATTTGCAAAGATTGGCTTTTACAAGAACTCAATAAACAAAATATTTTAGCTGATAAGGAATATCAAAAACTTTTAGAATCTGCAAATAAAATAAGAAAAAGTGGAAAGAAAATAACCAATGACAGACTTATTTCTGAAATGACTTTAGGATTCTGGATTCATCTTTGTACAAAATCCTATAAACCAAAATTATGGGATAAAAAAGGATTTTTTGAGGCTGTATTTCCTAACTATACTAACAATGGAGAATTGAGAAAAATTGCACCTATTCAAAATGATTTACTAAATATTTTGAGATTAAGAAACCGAATTTTTCATCACGAAATTATTATTAATGGTAATAAAACTCCCCAAGAACAATATCAATTAGTTTTAAATATGTTACATCTGTTGTCAACCGGCATGGAAACACTTTTAAATGATATAAGCCGTTTTGACACTATAACAAAGCAAAAACCCTAGCGACTCTGCAAGCAGGACATCAATCTAGGGTTATCCAATAATATTATAATCTATTTTGTACAGTTTTTCAAGTGTTAGAATTATTTTTTGTTATATAATGTTATAAAAGAGGAAAATTTATGTCACATGGCGGTGCAAGACCAGGAGCCGGAAGAAAACCAACTGGTCGAAAGACAACAAAAGCTACCATTTATGAAGAAGATAGGGAACTTATAAATAATTATGCTACATCTATGAATATTCCAGTAAATGAATTATTGCATCGAATTTTTAGGCATGAAAATTTTGTTGATTTTATAAATAAATTAAAATGAAAATTGCTAACAAAATGCTAACCAATTTCTTTAAACTAATTAAATAATTCAAATTTATTAATTTGCAAAATTGCATAAAAATACAATTTTAAGACTAATTTTTAAACTAATTAAATTAATTAAATATAAAAATAACCCTTTCACGGTGTAGACAGCGATTCGAATTCGCTTGGGGGTACCATAATAAAAAATATAGCGGCGATTAAGCCGCTTTTTTAATGCAAAAATTTTTCTTAATTTTACGGCATACATGCATGTTCATAAATTTTGGTATGATTTAAATTGTCATTAACCGATTGCATTTTAATATTCTCATCAAAAAGTAAACGGTACAAAAAGAAGCTGCGAGGCTGGGTAAATATCTCTGGTGCAGAACCTGCAAAAGATTTTTTGACACCTATTTGCTTGTTTTTACAATCAACTTTGCATTTCAATAAATAAGCATTTTGAGTATATTTATTCGTCTGTAAAACATTCAAAAACTTATAACCGTTATTACTTCTAATTGAACCTTTAGTTGTTGCATAAAGTTTTTTAGGAAGCAATTCCGTATACATTCCCTCATTCGACTTAACAATAACACTTTTATTTATTTTATCAGTAGTCGTAGTATAAGTATATCCTGTTGTGGGAACTGTCAAATGATAGCCAAATGTGAAATGTATATCTACAGATTCACCTTTAAAGTCAGATGGCAATGGTTTAAATGGCGATGAACGTTGGATTGCGTTTAGTGCTGCTTTGTCAGCCTCGGGGTCATTAGAAGAATTTTTAATATAACTTGAAAGCAAACGTCCATCTTTTGAGACTTTCATCAACACAACAACACGCAATCTTTCTTTTCCTCTAGGTGGTTCCCAGTTCATTTTTATCCGTCTTGTCAATTCATTCATATATGGATAAAAGTCAACTTCATTTGACACTAAACTTAACATTGGGTTACCACCCCAAACGTTATAATCAAACGTAAACTGGATATCTACGCTATTACCTTTATATTCAGACGGCAAAGGTCTAAATGGTGCAGTTTGGTGTAGTGCATTAAGAGCCGCTTCATCTGCTGCTGTAAAACCTGATGATTTATAAACCGAACTCTTTGATAAGCGTCCGTCTTTTTCTATTGTAAAAACTAATATTACACGGGCGCTAAAATCAAACTTAGGCGGGTTCCAATTCATTTTTATCTGCCTTTGAAGCTCTCGCATATAAGGAGCCAAATCAACACCATCCGGAGAAATATATTTTTCATTAGTTGGCTCTCCGTTATATAACAAATTACTTTCGGCAAGAACCAAATTAAAAAGTCCAAGATTAAATATTAATAATAAAATTCCAAATAACAAACAAATCTTTTTCATAACCAAATAATACTCTTATACGAACGCGATGTCAATAGAACATCTTTACATAGAAAATTTTTATACTATAATTAAAATTATGATGAATTTAATCCGACGAAATGTAAGATATTTTTTGAAAGGCTTGTTATAAAAATAAGACGCTTACATTTGTCGTAAAAAAGATTTTTATTTCTTGACCTTTCCCCCCGAAAGGTCATTTTTTTATGTTAAAAATCGTAAAATTATCCGCCGATAAAGGCAATAAATTTTATTCAGTGTACTTAGAAAAAAAATGAAAGGCAGAAAAATGAAACATAATATCCGACGAAACTCAATAATTAAGGCGAATGCCCCAATCGTCAAATTAATGAACTTAATTTGGGGTCTGTAGTACTCGATTATTGAACGGCAAAATTTGCCGCGGAAAGGAAAAAAATGATACCCGCACTTACGGCTAGCAATATATATTCAAGACTTGGAAGCGATTCCTCATTATTACCCCTTGCAATCAAAGACATTGCCAATAGTACCGGCTTGACTGCAGGTTCTTATATTACAGGCAAGGATGTTGAAAGCAAAGACAGATTTATAGACGAATTCGGAACTCAGGCTATTTGGCTCGGAGGTATTCCGTTTTTCAAAAAACTTACTGACCTTACATTATACAAACTTTTAAAAGTTGACTCAAAGTTTGATGTAAGAAACCTTAAAAATAAAGAAATATTAGCAAAAGCTATTGAAAAAGCTCCGACCGAAGAGATTAGAAAAAGTATTATCAGAGCTGCTGAAAACCCAAAATATATGAAAAATCTTGCGATGATTAAATTCGCATTTTCAACTCTTGCAGCAATAGGAACTTATACCGGACTTACAAAATTTAGACAAAAATATAGACTTCAAGAAGCCAAAGAAAAATTGGGACAAAACAAAACTCCACTTTATACCCAAAAAACTCCAAAAGCTTTTGAAGAAGTAAGCAGTTCAAAAAAATCAGACAAAAACATTTCATTCGGCGGCTCAATACAAGATTTCATGTTTAACCCGGTTAAAAACCTTATGATTTTGGACGGTTCAATTACTGCTGAAAGACTTGCAAGCTCTGAAAGCAAACAGGAATTTATCAATTATACAATCAAAGAAGGCGGTACATGGTTATTCATGTACTTTGCTGGCGACATGATTAAGAAACATCTTGAAAACAAATCTAAAGTTCCTATCAAACTAGACTCAAAAATCATCGAAAGCAAGGAACTGAAAGAAGCTATTAAAGGCAATACAATAAAAACAAGCCTTGATGAATATTCTAAACTTATCGGCAATGAGGCAAAAGATATAGACGTCTATAACTTTATCCACGAAAACCCCGATAATTTTATTGTAAAAATGGCTAAAAAATCGAAGCTTATCAAAACATTAAAAAAATCGGAAACGATTGATACAAGAGCGTATATTGATATTGATGACTTCAAAAACCTGAAAAATAATATTGAAGAATTGTATAAAAAAGCTCCGAAAGAAAATATTGAAGATTATTTGAATAAAGTAATCAAATCAAAAAGATTATCAGTATTGAAAAACATGGGAATATGCATAGGCGCTTTGGGAATAGCAGTACCTGCAATAATGATAGCAAGCAGATACATTTTGCCGAATAACAAAGAATACAAAGTAATGGAAACGGCAAGAAATCAAAAGGCTCAAGAAAGTGCTAAAATGGCTTGACTTGCAACATATCCAGTTGACCAGCAGTTTTGAAGGTTAAAACCGCCGCAAAAACCGTCAATGTCCATAACCTCTCCGCAAAAATAAATACCTTTATGCAGTTTTGATTCCATAGTTTTCGGGTTAATCTCATTCAAATCAACACCGCCTGCGGTTACAACTTCGCCGTCGGGCACGGTTCCCACTGCCGTTACGGTAAAATTCTGAAATTTATCAAGAATTCTGTCGCGTGTCTTACCGTCAATTCTGTGACACTTTTCATCAGGATTAATTTTCAAATCTTTCAATACAAATTCTGCAAACGATTTCGGCACATAATCAGACAGTAAATTTTTAATACTTTTATGCGAATTTTCGTTCAATGCACTCTGTAAATCTATATCGCCGACAAAATTAAAACTCAAATTATACGGAAATTTGTCACGCGCTTTTAAAGACGAAATCTTGTAAACAGCAGGCCCTGAAACTCCTTTATGAGTGAACAAAACATCGTTAATACTGACACCGCTTATTGACGAAAAATCCTCACGCGTTACAAGCCCTGTCAAAGCGGGTTTCGGCTCAATTATTTTATGACCTGAAAGTTTAATAAGTTCATACGAAGCATGTCCGCCCGTTGAGATTACGACATAATCTGCTTTATGCGCACCCATATCCGTCACAACAGAAAATCCGTCATTAATCCTTAAAACTTTTTCTTTAACAAATTTAACCTTATTCAAAGCTTTCAAAAACTTTTCTCTGACATCTTTTGCACTGTTTGACCCGGGAAAAATCCGCATGTCGTCTTGAATATATGTATTCACACCTATTTTTTCAAAAAACTCAACCGTATCAGCCGTAGAGAATTTTGAAAAAACAGAATAAAGAAACTTTTCACCGCGCGGGTAATTTTTAGCAAGCTCTTTAAAATCATATTCTGCATGACAAAGATTACATCTGCCGCCGCCTGTTGGCAAAAGAGTTCTCAACGGCGATGAAAAATCAAAAACGGTTACATCAAAATCGTTTTGCAAAAAATACGCACAAATACATCCTGCAGGTCCTCCGCCTACAATTGCGACTTTAGATTTCGACTCTTGTGCCATACAAAAACACCATTTCGGGATTTTCTAAGTCATTATGAAGCTCTGATATAGTTTTATGCAGAACAGGATGTTCAAAATTCGGTATTAATTCCAATAACGGAACAAGCGTAAATGCTCTCAAATGAACATACTTATGCGGAATAATCAAATTTTCTTCATTAATAATATCTTTATTATAAAATAAAATATCTATATCAATAGTTCTGTCAATATAGCCGTTTTCAGAGCGTTTTCTGCCAAGTTGATTTTCAATCCTCAAACATTCTTCCAATAATTTTTGCGGCGCAAGAGAAGTTTTAACCTCTAAAACCGCATTAACAAACCAGTTTTCAGAATCCATACCCCACGGCTCTGTTTCATAAAAAGCAGAAGTTCTGATAAGCGTAATCCCTTCACAAGCACCAAGAAGACTTGCCGCCTGCTGAACATATCCTATGCGGTCTCCGAAATTAGAACCTAAACTCAAATAAACTATTGCCATACCAGTATTTTAAGGGTTTTGAGCCATTATGTCAATATATTTGTAAAGCTGTGTATAATAAGTAAAAAGGTGGGAACGCTGTCGCTTTTCCCACCCTACATAACTTATCGTCCTAAATCTTTATGCGATTACTCAGCTATGCACAGCCCCAAACTGTCGGAGTCGAGACGCATGTTAGTGTTCCAGTACGTTGCCGTGGTGCCGAAGTACCTGCGGAACGCGCTAGTCGCGTCGAACACATCACCTGACCAAACATAGAAGGACGGTTCAGGAAGACCTAGTTCAGAGGCTTTGCCGTTGTATTTGAGGTTTTCTACATGATCTTTAGCACCAACACTTGGATTGCCTTCGTAAAGGAGAGAAGCTATCTTTCCAAGGTCTGCCAAGGTGGGCATGTTCTGTACGCCTCCACATTGTTTAACAGCTCCAGCCCAATAATCGTCATTATAAAGACATGATTTTATCCCGAGTTTACCTTCTGCTACTGCTGCTTGACATTCGGCTTTTGTCATCGGTGTAGGACTAAACGGAGCGCCAAAACATCTGCCATTTATTTCCAGTGCGCAAGCACTTCCTAAACCATTAGCGTTAAATGCCACAACATCTTTTCTAAACGTATTTGGTCTTCCATTACCGTTGATTTCAAATACCGCCGCAACACATCCGGCTGTCGCGTTACTTTCAGGTTTACCGTTACTGGTTGACCAACCATAAGTTTTCATCGGGTCTAATGACTCACATTTTTTATTGTAGTTTAAAATCATTGGTGTGCCGTCAGCGGTAATAATTCCAACATTGTTACTTGAATAATCATGTGTATCATCATCTTTCATTTTTAATTGCTTACCGGTTTTT
>CAJUPC010000048.1 GCA_910588555.1 Candidatus Gastranaerophilales bacterium
CCCCCCCCCCCCCCCCCCCCGACATTCTCGTTCATGATTAATATTTTCATACTCATGTCTCCTTTTTAATATTTACGTTTATATTATAAAACATTTTTTTACATTTTTCAAGGCACTGGATCATACCCGCCATCATGCCATGGATGACATTTACAAACCCGCTTTATTCCAAGCCATAACCCTTTTAAAACACCGTATTTTATAATTGCCTGACGTGTATATTCAGAACACGTAGGAGTAAATCTGCATACTGCGGGTGTGTATTTTGAGATTTTTTGATAGATTGATATTAGAAATAAGATAAGTTTTTTCATTATACAATCCTAACATTGGGCTTTAATTCTAACACTCAACGGGCACGCACCTATTCCATAGAGTATGATTCGCCGACTGTATCGATTGCTTCAACCTTAATATCCGTAATCAATTCTGAATACGATATTACAACAATTGTAGGAATATGACGTTCAAGCAATTGATAAAGCGGAAGTCTTATTCTTGGCGAACATAATATTACGGGCTGCTGACCGCATGCCTGATGTGCTCTCATCAAAGTTGTTGCGGTTGTTTCAATAAGTTCCTGAACCTGCATAGGATTTAACAGGAACATTGTACCGAGTTCTGTTCTTTGACAACTGTCATCAAGCGTTTTTTCCCATTCGGGGGAAAGTGTCAAAGCATATAAAACTTTGTCGTCGCCAACATTTGAAAGACAAATTTGACGTCCTAATGCTGCTCTTAAGCGTTCTGACAAAATATCAGGTTCTTTTGAAAATCTTGCATAATCGCAAAGTCTTTCAAATACAAAAATAATATCCTTGATAGAAACTTTTTCACGGATAAGATTAACAAATATTTTTCTCAAATCGCTTGTAGAAATAATTGTCGGCACAAGGTCATTAACAAGTGTCGGGTCTTGCGAACGGACAAGTTCCATAAGCTTCAAGACATCTGTTTTTGTCATAACTTCATCAACATGTTTTCTTACACACTCTTGCAGGTGGGTAACAATAACATCAGTTGAGTCAACAGCAGTAACCGAACGCGCCATTTTCGCATCTTCGGGACCAATCCAGTATGCCTGGGTTTGATAAGTCGGGTCAATACCGATAATAGCGTCCTGCGGAACATCCTTTTTCATTGCATCCCACTGGTCTGCAATTACCATTAATTTACCCGGATAAACATAGCCTGTTGCAACAGTATTACCGCGAATTGAAATCATATATTCATTCGCGTCAAGTGCTGATGAGTCCATAATTCTTATGTTCGGAAGGATATAGCCAAGTTCATCGGTAATTCTCTGACGTAAAGCCGCAATTTTAGCAAGCAATTGACCTTCCTGATCAGGGTCTGCAATAACGAGCAGGTTTGAACCTACCTGCAAACTCAAAACATCAACACCCAGACGTTCATACATTCTGTTGGGATTAACAAGGTCTTGCATGTTTTGACGAACATTTTCCAATTGACCCAATTGAGATTGAACATCAGCATTAATCAATGTAGAGAAGCCTGCAACACCAAGACCGATTGCAAACAAAGTAAACGGGAACCATGGAAGACCTGTGACAGGAGATGAAACGGCAAGCAATAACAAGAAACCTGCAGCAAGGAAAAGAGCATTCGGTTTGCTCATAATTTGTCCCGTAACATCAGAACCCAAAGAGTTAGCCGCTGATGAACGAGTCATGAAAATACCTGCCGCAATTGACATCAGCAATGACGGAACCTGAGAAGCAAGACCGTCACCGATTGTTAATGTAGTATATTTTGAAACTGCATCGGCAATAGGCATTTGGTTCATTACGCAGCCGATTGCCAAACCGCCGATAATGTTAATCAAGGTAATAATGATACCCGCGATGGTATCCCCTTTTACGAACTTCATCGCACCGTCCATACTACCGAAAAGGTTTGACTCTCTTTGCAAATCTTCACGTTTTTTGGTAGCTTCTTCGGGAGAAATCAAGCCCGCGTTAAAATCGGCGTCGATTGTCATTTGTTTACCGGGCATAGCGTCCAATGCAAAACGTGCGGCAACTTCTGCGATACGTTCGGCACCTTTTGTGATTACCATAAACTGAACAACTGTAATAATAAGGAAGATTACACCGCCGACAATCATGTTTCCGCCCGTTACGAATGTTCCGAACGCATGAATTACTTCTCCCGCTTCACCTTTTGCAAGAATACAACGGGTTGAGGCAATAGAAAGTACAAGTCTGAACATAGTACCGATAAGAATAATTGACGGGAATGAAGCAAGTTCTAATGTTTTCTTTACATACAAAGAAATCATCAGCAATACAACGCCAAGCGTAATATTCAAACAAATTGAAACATTAATAACCCAGTTCGGAAGTTCGCACAGCAAAAGAATAATCAGCAATAATACGAATATCGCCATAAAAACTTCGCTTAAATTTGTTCCTCCGCCTTGTTCCTGTGCCATTAAATTCCTTTTAAAGCCTCACTAATTACCGACAACTGTGTTTCAATCGTCGCATCTATCACACCGTTTGCAGTTGTAACGATACAACCGCCTTCCATAATTGTTTCGTCAGGAACTATCATAACTTTTGCGTCCAATCCCATATCACTTACCAAAGACGGAATTTCCATTTTCAAAAGTGACACCTGAGACGGATTAACTTTCAAAGTTATTTTAGTATCTTCCCGCGACAAGCCTTTCAATACTTCCGAAATATTTTCAAGAATTATTGACGGGTCTTGCTGTAATTCTTTTTTAATAATTTTTTTTGCAATATCAACCGAAATCTCTAACAAACTTGGGGCGATATGGTCAAAAACTTTCTGTTCTGCACCGAGAAAAGCCGTAATTGCATCTTTTACTTCCTCAATATCGGCTCTTGCCTGACTCAATCCTGCTTCATAACCCTCTTTTGCCGCCGCTTCTTTAATACTGTTGGCTTCTTCCCGCGCACGCGAAATAAGGTTTCTGTCGTCAACACGTCGAAAACCTCTTCGTCTGTCGCCTTTGCGTCTTTCCTGACGCTGTTTAAAATCGATGTTATCAAGATTAAATAAATCAATCTTATCCTCAGAAACAGGCTCTGCTTCTGCGATTTCTTCGATTTCAATTTCAGGCTCTGTAATTTTTTGCGGAATATCCCCTTTTTGTATTTTCTTTTTGATAATCATGATTAATATTATTATACACTATCTGCAAGGTGTGTGGCAATAATGTTAGCAACTTTCGGAGCCATTTCGTAATATTCACCCTCTAAAGCCGTGAATACAAACTTTCTTACCTTTAATCTTTCTAATCTTAAAGCTTGTTCAAGTTGTGATTTATCGAAATATTGCGAAACATTTTGAATTTTAGTTAATATTTTTGCAGGTGAAACATCCTGCTGCATAGCAGGCAATGTTGTTCTTATTTCCTGCAGACATCTCAACGCAGATTTTTGGTCGACTTTGCTGTCCAAATCCGGAGCTTCCATAAATCTTATTACAGATTGAGCATCATCAGGATTAAATTTATTCAAAATTGTCTGAACTTTTTCCTGCTTCATTTTGTTAAACAGCATTGCAAGAGTTGCGAGTTTAAGAACTTTAGGAGTAGCAATTGGATTTTCCTGCGGCAATTGTGATTGCTGAGGCATATTTTGAGGCATGCCCTGCGCGGCATCTTCAAATTGTTCGGGCATAGCCTGTTCTTGCATTTGCTCCTGTTCAGCCTGCTGCTGTACCATTGCGTCAATATTTGATTGATGAGAAGCCTGTTCCATAAGTTCATCATCAATAAGATTTTTATCTTTTAATTCTGCAATACAGTCAAGATAAGTCTTTTTAACGTGGTGTTCAATCAACTGCAGACACTGGTCCTGCGGAAGATTTTGACCGAAAGCGCTTTTTGCAATCTCAAAGATTGTAAAAGCAATCTTCTGCATAATCGGATCCCAATAATTCTGTGGAATTCCCGAACGAACCAAATCAACTGATTTGTGGAATGACCATTCTGCAATAATTTGCGTAATCATTACGGCTTGATCAAGATTAAATTGACCTTCGTTAAATAAAGCTTCACCCGCAACGGTCGAAAAATTTAACAAAGTATTTGCAACATAATTTTTCTGATTGTCATCAAAATCAGGAGGAATAAGCTCAAGCGCCTGTTGAGCTAAATTCTGTGCAAAACCTTTATAATCAAATCCGTCTATACTCATTAATTTCTTTCTTAGATTTATCCTTGTTCAATCCAACTTTTAATCTTTTCGCCCGCTTCTTCATCATCAGCATTAGCAAGCTCGTTTGACAAGTTAGAAAGAGTATCTGCTAAAAGATTAGGATCCTGCGGCTGTTGTTCAATATAACCTCTTTGCTGCTGTTCAACAAGTCCCTGTGCAAGTTCTGACTGTCTTTGAGTCAACTGTGCGGCACGCTGGTTAATGTCTGACAACTGCTGATCCTGCATAGCAGCTTTTTGTCTTAGCATTTCAACTTCGCGTCGGTTTGCTTCCTGAACCTCTTTAACTTTATCAGATACTGCCTTAAACACAATAATCAAACCGATTGCACTCAAAGCAATTGTAAGCCACCACGGGTTTCCTGTTTCATCAGGTTTCGGAAGATTTGCAGGTCTGTCCGATGCAAGATAAGGATCAGTTGTATCAGAGAATGCTATTGAAACATTTTCTGCCGCAACTTTCGGGCTTGCAGCTCTTGCAATCAACTCTTTTAATTCTTCTAAAGTTGTGTTTGCAGGGAGTGCGTTTTTATCAAGTGTTACCGCAATCGAAATTTCTTCGATAACACCCGGTTTAATATATTCGTTTGTTTGAGTTTTTGTTACACCGAATTGAGTTTCTCTTGCGGTTCTTGAATAGTTTCTGTTTTGAGATGAGTCTGATGAACCGTTCGGAAGTCCGTTTGGAAGATAAACGCTTACCGCATTAACGTTTTTATTTGAATCGGTAGTCTGGTCGCCCAATCCTTCCGAGAAAGTTTGTTCGGTCACAGAAGCTTTTCTTTCAGGATCATAGTCGATTGTAAATTTTTCAACAGGAGCCTGACGCAAGAATGTACTTACGGTTGCAACGTAATTTCCCTGACCGATAAGTCTGTCTAATTGCTGATTAACTTTTGTGGTCATATACTTGTCATTTTCTTCAAGTCTGCGAAGCATTTCATCTTCCGCATTCATAATACTGTGATAAGTATTTCCGTTAGTATCTGTTATTGCAATGTTTTCAGCAGTCAAACCGGTTACGCTTCCGAGTAAAAGATTTGTAATAGCTTTAATTTTCAACTGGTCCAATTTGCTTGCGTCACGTGCTAAAGTAAGCTGAACTGTTGCAGTTACAGGCTTTTGCATAGACGTAAACATAGTTTGTTCGGGAATTGAGATAAACACGGAAGCTGTATCAACTCCGTCAATTCTTCTGATTAATCTTGAAAGTTCACCGTTAATTGCTCTTGAAAGTCTGATTTTTTTATCTTCTTTTGTAGAAGTAAAATCGCCTTTATCAAAAATTTCCAATCCCACATTCTGGTCCATAAGACCGCTTTGTACAATCTGCATTAACGCCAAATCTCTGTCTGTGGTATAACAAGCTTTTCTGCCTGTTTTGCAATCACCTTTTTTAAGGTAAAGAATAGATTTTGTACCGTCAATTCTTCTGCTTACTGCAATATCATATTTAGCAAGAAGTGCTTGAATTTCAATAGCTTTTCCCGCATTATCGGTTGTAAGCAAATCAATATTTTCTTTAAGCGGTTCGCCTGTAACCTCAACACCTGAAGAGGCAGAATTTTTTGAAGAACTAACAATTCCGACCGTTAATATTAACGCTAAGATTAATACTGTACCGCCGATAATTCCGAATAATAAAGGTTTGTTTTCAAGTAGTTCATTAAAATTCATTTTTTACGCCTATATTAGTTTAATATTGCCCCAAGTTATTTCTATTCTACACCTGAATTTGCATAACTTTGTCATACGCTTGTATGACTTTTCCCGTAATTTGAGTTGCGACGTTAATACTTATTTCCGATTTTGCCATAGCAGTCATAACATCGTGGATATCCACATTTTTTGACCCTGACATAACGTCTTTCAACAAATTATCAGGCGCATTCAGTTCAGTATTAAGGTCTTCCGCAAGCCCAGACAAAACTTGTTTGAAATCTGGTGCAGCTTTATCTTCAACCCTTGACATTCTTGCAGACTGCATATCTCCCAAACCTGTATCGAGTTTTGTGTGTTGAATTCTGCCTGCCAAATCGTATTGAGGATAAAAACCGTTAAACATTTACTGCCTGCCTTTCTATAATTATAATATCGTACTTTTGCCAAATTTACACATCTTAATGACAAAAAATCATCCGAATTCATTAGAAAACCATGCAAATTTAGACAAAACACATGACAGACTTAATGATTTTTTCATAAAAATCAAGGGTTGACAAAAACCCCCTGACCAACATGTATAAAATATATTCAGTATCGGCACATTTGACAAAAAACCCTGACCAAGATTTGTAAAATTTATCTAAAACTTGCAGGGTTGACAAAAAACGAAATATAGTAAATAATGAGTAAATAGAAAGACGGAGGTATTTATATGTCAAGATTTAAG
>CAJUPC010000049.1 GCA_910588555.1 Candidatus Gastranaerophilales bacterium
TCCCCCCCCCCCCCCCCCGACATTCTCGTTCATGATTAATTTGTTCATTTCCAACTCCTTTTATTGTTTTATTTTTTGTCGGAACAGCAATCCAGACAAACATTTTTGTGCGACGCCATGATTATAGCTTGACTTCTCAACATCTGGTTTTCCGTACTTCTTTATTATAAACTATTTTTCATATTTTTCAAGACCTTTATAACAATATCTGCGTACCCAGGATAATCCTGTGGCTGTCAGAAGAATTCTGGTTGTCACAGAATACATAATTAAGGATTAAACGCAATGCCTGACCTTTGATAAAATAATTTATACCTGCAGTGTATTCACGCTTTGTATTATTTCTCACATCCCTGTTCGGGTCAAACTGGTCATATCGCGCAATCAATTGTACACGTGGGTGAATTTTATAACCTATTGTATAATTAAACCCTTCTGCACGGTCAGTGCTTACGCGTGTTCCGTTATAACCGTCTGCTATACCGTATTCCACATTTGTCCAAAGTCTTTTGTATTTATAGCCTATATAAAAATTCCCGACAGTATAAGATGTTTTATTATGTCCTGCATTTATGCCGCCGCCAAGAATAAGTTTCCCTATTCTTCCGTCAGTTCTGCCAAAAGGCTTAAAATCAACCCAGCCGGTAAATTCAGGCCCTGCAAAAATAGTATGAAAATATCTGTCGGAGGAATTTAACGCCAAGTTGTAATCCATTAATGAATAATTACCGATAAGCCTTACACCGAGAGCACGCGTTGAACCAAAATTTCGTGCAATTTGAGAACGCGTTACAAAAGGCAGAATATATGAACTTGAACCGCCCTCTTTACCTACCTGATTTCTTGAATAACCTACAACAATTTTATGGTGTGGAATACTGTTGTTTACAATGTAAGCGTCTGCAATAAAATTTTGCATATAAGTTCTGTTACTTACAGGACGCGGATTAAATAATATTTTAAAATCATTTTTAGAATTTCGGAATTTACCTATAGCACCAACCTGCAAAAAACCTATATCATAACTTGTATCGTAATCTCCCGTTGTCCATAAACTTGACAAACTTCCCTGATAAGTCGCAAAATATTGAACTTTGCTGACAAATGTTTTTTTCGGTCTGAAAGTAAGCTCATCTTTTAAAAGATATGACGGTACATCAGTTCTTATAATATCTTTATGAATAATTTTGCCTAAAAACGTATCTTCATCAATTTTATTGTCATTATTTTTGTCTAAATTAAAGTTATCAAATAAAGAAAATTCAGCTTCGATATTGCCTTCAATATCAAATATTTTCCTGAAAAAACTTTCTTCTTCATGCGGTTTTTGCTCGCTGAAATCGGAATTTTCGGGCAAAGCTTCTTCTACTTCAAGCAAATCATCATCATTGTCGTCATCCACAAAATCTTCCGTATTTTCTACATTCCCCTCAAGAACTTCTTCATAGGGCACATCAGGAACATCAGGAGATTTAAATTGTTCGGGCATTTGTTCGTTCAATTTTGTCTGGTCAAACTCATAGTTTATCGTGCTGTTCTGCTTTCTGGCAAAAATTTTTGCATCCGCAGGACAACTTAAACAAACCAGCAATAATATAATTCCGAAAATCCTGTTCACAAATATTAATGTAACATAAAATTTATGCAAAAAAAATTTTTTTTAGTGTATATTAATAATTATGACAGATGTAACAAAAAATAATAAAACATCGGATAAAAATACAAAAATTAAAGCCCCGATTGTAGAAGCATTAAAAAAATCATACGAAAATCCGTCCTATCAATTTCACATCCCCGGTCACACAAAAGGAAACGGTTCTTTGCCCGAGTTTAAAAAACTTATCGGTAAAAAAGCGCTTTGTATAGACACGACCGACGAATTTGACGGATTGGGAACACTTCACCCTGCTACAGGTCCTATCAAAGAAGCACAGGAGCTTGCTGCAAAAGCTTTCGGCGCTAAAAAAACTTTCTTTTTACTCAACGGTTCAACTGCCGGAAATTTAGCTCTTGCAATGGCGTTGACTAAAAAAGGTAAAAAAATTATAACTAACAGAAACTGCCACCGCTCAATTCTTACAGGTATGATAATTTCAGGCGCAGAACCTTTATGGTTAATCCCTAACAGATTTGAAGAATGGGGTATCTGGGGTAATGTTACACCGGATACTGTTGAAAAAATGCTTCTGGAAAACTCTGACGCGGGAATGGTTTGGATTACAAACCCGACTTATGAGGGTGTTGTATCTGATATTAAATCAATTTCTGCGGTTTGCAAAAAATACAATGTTCCGTTAATCGTTGATGAGGCGCACGCTTGCCTTTGGAACTTTAACAATCACCTTCCTACATCTGCACTCAAACTCGGAGCAGACGCGGTTGTTCATTCGCTGCACAAAACAGGCGGAAGTATGAGCCAAAGTTCAATGCTTCATATCGCGGAAAACTCTATGATTGACGCAGAGGCTGTTGAAAAAGCTTTAAAACTTTTACATACAACAAGTCCGTCATTAATGCTTCTTGCAAGTCTTGACGCGGCACGCGCAAACCTTGAAAGCCCCCGTGGCAGAAAACAACTTGAACGCGCTGTTCAAAACGCAAAATTTTTACGCCGAGAAATCGATAAACTTGAACATATTCATGATTTAAAGCCCGATTTCGGCTACAAAACAGATATTACAAAAGTGTTTATCAGAGATGACAGACTTTCAGGCAAACGACTTGAAAGCATTTTGGAAATCGATTTTAATATCGAAGTTGAAAGTGCTTCTGATGCTGGACTTTTGATACTTTCAAACATCGGCAACACAAGAGCAGATATGCAATATCTAGTAAAATGTTTACAGCAGATAGATAAAACAAATTATACGGATATTTGCTATCTTGAAAACAAAAAATATATGCCAATGCTTACTCCGATAATTAAAATGACACTTCGCGAAGCATTTTATTCGCACAAAGAAGTAATCCCAAAAAGTGAAGCAATCGGCAGAATTTCAGCAGAAGTAATCGCGGAATGTCCTCCGGGCATTGCTGTTTTACTGCCCGGTGAACTTATAACCGAAGCACACATTCCATACCTTGCCGATTATGACACAATTGAAGTTATAAAATAAACATTTTTATATTCACTTTCGTTGACAATTGAGCTTTGAGTTTATATAATTACTTTATGGCTAAAATAATTAATGTTATAAAAGGAACAAAAGACATTTTACCTCAAGATGTTGAACAGTGGCACAAACTTGAGAAAAATGCATTGGAAGTATTTACAAAATACGGATATAAAGAAATCAGAACTCCGATTTTTGAAGCAACAGAACTTTTTGCACGCGGAGTCGGCGACACAACGGATATTGTTAATAAAGAAATGTACACTTTTGAAAAAAGCGACCGTTCTTTAACTCTAAGACCCGAAAATACAGCAGGTGTTGTTCGTTCATTCATTGAAAACGGAATGGCAAGACTTTCAGCACCCGTAAAATTGTGGTACAAAGGTCCGATGTTTAGATACGAACGTCCTCAAGCCGGAAGACAACGACAATTTCATCAGGTAGGTGTTGAAATGTTTGGCATAAAAGAACCGGCTGCCGACGCAGAAGTAATTCTTCTTGCGGTAAATTACCTGAAATCATTAGGGTTGAACGATTTGGAAGTTGAGATTAACTCTCTGGGCTGTCCGGGCTGCCGCGAAGAATACAAAAAGAAAATTAAAGAAGTCTTAAAACCTGAATTTGACAACTTGTGCGAAGACTGTCAAAACCGCTATGAAAAAAATCCTTTAAGACTTTTAGACTGCAAAGTTGACTCTTGTAAAGCGATTTTTGAAAAGCCCGAAATTCAAAAAGTTATTCACTCAGATTTTATATGTGAAGAATGTGCACAACATTACAAAGATTTAAAATCATATTTGAATGATTTAAATGTAAATTACGTTGAAAACAAACTTCTTGTAAGAGGTTTGGATTATTACAACAGAACAGTATTTGAAATTAAATCAAACAATTTAGGTTCTCAAAACGCAGTCTGCGGCGGCGGACGATATGACAGCTTAGTCAGAAACCTCGGCGGCGACGACACTCCTGCGGTCGGCTGGGCAATGGGTATGGAAAGATTGAACTCGCTTCTTCCTGCAGTTGAACCTAAAAAACTTGACGCATACATAGTTTCTAACAATTCTTCAGAAGCTTTCAAACTTGCGGAAGAATTGAGAGCACAAGGATTTAATGTAGAATTTGACCTTGCGAATAAAAAATTTACCAAACAGCTTGAAAAAGCTTCAAAATGTGCGAGATTTGCATTAATTTTAGGCGAAGATGAAATTAATGCAGACAAAGTTTCGGTCAAAAACCTTTCAACATCAGAACAGGTAACAGTTGACAGAAAAGAAACAGGGGCTAAATTATGATAGATAAAGTAATCTTGAAATTATCACAGGCATTTAACAGAACTTTTTGTGATTTTAAAGGCATATATTTGTTCGGGGCCTGCACGGACGGCAAGCTTCATAAAGATGAAGACATTGAGCTTGCGGCAATATTTGATACAGAAGACAAATCAAAACGTGAACAAATTTGGCCTATTGTCGGTAAAATCGAAACAGAATACGACGTTTGCATTGACTTATATCCATATACGGAAGCCAGTTTCAAACAAGATGAAGACATCTATAACGAAGTTATGGAAGAGGGAATTTTTTATAACAGCAAAGGTATAAGGGAATAATAAAAAGGTTTTACAGAAAGGATTAAAAATGGATAAAATAACAATTCGTTCAGACAGAAAAGATGAGTACAAATTCTTCTATAAAGGAGATGAGGTTATATTAGGCGCAGGCAAAATCATAAGCATCGCCAACGGACTAAATGATGTAGTCTTGCCGACCTGCGCAATGAAAATAATCAATAACTTAATCGTAATCAAAGAAGATGTAAAAGGCGAGTAAAAACCCGCCTTTTTTATTTTTAATCACCTAAGCACAGCCCCAAAGTGTTGGAGTAGGCGCGGGCGTTGTCGTTCCAGTACGTGCCCGTGGTGTGGAAGCCCCTGAGGTACGCGGTGCCGCCAGCCGTGCCGTGCTCCTCACCTGACCAAACATAGAAGGTTGGTTCAGGAAGTCCATATTGACTTGCTTTGTTGTTGTAAGTTAGATTGGATACATCTTGTTTAGCGCCTACGCTTGGGTTGCCCTCGTATAATAGACTTGCTATTTTTCCTAAATCTTCCATGCTTGCCATTTTATTAGTTCCACCGCATTGTTTTACTGCACCTGCCCAGTAATCGTTTGCATAATAACATTTACTTATGCCTAAGGATTTAGCATAGCTTCCTGCTTCGGTTGTATTACTAGGAGATGTCGCATTCTCTCCAGCACATTCTGCATAAGTCATTGGTGTTAGACTAAACGGAGCGCCAAAACACTTGCCATCTATTTCCAGTGCACAAGCGCTTCCTAAGCCGTTCGCATTAAACGCCACAACATCTTTTCTAAACGTATTCGGTCTGCTGTGTCCGTTAATTTCAAATACCGCAGCAACACATCCTGCAGTAGCATTACTTTCAGGTTTACCGTTACTTGTAGACCACCCATACGTTTTCATCGGGTCTAACGCTTCACATTTCTTGTTGTAGTTTAAAATCATGGGTGTACCGTCTGCCGTAATAATAGCAACGTTATCACTTGAATAATCATGAGTATCATCATTATTCATTTTTAACTGTTTACCCGTTTTGGTATTCGCAATATCCCATTCTTTCCCGTCTTCTAATTTAACGGTATCTGTGGGCCAACACGCTCTAATATGATTAGCGTCACATCTTTTTGCAATCTTAAAATACTTTTGCAGTTCGTCCACAAAATCATCAGTAGAATTATACGGTCCAATTAATCCTAAAGATTTCATGTGGTCTGTCGCTTTAGTAAATTTGTACTTTGTACTTCTGATTTTTTCTGCGTTAACCCTGTCGTTAATATTGGTCATTAAACTAGGCAGCACAATAACCGCAACTACACCAATTATGCCTAATGTAATTAATATTTCTGCCAATGTAAAAGC
>CAJUPC010000050.1 GCA_910588555.1 Candidatus Gastranaerophilales bacterium
CTTCAAGCTTAATTTCAACAGGGTCTTCAATTGTTGTAATATTAACATCCTCTTTGTTTAAAGATTTCAAAAGCGCATAAAGAGTTGTTGTTTTACCAGAACCCGTAGGACCTGATGTTAAAAGAATACCGTTTGGAGCAGAAATCAGATATTTAATTTTTTCGATATCTTCTTTTGAAGCACCGTCAATCTGAATATTGTGTCCCATACCGTCAGCAGAAGTAACCGCAGGAGCAAGCACCCTGATTACCATTTTTTCTCTGCCGTTTACGGGAAGAGTATTTATACGGAAGTCAAACTGCATTTTTTTGTATTTAATGGTAAAGCTTCCGTCCTGCGCGCGCCTGTGTTCTGCAATATTCATACGCGCAAGTACTTTAAACCTTGAAATAACCGCACTTTCAACCTTTTGCGGTATTTTAAGAACTTCTTTCAGTGCACCGTCAACCCTGTATCTTACAACATAACCGTCCATTCTGGGTTCAATATGAATATCTGATGCTTTTTGATCGATTGCAGACGTTATAATCTTATTTGCAAACTTTGAAACGGTGCCTGTAGTGTCTTGAATTTCTCTTTCAACCTGTTCCCAAAGAGTGTCTTCATTTGTAACATCATTCTTTTCTCTTTGAATTTGTTCAAGAATTTTATCCGTTTCGCGTCTGTCGGTATGATAGTATGTTTGAACAAAATTTTCATACTCAAAGTGAGTAATCATCATAATTGTAGGTTTTAAACCCGTTTGATACACAATCTCATCAATAACACGCGTATCTTTGGGGTTAACCATACCTACAACAAGTGTTTTATCCGTCATAGACAAGGGAATAACTCTGTTTACACGGACAAAATCTTCAGGTAAAACTGAAATTGCAGTGGGGAGCGCCTTTAGCTGCTCGGCAGAAGCTAATTTCAAGCCCATCTGAGCACCAAGAGCTTCTTTTAACTGCTTAATGGTTACAAATCCAAGTTTAACAAGAACAGAACCGAGAGGTACATCTAAAACCTTGGCTTCAGCAAGTGCTATAGTTAATTGCTTTTCGTTTAAAAGCCCCTCTTCCATCAAGATTTCACCGATTCTCTTAGTTTTCGGAGATTTTACGGCACTGATAGGTTTAATTTGTTTTCCAGAAGCATTTTTATGCCCTTGCGCAGCAGGAGCGTGTTTTACCTGCTGAGGCTGCGGAGACGGGGTATGAGTTTCCTGCGTGTTATGAGATGCAGGTTGAACAACTGTTTCCTCATCATCCTCAATAGTTAAATCAGGTTCATCTTCAAGGGGGCGAGGCTGTATAATCTTTTGTTCCGGCGCTTTAAGTGCAACAGCCTGTGCCTGCTGCTGTTCAACATGTTCTTGAATAACCGGAGCAGGGGCAGACATTGAAATATCAATATCATCAAGAGAATCAATATCAACAGCTTCCATAACATGTTCTTCATCAACGGAAGCAATATCAGGTTCACTAACATTGTTTGCATCCGGCAGTGCATCAATTCTGCTGTCTTGTTCAACAGACGATGCAAGACCTATATTTACGTTTCCGTATTTGGAATTAAAAATCTTAAGAAAATCATTAAATAAAATTTCAAAATTAGATTCTGAAAGAAAGATGAATTCTATTCTGGTATCAAAAATAGTTTTAATATATTCACTAATCTTTGCCTTATCGGATGCCGCGGATACCGCCACAAAAAAAGCATCTCCCTGCATATTAATGGGAACGAATGACAGTTCCCTTGCAACAGCTAATTCAAAATGATTAGCATAATCAAAATTAATTTTATTAATAAGTTTTACCAGTAATTCGTTTTTCATAAGATTTGTCATATTTCTAATAATTTTAAAAAGGGGTTATATACGGGGCAGGGTCATATATTTTCTATATAAACCCTGCCTTTTGTACATTTACTTAAAGCTGAGGGATGTTTTTAAAGATCCATAGCCTTAATTTCTTTAGCTTGCTCTTCAGAATATACGATGTGAGGAGTAACCATAATTACAAGCTCTTCTTTAGATTTTGTATTGGTTGAACTTCTAAAGAATACACCGATTAGAGGAAGGTCGCCAAGAACGGGAAGCTTAGATACGGTTTGCTTTTCACTTTCCTTGATTAAACCTGCAATAATAAGCGTTTCGCCGTCTTTAATTCTGAGGTTATTCAATTTCAGGTTACGTCTTTGAAGCATTGTAACCGCTATAATTCTTTCGTTTGTTTCAACGTCATTAGTATATAAGTGGTCTTTAACGGTTGCAAAGTTTGGAGTCATATTCAATGATACATAACCATCCTGGCTTATGAAGGGAATAATTTCAATATTTAAACCTTCATCATCACCGATTTCATAAGTTTTTGTAATAACAGGGTTGTCTGTTCCTGAAGCTGTGTTCATTTCAGTACTTGTAGATTTAATATAGTCACTTGTTAAATCAATAACTGATTTTTGACCGTTAGTAACCATCAGCTTAGGATTTGTAAGAACCCTTCCTTTGTTATTTTGCACAAGATATTTTAACTGATATGAAAGCATTGAACTTCCGTCATATTTTGCAACACCATTACCGTCAGGTCCAAAGATTACAGGGTGTCTGTTAGCGGTAGATAAACCTGTATCAGCACTGAAACCTACACTTAAAACGGGAGTCCATAAGTTCCATACGTTATCAAATTCTTTTGAACCGTCCTCGTTAAGCTCGATTACAGCAAGTTCAATGTATGCCATCGGCTGCTTAATATCATTTTTCGCAATAAAGTCTTTAATGATTTCAAGCTGCTCAACAGAACCGCCGTATACCGTAACAAGCCCCAAATCAGGTGAGAAGGTGATTGTCATAGGTACAACAGGGAAGGGAATAACGGTGCTTGGATCGTTTGATACACCGCCGGTAACATTTCCTGAAGAATCAGTAGCCGTAGCACGGCAGGCAACAAAACCGCCGCCCATTTTTATAGATTTAATTGTATCATCTTCAGCATCCTGCTCGGTTTCGCCGTCATCGATCTGTGTTTGAGCAGATTGTGTAGCAGTACCCTGGTTGCTCAAGGATTCAGTTGAAGGAATCATTGTATCGCACAAAAGTGCAGCCATTTCTTTAGGTGTAGTATGGTTAACTTTGAAAATGTTTACCATAGGTTTTTTATCAAGCTGCGCAACAATTTTTTCAGCAACTGCAGCATCACTGTCGGTACCGAAAACTAAGATTTCATTTGTACGAGGATTTGATGCTACAACCTGTTTATTTGAAATACCTGACATTTTTGAAGCAAAAATGTTAGCATTTAAGAATTTAGCAACGGAAGGAGCTTCTACATATTTAATAGGAATAACCGTCAAGCTCTGTTTTCCTGCTCCAAGCTCTTTTGAAGCTTCAATAGATGAAACTATCAAGTTATTGCCATCTTTAATATATGTAAGTTCGCAAGATTTCATCACAAGTAAGAAAGCATCATTTAGAGTTACATTAGATAAATCAAGAGTAACTTTGCCTTCTACTGAAGAGTGGAAAACAACGTTAACGCCTGCTTTATCGGCAAACATTCTTAAAACCTGACGAACATCGGAATCTCTTAAAGAAAGAGTAATTTTATTCGGAGATTCGGTGATTGTAACGCCAGCATCAAGCTTAACTTTTGTCTTAGTGTTTCTTGCTTCCGGACTGTTAAGATTTAAGAAACCTGAGTTTGAATTGTTATCAATCATTTGCTTTAGAGCAAGTGATGATGAATCAGCTCCTACTTGTGTTTCTTCAGCATTCAAGCTTAAAACTTCCGCTTGATTTTGGGTATTGGCTTCATCAGCCTGTTCACTTAAGAAACCTGCCCAGCAAGTTTGCACTAAAGATAGAGCAAGCGCAAAAAGCGTAATGTTTCTAAATAGTTTTCTTTTCTTGTGTGTAAACATTTTATTTTAACTCCTAGATTATTTTTCCTAATTTTAATCTCTATTTTACACTCACTTCAACATCAGAAGATGAAGTATACTGTCTTGAACCGGCAAACTTCCCTGAAGATTGTCGTTTTGCCATACCGGCAACTCCGCCCGAAGTATTTGAGAATGTCTCACCAACCTGAGCTTTGTATGTATTGGTTCCGTTTTTGATTGCAACATACTGGCTGTTTATTGCAACCACCTGGAAATCATCCACTTTATCACCTATTTGAACATAATATTCCGAACCCTTTACGCTGATAATAGCAGACGGTTTAACGTTATCAAATAAAATACCTGAAACCGTAATATCCATAAGTTGTTTTGCATCATCCGCAACTTCTGCGCCCGGAATATCTTCCGGAGGAGATAAAATTTCATAATCGGAAGAAAGCGCAAATTTTGTTGTTTCAAAACCTGCAGGAGGCGTAAAAGGATTAATTCTTCCGCCGTTTGTAACTGAGAAAGTTACAAATTTCTGTTCTTCTTTTTTGGCTTCCGGCTGTTTTTCGGCATTGCTTGCCGCATTTTGTTCAGCAGGAGCATTTATATCAATTACGGGTTTATTAATATCGTTATCTTCAATAACAGGGGTTTCCTGAGCATTTTTATTTGTATTAAACAGAGAACGCGCATCCAGTTTTGCAATTGAATCGGGTTTAGCATACGTCATAAACAAATACCCTAAACCGCAGATAAAAACAAAAGCAACAAGAACGCCGATTATCGTGGGAAGAACGCTTGATGATTTTCTGGCATTTCTCGGCTCAAAATAAATATCATCATCGTCATTCATTCCGGCTTTTGCTCTTGCAGACTGCCTGTTTGTTAAATCAGGAGTAAAAGCATCGCCTGAATCATGATGAACAGCCTCATGTCTTACCGCACTGTCAGCAGGACCGCCAAAAACGTCAAATGCATCTTTTCTCGGTGTATGAGCTGCAGCTCTCGGAGCAGGAACAGGTTCATCATCTTCAAGAAGCGCCATATCCTCATCGTCAGATGTATCAAGCAGAACATCGTCATCTGCCAAATCACCTTTTTTAACATTGCTAAGGTCAATGTCGCTTTCATCGTTTAACAAATCATCCCATGTAACGGATTTGTCATCGCCGTCGATGTCGACTTCTAAATCATCAAAGGCGCCGCCGTTTCTCATATTCTCTTTTTCGTCTTCAAAATACATTGAAATCTATCTTTCAACTCTTCTACTATTAC
>CAJUPC010000051.1 GCA_910588555.1 Candidatus Gastranaerophilales bacterium
AAAAGATTAGAAGTGCTAAGTATAAGTTTACTAAAGCTACGGACCACATGAAATCTTTAGGGTTAATTGGACCTTATTCCAGTACGGACGCGTTTGTGGATGAATTGCAAAAGTATTTTAAGATTGCTAAGCGGTGTGACGCTAATCATTTAAGAGCCTGCTGGCCGTATGATACGGTAAAACTCCAAAACGATAAAGAATGGGATATTGCTGATACCAGAACCGGTAAACAGTTGAAGATGAATAATGATGATACTCATGATTATTCAAGTAACAATGTTGGGATTATTACGGCTGACGGCACATCAATGATTTTAAACTACAATAAAAAATGTGAAGCTTTAGACCCAATGAAAACGTATGGGTGGTCTACTTCTAACGGTAAACCTGAAACTAATGCTACGGCTGGTTGTGTGGCGGCGGTGTTTGAAATCAACGGTAATGGTAGACCGAATACATTTAGAAAAGATGTTGTGGCGTTTAACGCCAACGGGTTAGGAAGCACTTGCGCACTGGAAATAAGAGACGGCAAGTGTTTTGGAGCACCGTTTATTCCAACACCAATGACAAGAGCAGAATGTGGAGCTGCAGTAGCAAAAGGTAAATTAGGCATACAAAAATGCACTTTTGATAAAGACTATTGGGCTGGTGCTGTAAAACAATGTGGTGGTGTACAAAATATGCCCACCACGGCAGACTTACAAAAAATAGCAAGTAAAGCAAGTCAATATGGACTTCCTGAACCGCCCTTCTTGGTTTGGACAAACATGGAGTACTCTGGTTGGCACGCGGAAGTAATACACTTCGGCGCCACGAGCGTGAACCCACAAGACATCTACCGCGAACACTCCAACGCTTTGGGGCTGTGTTTAGGTTATTAATTATTCAATAATTCAATCATACAAAGTCGAGGTGTATACCCCGACTTTTTTATGCTACAATTTTGTTATGAAAGAGTGGATAATTAACAAATACGACGGGCAGGAAAAATCTCTCATAAAAAGACTTTTGGCTTCAAGAGGCGTTAAGACGGATGAAGAAATTTATGAATTTTTACATCCGTTAGAAATAAAGCTTACTCACCCGAAAGCTTTTTGCGATATGGAAAAATGCGTTGAAAGACTTTCAACAGCAATTGACAGCGGCGAAAAAATAGTTATCCACGGCGACTTTGACGCCGACGGTGTTACATCAACATCGCTTTTATACAGAACTTTTAAATACTTAGGCGCTGACGTAAACTACTTTATTCCTGACAGAGAAAAAGAAGGTCACGGGTTTGACACAAAAGCTCTTGTTAAACTTATGACACAGGTCAAACCGAAAATTATAATCTCTTGTGACTGCGGCATTTCTGACGTTGACGCGGTAAATTTTTTAAACAGTTTTAAAATTGATGTAATCATCACAGACCACCACGAAGCACCCGAAGTTCTGCCGAAAGCTTACGGAATAATCAACCCGAAAGCTCCGAATTCACTCGATGAAAGTCTTACTGCAAAACAAATTGAAAGCCTTACGTCTCTAGCAGGCGTCGGAGTTGCTTTTAAAGTTGCACAGGGACTTTTGGAAAAATACGGAAAACTTGAATTTATTTCGGAAATTTTACCTTACGTTGCAGTCGGAACGGTTGCGGATTTGGTTCCTTTAATCGGCGAAAACAGATACTATGTTACAAAAGGGCTTGAACTTATCTCTAACGGCAAACACTACGGACTTTCAAGACTTTTGGACAGCGCCGGTTATAAAGGACAGATAAATTCCGAACACATAGCATTCGGTATTGCACCGAGAATTAATGCCTCAGGACGTCTTGACACGGTTGACGCGGCTTTGAAACTTCTTATTTCTGACAACAAACAGGAAATCGAAATGTCAGTTCAAAGTTTGAATGAATTCAATAAAGTTCGTCAGGAACTCTGTCAGGATATTTTTGCTCAGGCTGATGAAATGGTTAAAAGGGAAGGAAACCGCAACAACGCAATTATTTTGTTCAACAAAGAATGGCATATCGGAATTATCGGTATTGTTGCTTCTATGCTTGTTGAAAAATATTACAAACCGACATTTTTGATGACTTATTCAGACGAAACAAAACAGTTCAGATGTTCGGCAAGAAGTATTGAAGGTATAAATCTTTACGATACAATTTCAATGAACTCTGACCTTTTGGACGGTTTTGGCGGACACGCAATGGCGGCAGGTCTTTCATTCAGCGAAGAAAAAGCTTCATTTGAGCAGGTAAAATCAGCTCTTTGTAAAACTATTAAAGAAATGTCGCAAGGCAAAGAATTAAAACCGTTTTTGAATATTGATTTGGAACTTACGCCTGATGACATTGATATTGATTTGGTAGAACAGATTTCACAGCTTGAACCTTTCGGGATGAACAATCCGAGTCCGATTTTTGCGATTAAAAATTTAAGAATAAAAGAAAAACGTCTTATGGGGGAAAACAAAAATCACCTGCGTTTGACATGTAATGCAGGAACCTCGGAATTCAACTGTATCCGCTGGAAAAACGGCGATGTTTCTCTTGTAAACGGCGACACGCTTGATATTGCATTCCACCCGCAAATTAACGAATACAACGGAAACACAAGCGTTCAATTGATTATTGATGATATTCATTCGGAATTTTTAAAAGAAGACGAAATTATGCCCGCAGTGAAGGTTTACGACCACCGCAAAAAAACGGATATACTCCAGCAGGTTAATGATTACGTGAAAAATTCCAAACAAAATATTCTAATTTTTGCGGAAAGCAAATCAATCCTCGACAAGCTCAAACCTTTTAATACGCTTTTCACAAGAACAATTACACGCGACAGCCTAAAACCCTGCGACGGCTTGATGTTTTTTGATTATCCCGCAGACAGAGAAACCTTTGACAAAATTTTGTCCGAAACAAACCCGTCAGCTATTCATTTTATGAATTATGATATAAAATTCATGGATGACGAGGAATTTTTGAAAACTGTTTACGGCATGTTGAAATTTGCCTGCCATAACAATGACGGAAAAGTTGAACTTCGCCGCTGTGCAAGCTTTTTGGGCAAATCTTATAAAGTATTTGAACTTTTGTTTGAAATCTTCGAGAACTGTAGTTTGATTACTATTGATGAAAAGAATAAAGATTATTTTGTTGTTGCATTGACCGGTGAAACAGATATTTCGCGAGTCCTGCATTCTCAAAAATATTCTTTACTGCTTGATTTAATTGAAGAATGCGAAGAATTCCAAAAATCATTGATGGAAGACGATGTTTATTCGCTGGTGTAAAAAGTTTAATAAAGGCTTTTTCGCCTTTGCCGACACTATTTTGATTTCTAATCAAATTTGGCGGCAATCACTCTGTCAATGCCTGCCAAATCTTTTATGATTTCGATATCTTTAAAACCGTTTTGCTCCATAATTGATTTGACAGCCTCACTTTGTCCGATACCAAGTTCAAAAAGCAAATATCCGCCTTTATTCAATATATTCGGCGCGCCCGCTGTAATTTTTTCGTAAAATTCTAAGCCTTTTTCATCCGTTGTATACAATGCATTTTCAGGGTCGAACGTAACCTCTTTTTGTATATTTTTCTTCTCACAGGGTGGAATGTAAGGCGGATTGGATATAATTATATCAAAGCTTTCACGCGGTTTAACATTAGAAAAAATATCCGATTTTCTAAAAATAGCCTTATTAAAAAGGTTTAAACGAGAAGCATTGTCCAGTGCAGTATTCAAAGCGTCGGTTGAAATATCAAGCCCGATAATCTGACAATCCGTATGTTTTGCAACCATACAAGCAATACATCCCGAACCCGTTCCGACATCAAGCGCCATTTTTAAATTATTCTCATTAATAATTTCAACCGCTTTTCTCACCAAGATTTCCGTCTCATCACGAGGAATTAAAACCGACGGATTTACAATAAATTTTTCACCCATAAAATCCGCAAAACCTGTTATGTGCTGAATAGGCTTCCTTGTTTTTGCACGTAACAACGCTTTTTCTTTAACTAATTCAAGCTTTTCGTCAGTTAATTTTTTGCCCAAAATTATATCTTTTGCACCGTAATTTGCAAAATGCTCTAAAAGCATTTTAACTTCTACATTTGCCTCATTCGGCTCAATTCCGCTATCGGTCAATATTTTCAAAATCTCTTGAATACTCATTTAATAATCTCTCAATTTCATTTCTCGCTTCAAGTTTTGAAGTAAGTTCTTTTTTCTCTATATTATATTTTTTGCACAAACGCTCGTAATAATAAAGCTGTTTTTTTGTCGGCTCATCTTTTGACATCTTAACTTCTCTCAAAAACGCGCGTTTTTTCTTTTCAAACTCTTTCTGTGCCTGAATTATAGGTTCTTGTTTTTTCTTGTAATCATAATACTTTCGGCATTCTTTCAAGTACAATTTTGTATCTGATAAAAATTGTTCATCGTCCAAATAATCCTCTAAAAATTCAAAATGCGGGTTATTAATCTCAAAATAATACCTTTCATCATCCAAAAATTTATCAAAAATTTCATCAATCGAAAATTCGGGAGATTTTTTCACCAGCGCTCGTAAAAAATTACACAAAGCAGATTTCTGTGTCTTTGTCATGTTCATATAAATCTGTGATTTAATTTGATACATAAAATAATACTATCAAAAATGAATTTTAATCGCAAACAATTTTACGAACGACTTGAATTATTTCAAAACATGGGTTATAATAGAAAAATAGAAAAACGGAGGTATTTATATGTCAAGATTTAAGCATAGTGCTGTGATTGCCCCCCCCCCGAAGCTCTTGGCTTAGGATTTTTTAGGGCTTTTACTTTAGCGGAACTTTTAATCACTTTAGCAATCATTGGTGTGGTAGCGGCTGTTGTGTTGCCTAGTTTAATGACCAATATTAACGACAGGGTTAACGCAGAAAAAATCAGAAGTACAAAATACAAATTTACTAAAGCTACAGACCACATGAAATCGTTAGGATTAATTGGACCTTATTCCAGTACGGACGCGTTTGTAGATGAATTACAAAAGTATTTTA
>CAJUPC010000052.1 GCA_910588555.1 Candidatus Gastranaerophilales bacterium
TGTTTTTGACTTTTATGCTGTCTAAAAATGCCCATTCAAAATTTGTCATTATAAAGTCATATTGATTTTGAGGTCTTTTATATTTGTAGACGGTTATGTTTTCGTTTATTGTATAAGTTTCGTCCTGTGAACATGAAAAATAAATTAAAACGAAATCAAACTGTTTATCCGGATAAATACTTTTTAATGTTTCTTGCAGAGTTTCCACACAAGCGGTATTAATTTCAGTGGATGATGAAAGAATAAATAATATTTTTTTACCGGTTTTGATTTTGTTATTTAGCCTGTCAATTCTGCGTCTTAATTTTGAGTTGAATTCTTCGTACGAGCCTTTTTCGGTAATAGGTCTGTTAAAATGATTTAATAAATAATACTCGGTGTATTTATCAAAATATTGAACTTTATCTTTATGTTCTTGAGAATAATTTATTTCTTCAAGATTTTCTTTTAGAGCAAAGTTTTCAAAATTATTTTTAAATCCCTCTGACAAATATTCAATAGGCTTTTCGCTTTTTAAATAACACCAGTCAAAAGGTAGAGAATATAAGCGCATATTTCTATAACGCAAATTATGTGCAGCTGAGCAATTCCCACCAAGTGAACATACTAAATCGTATTCTTTTTTAGTTCCAGTCATTTATTACCTCAACAGTTTTTTGTACTTCTTCGTCAGTCATAACGGGTGAAATAGGAAGACTTATTACTGTATTATGAATTTCTTCGCTTATCGGAAATTTTTCATCTTTCCATTCGCTATAAGCTCCTTGTTTATGAGGGGGTGTGGGATAGTGAATGTTTGTTTGGATATTATTTGCTTCAAGATGATTTTGTAAATCGTCTCTTTTTTCTGTTCTTATTGCAAAAATGTGCCATACATGAGCATTTTCGTCTTTTACCTCGGGCAGAATGATTTTGGGATTTTTGATGTTTTCTCTATAATATTTGGAGATTTCTCTGCGTCTTTCGTTGTCTTTATCAAGGTAAGGAAGTTTTACGTCTAATATTGCAGCCTGAATTTCATCCAGTCTTGAATTAATACCTTTATAAATATGATGATATTTTCTGTCACTGCCGTAATTAGCAATTGCGCGAATTTTTGCGGCAAGTTCATCATCATTTGTAGTGACACAGCCGCCATCGCCCATACATCCGAGGTTTTTGCCCGGGTAGAAAGAAAATCCGCTTGCATCAGAAAGATTACCTGTCTTCTTGCCGTTATGAACAGCACCATGTGCCTGCGCAGAATCTTCAATAACTTTTAAATTATATTTTGAAGCAAGCTGCCATATTTTTTCCATTTCTACAGCTTGGCCGTAAAGGTGAACAACCATAATAGCTTTAGTATTCGGTGTGATTTTTTCTTCTATCAAATCAGGATTGATGTTATAAGTTTTTATATCAGGTTCAATAAGAACTGGGGTACAGCCGTTTTCTGATATTGCAAGAATAGACGCAATATATGTGTTTGACGGAACGATAATTTCATCGTCTTTGCCAAATCCGAAACCGCGTATAATAAGATTAAGCGCGTCTAAGCCGTTTGCACAGCCGATACAGTGCTTTGCACCGCAGTATTGTGCAAAGTTTTTCTCAAAAGTCTTATCTTGTTCTCCAAGAAGATACCAGCCGCTGTCAAGAATTTGTTTAATTCTTAAATCTATATCTTTTCTAAATCTTTCATTAATTTTATGTAAGTCTAAAAATTTAATCATATTTTATTACCTCATTATTAAAAAAGTGCATATAGTTGCTATAAATGTTGTTATAGCGCCAATTAAACATATCATAAATAATAATTTGTATGTTTTATATTTACGTTTAGTTTTGTCTTTTAAGATGTCATACGGCTCAAACATAACAGGCAGTTCAAGATAATCGTGTATTGACCACCAAAGTTCACCATGATTTGTACAGCCTTTCCATGGCTTCACTGCCGCAAAGTGAATGATTTTCGGATTAATCACAGAAGCATAAAGTTCTTCTTTGCTGTAATGGCTTGGTAAGTTTTTGTCAATGATTTTTTCTTGCATATACGGATATGAAATATAATTCAGCGGAATATATTTAATATTGTTGTCGCATGCAATATTCATTATATCCTGGTCCGGCCAGCGTTTTACAATTGAATTATCCTGTATAATATCAAGCATTTTATTTTCGAGATTATCAAGTCTTATTTGTTTGAGGTTCAAAACCCAAATCCCGCCCGCAAAACTTGTGTCTTTAAGTTTTTCATAATGCTCAGGCTTAAGATGTGACAATTCCGATTTAGAAATTTTTAAAAACGGATTTTTAACAGCCGCCAAATATTTTCCGTCTAAATCAATGTCATAAAGTTCAGAGATATCGTCAACAAAAACACAATCTACATCAGAATAAATTATTTTATCATGTTGCGGGAAAAATCTTGCGGCAAAACACTTAACTGCCGTTTCAACGGTAAATTTATTTGAGTTATTGTTATGTCCCTCGAAATTTCCGTTATTCCATTCTGCAAGTAAAAAATCACCTGTGTTTTGGAATATTAACTCTGCACTGTCAAATCTTTTTACAATATTTTGTAATAACTCTTGATTTGCCTGTGTTATATCTGAATGAAGGACATACATTTCATAGAAAACATTTTTGTCAGCTTTGTTTAATAACGAATAAAATGCAACCGCTGCAGGTATAACGTAATTATTATCAAATGTGAAAAATATTGGTATCCTTTTTTGCATTTATATTATTGCTTCCTATAAAAATAATTATTTACGAATAAATTTTTCGTTATCGCCTATGTTTTTGGTTACGATTGCACCTGCTCCAATAAGTGCATTTTCACCGATTGTTACTCCCGGGAGTATAGTTGCATTTGCGCCGATTGATGCGCCTTTTTTTATCAAAATCGGTTCAAGTTTGAAATCCTTGTTTTTTGATTTAGGGTATCTGTCATTGCAGAATGTTGCATTCGGGCCAATAAATACATCATCTTCTACAGTTATTCCGTCATAAAGAAAAACGCCATTTTTAAGCGTTACATTATTGCCGATTTTAACTTCATTTTCAATAAAGCAATGAGAACAAATGTTACAGTTGTCTCCTATTTGAGCTTCTGGAAGAACAACACAAAATTGCCAGATGTTTGTGTTCTCTCCGATATTGCTGCTTTTTACATCAGCTAAAGGATGTATCACTTATTGACCTCCTTAAGAAAGTCGTCATAATTTCTTATGTATTCTTTTTCATCGTAATGTTTGCTTGCAAGAACCATTAATTTACAGCCGTATGAGAAATGACGCATTTCTCTCCACATGTTTTTACCGATGTAAAGAGCCTTATCAGGTCTATTTAAACGAACAACCTCTTGAGTTTTGCCGTCATCAAGCACGAATTCACAGGCACCGTCCATTGCAACAATAATTTGTTCTAATTCTTTATGAGCGTGTTTTCCGCGTTCTTGATCAGGCAGAGTGTCAAATATGTAATATACTCTTTTGATATCAAAAGGAACATTTTGATTGCCTTCTAAAGACACGAGTTTTCCTCTGCTGTCTCCAAAAACTTTCATATCCAATAATTTATAATTCATTATCTATACTCCTCAGTTTATTTTATCATGAAAATAAGTGCCAGAGTAAATATTAATAATTTGTAATATTGTACATAAAAATAAAGGCCTGATAAATCAGGCCTTTATTTTTATTGTGGACAATGATACCCACTCTTGATAGTACATTTATTATTTTCATAATCCCATTCACCCCATTTGGCAGCTTCACATCCTAAATCCTTATCATAGGAACCAATCGACCTGCATTCCTCTGCATTCATACACCTTTCAGGATGTTCAAAACTACAGCCGCTACCGACAAGTTCATTAGTCACATCAACAAGGACTCCTCTGTTGTCAAACCTGAATTTATACAAATCACGTTTTACCGTATTCGGTTTGTTTTTGTTATTTACATCAGGGACGATTGAAAATGTTGAGTCATAATAATCAACAATAAGCCCATAAATAAACCCGTCATTTGTCACAAATGCATATTCTACATCCGACCATTTGAATTTAGAGTTGAAATCTTCATTTTTTATAGAATATTCGTCTGCTAAATTGTCTAAAGATAAGCCGTTTGTTGTGTCTTTCAATATTTTAAAATAGGCATTTTGGTATTTTGATATACAAGCCCAGTCATTACAAGCTGAATAAAATAAATCATTTGGCGAGTCCATATCTTCTTTTGCCATCATAAGTTTGTAACCGTTAGCAAGAATGTTTTTTGCCTTGTTGTAACGGCTTTCCAAATCCTTATCCTGTATATTATTGATTAATACAGGCATAGTAAGTG
>CAJUPC010000053.1 GCA_910588555.1 Candidatus Gastranaerophilales bacterium
CTGCTGCAAAATATATGATAAAACAAGAATATGGAAGAATAATATTTATTACATCAGGTCAGGGAATTATGGGTATTCCCCTAATGGCACACTATTCAGCAGCAAAAGGCGGTGTTATTACTCTTGCAAAAGCACTCGCTGCAGAATGGGGCAAATATAATATTACAGTAAATACAATAGCTCCAGGCCCCACAGCAACAGAACATGTAAATAATGACTTTCCTAAAGAATTCCTGGATAAACAATCACGGTCAATAGCCCTGAAACGTTTAGGAAACCCAAATGACTGCACAGGCCTTGCCATACTGCTCGCCTCAGATGAAGGAAGCTACATTACAGGAACAACAATCCCTGTTGATGGCGGAATTACAAACACTATAATCGCATAATTTTAATCAATTTTACAGTATTTTTTCAAGCACTCTTTTTGGATAATTTCGGCTACAGCTTTTATAAAGGCTTCACAGGGTCTTTTTGCATAATATTCTTCCGTCCTTTTAGATAGCGCATAAGAAGTTTTATTCTCATTATTAAGTTAACTCCTAAAAGTTCACGGTATGTGTTCGTATACACGGTTTATTCACTCTTTGGAAGCTTAATTCCAGAATTTTTTGATAATATGCAAAATTTCTTGCAAGAATTCTCATATTCCGCATACCCTCAGCGTCTTTAAAACACCATGGGTGTATTTCCATGTGCCATATTTCAATGTCTGTCTGATATAATAGGTATTTGCGTAATTGTAAATACTTTCTTTGAAAATTTCATTTAATGCCGTAAAAGTACACTCATCCTTGCGCAGTGAAGCGTTAAATAACAATACCTTATTATAAAAATCCCGATTTAAAATCATTTTACAATCCAAAACATAATAAAAATAGCTGGGGAGAGATTCGAACTCTCGACCTCACGGGTATGAGCCGTGCGCTCTCACCAACTGAGCTACCCAGCCAAATAATTTGGTCAAAAATATTATCACAAGAATATAAAAAAAACGCAAGAAGTTTTTAAATATATTTTATAAAATTCCTTTTGTTGAAGGCAGCTTATCGGGATTTTCCAAATTTAACGCACAAGCCGTCTTCATAGCCCTGGCAAATGCTTTAAATGAAGCTTCAATAATATGATGTGTATCAAAACCCTCAATTTGTCTTATGTGAAGCGTAACACCTGCATTCTGTGCAAAAGTGTTATAGAAATGCACAAGCAGCACTGTTTCGAAATCGGAAGTACGTTCGTCCTTTAAATCAAATTTACAAATACAATACGCACGCCCCGAAATATCAATCACGCACTGACAAAGAGCATCGTCCATAGGTATGAAAATATCCGCATAGCGATTTATACCCCTTTTGTCTCCAAAAGCCTCCCTGAAAGCTTGCCCCATGACTATCGCAGCATCTTCAATTAAATGATGCATGTCATTATCAAGACTCTTTGCGGAAAGCTCAATATCAAATTTACCATGCACGCTAAATTCTCTTAGCATATGGCTGAAGAAATTTGAAGGCATTTCAATATTATTTTTACCCTCACCTCTTAAATTTAATTTTAAAGAAATATCAGTTTACTTTGTAGTTCTTCTTTTTTCAACTATTTGCATATTTTTTCATTCCTAAATAAATCTAAAATTTTATAAGCGCCATCTACCACGCCTTTCGCTCCAAATTTTTTAAGTATGTCACAGGTTTCATTTACATTTGAGGCATTTGGCGGGATTATACCGTAAACATCTACAAAAGCGTCACATCCCGCTTTTATATCATCAACCGTATCACCAAAGAAACATATATCTTCAAAGCAGCATTCTGTTTTAATTTTATTTAATCCGTCGGGACAAGGTTTCGACCTGCCATCCGGCACATCTTCAAGACATACAAAATAATCAAAAAAGTCCTTCAGTCCAAATTTTTCAAGCGAATAAAACGCTTCTTTCTTTGGTCTGCCAGTAAATACAGCCAAATCATATTCTTTAGACAGCTCCTTAAAAAAACTGCTGTCTAAAACCAGTTTTTCATTATCTATAGCACCTTTAGAACCCTCTTTTTCAGGGTTATAAAAAATATTCTGAAAAATTTCAACAAGTTTGGAATAATCAGCATTAACACCCTTCTTATCAAGCAGGTATTTTGTTAAATCCCAATCGTTTGATAAACCGCCGAGATTTTTTGCTTCCTGCATTTCGGAAGCCGTACATGGATAACCTGCAAAATATTCATAGGTCTTTTGAATAGCATACCTGTATGAATTTGAAACATCAAACACAACTCCGTCGAGATCAAAAACAAGAAGTTTCCTTGGCGTTACAGCCTCAATAATTTTTTTCGAATCTGTAAAAGACGGAATACTTATTCTTAAAAAATTTTTTAGAGTAGAATCTGAAAATCTTCTCACCAAAATTCCGTTTTTGAGAAGTTTTCTATAAATAAAATTGCATTTTTGTTTAAAATCAACAAGAATAAAATTTGCCTCGCTTTGATATGGAGTAAAGCCAAGTTTTTTAAATTCATTGTACAAATATTCTTTCGATTTTAAAACCTCTTCTTTTACGGAAGAAAAATATTGATTATCAATAAGTGCATTAATTCCCGCATATACAGCCATAGAATTTACAGAATAAGGCGAAATAACTTTTCTAAAATTAGCGGTGAATTCTTTATCAGCAAGAATAAAACCAAGACGTAGTCCCGCAAGTGCATAATCTTTTGAAAAAGATTTGACACAAATTAAATTTTTATATTTTTTAACAAGATTATAATAATCAATTTCACCATATCTTGAATAATTAACATAAGTTAAATCAAGCAGTACTATTCTATCGACACATTGTTTTAGTACATCTTCAATAACAAAAGGTTCTATAATGTCGCCCGTCGGATTATTTGGGCTTGCAAGATATATAATCTTTGTGTTGGATTTTAATTCATTCAAAAGAACATCGATTGAAAATTTCCATTTTTCAATATAATTAATATTTTTATATTCAGCCCCTATTATCTTAGAATATAATTTCGGCATACTAAATGACGGACAAAATGCAAGCACGCTGTCTTGTAAACTCAAATATGATGATAAAACAATATTTATAGCTTCATCACACCCGTTTGTAAGTACAAAATTTTCTTTATCTAAATCAAATTTTTCGGCAAGAATCTTGATTAATTCACCATAGCACGGATACAAATTAAAGTATTTTAAATCAATATTTTTAAATGCATCAATCACATGTTTTGAGGGACCAAAAATATTTTCATTCGAATCGAGCTTTAAAATACAATCAGGATAAAATTCATCAATTACATAAGGTTTAATATCTTTTAGCGTGCTTTTTTCATTAAACATAAAGAAATTATACTTTAAAAAAGCCTCTAAAACAAGAAAACAACAAAGGAAATATATTAAATATTTTACCATCCGTTGTTTGCATACATTTGCCTGTCTCTTGTTTCAACCCTTAAATTTGCAAGTTCTATATCATCATAATCAACATAAGCATGTTGAAAAAGATTACGTCCTGTTCTGACTGTTACCTCATTATCAGCACGAATAAGATTTCTCGGGATAATTATTTCCTGATTATCGCCATTAATGCTTAATTCGCCGATTTTTTGTCCGTTAAAGATAACTTCGGCAGGACTTGAATAAACATGAGCAATTCTATTTTGTCCCATTTCTTTTGCAAGCCTTGTATCCAAACCAATTACAGTTCCTATAACCAGTACTGCTTCTTCTTTTTGCGAAACAGGAGACATATTAAATCTTTTTGTAAAAAATGTACCCGCAGATTTTATCCGAAAATCACCGGAATTTGCGGAAGTATCGGCAAAAACATCGTCGCCTAAATGAAACAAATGCGCCTCAAGCTGTATATCATTAGGTTTTGAACGTTCTATACCAAGCTTTAAAGGCTGATTTAAAGAATTTTTATCTATAGTCAAAGAATACGGCCTAAACCCCTCTTTTTCAACAGACAAAACTGTTGTGGAATCTATTTTTGTATTGAGTTCAAATTTTCCATCACCGTCACTGTATGTTTCGTATCTTTGTTTTGGAATACTAACACGGGCTCTGTCAACAGGTTCGCCGCTTTGAGCATCCACTACCTGATTTTGAGCGTATAATTTTTCATCCTGGCGCACTTTTCCTGAAATAACATCAGCAAATGAAAATGACACCGAAAGTAACAGTACAGCTAAAATAAACGTTATTCTTTTCATAAAAAAATTCTCATCCTGAATTACAATTGTCTTTTAGCAAATTAAAATTCAAAATATTATTTTTTTAATTACACAGAAAGACAATATACTAAAAACAAAATAAAGCA
>CAJUPC010000054.1 GCA_910588555.1 Candidatus Gastranaerophilales bacterium
TTATGTCAACAAAAGAATTTTTTACAAATTCAGAGGAGCTTAAAAAGCTTTATTCGGCTGCTCGTGCTACTATCACAGCGCCTTTCTACGGTAACAATGTAGAACATGTTCAAACAGTTTCAGAAGCTTATAAATTAGCTTTAAACAGCCCAGGAACAGTTGAACTTACAGGTATGCCTGTTTATCAACCCGAAAAAATCGGTCTTCCTGCCGGTGCTAACCAATTATTATTCAACGATGGTACAGTTGTTGGACGTTGCGCTGCTGCAAGAAAAATCGTTGGCGAACCCGGATGTGATTTAGGTTACTTGCTTCCTATTATCCGTGAAGCTGTTTATTCAACACGTGATAAATTAATGTACAGAACCGAAGTTGTTGTAGGTTTGGAAGAAGACTTTATGGTTAAAGCTCACCTTCTAATCCCTGAAGGCTTTGAAAATGTTATGTATTCTTGGATGTTAAACTTCCAATACTTTAACGAAATGTACTCAAATATGTATGCAAACTCTAGAGAAATCGCAGAAGGCGACTTGTTTATCTTCTCTGACCCTGATTGGACACATCCTGATTTCCCATATGGTTTAACATTCTTTGACCCAACTCATAACTGTGCTGCTATCCTTGGTATGAGATACTTTGGCGAGCACAAAAAAGGTACTTTAACCCTTGCTTGGGGTGCAGCTGCAAGAAACGGCTATGCTTCTTGCCACGGCGGTATGAAAAGATACAACCTTGGAAACAATAAATCATTCCAAGTTGCAGTATTTGGTTTATCCGGTTCAGGTAAATCAACAATTACCCACGCAAAACACAATAATAAATATGATATTACAGTTCTTCATGATGATGCATTCATTATTAACGTTCATGATAAATATACTATCGCTCTTGAACCTGCTTACTTTGATAAAACTGCAGACTATCCAATGAACTGTGATGACAATAAATACATTCTTACTCAGCAAAACGCAGGCGTAATTGCATCAGCAGACGGTAAGCTTTATTCAATCACAGAAGATATCAGAAACGGCAACTGTCGTGCTGTTAAATCAAAATTATGGTCACCAAACCGTGTAGATAGAATTGATGAACCTATTAATGCTATCTTCTGGTTAATGAAAGACCCGACTATTCCTCCTGTATTAAAATTATCAGGTGCGTCATTAGGTTCTGCTATGGGTGCAACCCTTGCTACAAAACGTTCTTCAGCTGAAAGATTAGCAAAAGGCGTTGACCCTAATGCTCTAGTTGTTGAACCTTATGCTAACCCGTTCAGAGTTTATCCTTTAGAAATGGATTACACAAGATTTAAACAATTAATCGAAGACGGCGTTGATTGCTACATCTTGAATACAGGCGAATTTATGGGTACAAAAGTTCAGCCTAAACACACTCTTGGTGTTATTGAAGCTATTGTTGAAGGTACTGCTAAATTCCATAAATGGGAAGGTTTCTCAGATATTGAAATTATGGATGTTGAAGGCTTCGATGCAAGCTTTAACAATGCTGAATACAAAGATCAATTTGTAAAACGTATGCAGGATAGAATTGACTTTGTAAAATCAAGAGAAACCGAAAAAGCAGGTCTGGATAAACTTCCGGCTGATGCTCTTGAAGCTCTTGAAAATGTTGTTAAACAAGCAAACTGTGCAAGAGTATAGTATTTAAAAAGCTATAAAATATTTGAAATAACCCTTGATTAATTTCGAGGGTTATTTTTTATTTAATTTTTTTATTTGGGTATCAAAAAAGCGGGCAATTTTATCTGCCCGCTTTTTAAAATATATTTTAAATTTTTAAGCTTCTTCTGTTTCACCTGCCGTTGTTCTGATTGATTCTGCACCAACTTTTGCTTTTGAATTTTTCTCTTTAAATTTTCTTACCTGACGGTCAAGCTTGTCTGATACTAAATCAATACTTGCATACATAGATTCTGCTTTTTCTTCAACTCTGACAGTATCTCCGAGCATTTTGCAGTTTACTTCGGCAATGTGAGAATCTGATACTGAAGGGTTTTTGATAACGGTTAAAACAACGTCAATTCCTTGAATTTGATCATAATGCGCTGCAACTTTTCCAACCTTTTCTTTAACATAGGCTTTGATAGCATCGGTAATTTCAAGGTTACGTCCGTTTACATGGATGTGCATAAATAAGTTTCTCCGTTTCTAAACTTGTCTTCTCGTCTTAAAAGCTGCTAAATTTTCATCCTTTCTTTTAGCAACTTTCTTATTATACATTATTTTTATTTGAATTTAAAGAGGAAAAAAACATCAGTTTTGTAAAATTTATTTTAATCCTATTAAGTGTCAAAAATACTATCAATAAAGGGGTTGCGGAGGATTTAAAAGTATGTTACAATAGTAGTAGAGGAAATTATAAAACCTTTTTTAAAAAATCCCCCTTAAAAACTAACATTATTAAACACTACAAAAATTTTAGCCGGTTTGGAATCCTGCAAAAAGAGAAGTTTGAAATTATTTTACGGCAGTATGGAGAAAGAAACAATGTTTCCCCTTAAATCAGCATTTATAAGCCCTCATTCTGATGGCAGTGCTATAGCTATGAAGTTCAGACTTTGTCCCAAACTTCCCTGGACTCCTCTTTTTACCATTATTGGGGATTTAACAAGGCAGCGTGCTAAAGACATTGTATCTTTTTTAATAACCGTAATTGGAATAACTGTAATATCGGGTGTATGCTATATGACATTATGTCAGGCACACCCGATTTTTGCATATGAAGGAAATGTAAATACAGGTGGAATAACTTCTGCTTCGATTGGACGTTTTACATTCAAAGCAAAAGCTGAAACTCCATCAAAAGCTGAAATAGAACAGAGTGAATACTATAGATGGAAAACCCATACAGACCTTAAATATAAAGGGCAGCTAATCTCCCGCCCCGCGCAAGGTGTCATTCATGTTAAAGTTACAAAGTGGATAAATAATCGTCCTGTTAGAATAAATATTGTTGAAATTAATAAAAAAGCTAATTCAAAGCTTGAAATTAAGCCAAAAACAGCCGGCACTATGTATTTGAATAATAAAGCAAGTATTAGAACCATAGCGCAAACTGAAAATTCAATAGTGGCAATAAATGGCGGATATTTTAAACCGCAGACGGGTGTTCCTCTGGGTACGCTTGTAATTGATAAGAATGTTCTTACAGGTCCTATCTATAATAGGGTTGCATTAGGCATAAACGCTGATAACTCTTATTCTATGGATAAAAGCAAAATAAATATCACGATAAATGGCAGAAAGACTGAAATTAAAGCAGATAATATCAACCAGCCAAGAATGCTTTCAACCTATACTCTTGTCTATACTGATAAATGGGGCAAAATTACGCCCCCTGCACCAAAATATGGAATGGCAATATCTGTAAAGGATGGCGAAATTTTAAATTTTGGGTATGGTTCTGTTGAAATACCAAAAGGCGGATTTGCGGTAGTTGGTCCAAAACAAAATATAGAGCCGCTTCTAGGGGATATAAAAATAAAGATGAATATAAAATTTACGGAATCCTTTGAAAATTCCGAGCATATTATAGGCGGCGGACCGTATCTTGTAAAAAACGGGCAGATGTTTGTAGATATAGCTGAGCAAAAATTTGGAGCAATAAATGGCAAAAATCCGCGTACTGCAATAGGGTATACTGAAACCAACGAGCTTATAATTGTAACTGTTGACGGCAGAGAGGAAGCATCAGTCGGGATGACTTTGTGGGAAATTTCAAGACTTATGAAAGATTTAGGCTGTATTTATGCTATGAACCTTGATGGAGGCGGCTCAAGCGTTATTTATGTGAATGGTAAAATTGAAAATAACCCTGCCTATAAAGAAGGTATTGCAATTTCAAATGCCATTGTTGTAAATGAAAATATTGATATGCAAACTGTTGCAAGCAATTAAATTTTATCCTCTTCAACCTCGGGTATTTCAGTAAATGTACTGAAAAATTCTGCAAGAGAAATTTTTAGAGAAGCACAAATACCTGTTATGGTACTGATTTTTGTATCATAAATACCTTTAAGAGCATAACCGACACAGCTTTTTGATAGACCACCGCGCCAAGCTAATTTTTCGACAGTTAGATTTTCTCTTTTTTTCAACTCTAAAATTCTTTGTGCAATGAGTTTACTTGCGTTCATTTTTTAAATACCAAAATATTGATATTGACATATTAATACCAATCTGTTATATTTAAATTCAACAGATAGATACCAACTTATTGAACAATTTTTTCAATAAATGGCTTAAAATATTTAACTAAATATAATTC
>CAJUPC010000055.1 GCA_910588555.1 Candidatus Gastranaerophilales bacterium
CTTTAATTTCATTTATGTTTCTATTATTATCAAAATGTTAAGTATTGCAAAGATTCATTCAAAGTTGGCAATTTTCTATATTTAGAAGTTTTTATTATAATATACAAAGACAAAACTATAACCTATTTAATGAGCAAATTAACAACTTTTATCTTGAAAGAAAAATATTAAGAGTATGTGTATATATTAAGGAAAGGCAAAATAAATGAAATCTTTAAACAAAAAAATTAAATCTTTGTTTTTATTGATAAGCTTTGCTGCTTACATGCCGATTTCAATAGCTCCATCATTTGCTGCTGTTGCAGACAATACAACACCAGTATTGGATTCTTCTATTAATGGCGGCAATGTTGGTATTAATGGCAGCATCAATGTTGGCGGCAAAGATTATAATAACTTTGAAGTTAATATGGCTGAAGGCGCCGGCAAAGGGGGAGTTGGCTTATTTGACTGGGGTTCATTTGATGTTGGTAAAAACGTTGCAGTTAACTGGATATTTAATGCTAACGGTCAAAAAGCTATCAACAGAGTTATGAACACAGGTAAAGCATCAGAAATCTACGGTGCTCTTACAAGCTCTTGCGCAGGAAATTGTAGCTATGCTAAAACATCAAGCGTTATCCTAATTAACCCTAACGGCATTATGTTTGGTCAAGGTTCTATGGTTAACCTTGGTTCTTTCACTGCTTCTACAATGGATATCAACGGTTTAGAAAAAGCAAAACAAGATTTCATTAACGGTAAAGTTCCAACAATAAAAACCGGCAAAAGAGCTGATGGTTCAACATTCACATATAACAGCTACGGTAAAACCGATGTATTAAGAACACAATTTGGCAACGGCGTACCTATTACATTCGACAGAAGCCACGTTGATTCAAATGGTAACGGTGTAATTACTCTTGACGGTGCTAAATTTAACGTTGAAGGTTTCACAAACGGCGAACCTAAAACACAAGCTACTTCAGTTGCACTTATTGCTGATAAAATCGATATTAAAAATAAATCAACCATTCAAACTTATGAAGACCCAAACAAAAACGGAAACTTTGGTAATGGTTATGCAAGGTCAAATGTTAAATTAATCACAGCTGATGGCGTTACTCTAAGCTATGGCGATTGGGGACAAGTTTCTGAAGCTGATGCAGCTGGTAATTCACTTGTACATATTCAAGAAAAAACAGTAGCTGCAGGCGAAGAAGGCAAATATGGAATCTCTATTTCAGGCGGTTCTCAAATTTATTCAGGTTCTGTTCAAGTAGAAAATAAAGTTAAAAATGCTAAAGTAAGCATTAACAACTCAACTCTTTGGGGACGTAAATTAAACAATGCAACAACAGGTGAAATCTCTGTTAAAAGCAGCGGCGACATTGAAATTGTAAATTCACGTTTAGAAACAATGAAAGGTGCTGCAAGCGATGCTGCTAACCCTGAAAAATCAAATGCTTATGGTAATATCACTATTTTAGCTGATAAAAATATTACAATTGATAACACAAGAATTTACTCAGCTCCATCTGATTTAAACAATGGTTTAGCAAACGGTGCTGATGCAAAAGCAGGAAACATTTTAATTAAATCTAAAGAAGGCAATATCAATATTAAAAAATCCGCAGAAGCTTTAGCTGAAGGCAACTCACAAGTAGGCAACCTTCCAATTAACATTGTTTCTTACGGAAACTTAAGACTTGAAGCTGACTACGGTACAGTTAAAACTGATTTCACAAAAGGCGGTTATACAAAAATCGCTGGTAAATACAATACAAGCATCGGTGCTAAAAATATTGAATTAAACGGCGGTGCTTACGGTTCTCAACAAGGTAATTTAACTTTAAGAGCCGGCACACTTGTTAAAAATCCAAACACTGGCTTAATGGATATCTTAGGCGGCGGTATTAAAATCAATGATTCAGTACTTCAAGCTTCAAGAGGCGAACTTGCAATCCAAGGTTTAGAAACAACTCTTGCTAACGCAACCCTTGATTACAATACATTAAGCTTCTACAATGATTACTATTTAAAAAATAACTTAAACCATGATGTATTAATTAAAGACGGCACAACTTTCTTTGACAGACAAGTTGAAAGCGGTGCAAAAGATACATTAGTTCTTGAAACTACCGGTCAATTAATTTTAGACCACAACAAACTTCAAAAAGCTGATTTTGATGACACAAGAGACCAAATGATTGCAACAGCTGCTGACCAAACATCTAACGTAAAATTATCATCATTAAACAGCCAAGTTTCAATTAGAAACAATTCCGATGTTAAAGTTTCAGGAAACATTGAATTAAATGGTAAAACAAATGCTAACGTTTCAACTTCAGATGTAACTTCTAAAAACGGTAACATTACAATGATTGGCGGAACAAAAGTTACATTGGGCGATGCAATTGACCAAATCGCAGGCGACAAAAACGTTATCACTAAAAAAGGTTCAACATTAAACGCTGCAAACGGCAACATTACATTAACAGCTAAAGGTGATGTTAAAGACCCTACAGCAACTCAAGATATCAGAGGCATCACAATTCTAAACTCTAAGTTAAACGCTAAAAACAATACTTTAACAGCAAATAACGGTGATGTTTCAATTCAAACAAGTACAATCACAGCAACAACCGGCAACAACAAAATTACTGCTGATAATGCTCGTGTTGGTATTCAACAAGGTTCGAACGTTATAGCCGCTAATCAATCAGATATCGTTGCTAAAAACAATGTAATTATCACTAACTCAACTGTTAAATCATCAAAGAAAAACAATATCACATCACAAACAAATAAAGTAACAGTTAAAGGTACAGGTGCTTTAGTTCAATCAACAGGTTCTGATGTAGTAATCAACCAAGCATTAACTGCAAACACTGATACTGATTTCGACCAAGCTCAAGGCATTAAAGCAGCAGGCAATATCTACCTAAATGTAAAAGGCAACGGTCAAAATATCAATAGCAATGGTACAGTAGGTTCATTCGCTGCAGGCAACAGATTAGTTCTAAATGCAAACAATGATATCAATCTTACAAAAGCTGGTGATTGGACAATCAATAGAACTGACTTTATCGCAGGCAACAATACAAACATCAGCTCTACAAACGTTACTTTAAACAATACAACATTCGATTCAAAAAATAACAACATCACCGCAAAAGGCAACGTTACAATTAACAACAATATGGACATTAACAAAGGTAAGACAACAATTAAATCAAACGGTAATGTTAAAACAAACGCTTCTAACGGTGTAATCAATACAAACAGCAACAAGTTAATAGTAAATGCAGATAAAGATATTGATATTGCATTCACAGGCGTAAATAATAAAACAGCTGGTCTTGAAATCAACTCTGATGTTAACACATCAAACGGTAATGTTCTTGCAAGCGAAGGTAACGCTGCACTTGCTGGAAGAAATGTTAAATTAAACGCAAAAGATAAAACATTATCAATCGCTAAAATCAAAGCTGATACATTAGAAATCGTTGATGCTAACAATACTAAGTTAATCGCAGCAACTGATAACAAACCAAACTCAGCTACAGATAACATAGGTCCTAATTCAGGTTCAGCAAATGTTGGTACAGCATACATCGAAATCAGAAAACTTGCCGGATGGAATATGGATACAGATGTAGAAAACATTGAAAACGTCCCTGGCTTCTACCAAGAAAACTACGATAAAGCTAATGATGGTAACCACCAAAGACACTTTATCCAATTCAATAACGAAGGCAGTAATGAAAACTTCCTACTTGTTTACCAAAGAGCAACTGAAGGTTGTGAAGAGCCTGAAGTACCTGGTGACAATGGAACAATCTCAAATGTAGGTATCAATGAATCTGCACTTGTTAGATTACCAAGACACGAAGAAGGCGTAAGCGCAGTAGCTCCTGTGTTAAACGAAATCACAGACCCAACAGCAAACGTAATTATGGCAGCTGCTAGAATCACCCTAGATGAAGAAAACGAAGACGATGAAGAAGGCGCTTTCTAATCAACAGGTTAAATAAATAAAATAAAACACCCGCTTTAAAAACAAGGCGGGTGTTTTTTATTGCTCACGCAATATTAATAAACAGGCATAGTTGTATTAATTTAAAATTTTGTATAATATTAAGTTAAATTATAAATTTGTGGGGAAATTAATGAAATTTAAAT
>CAJUPC010000056.1 GCA_910588555.1 Candidatus Gastranaerophilales bacterium
ACTGGAGTTCAGACGTGTGCTCTTCCGATCTCAGCAATTCAAAGTCTTCCTAAAAGCGATGAAAATGATTTTGTAGACATGTCTTCTATGGTAGATGATTCCGGCGATTTCAATTCATCAAATTTTAATTTTGAAGATAAAAATGCAGCAAACGAAATAAATAATACGGATAATCAAAATAATGAAAGCCAAAATCAAAATAACCAAAATGAAGAAGAAATTAAAGAAGAAGTAAATCAATTTGTAAACGATTTACTTGAAAAGAAGAATTAATAACAAATCATAAAGGAGCGGTAAATGAGCGACAACAGCATTAACATCAAAGGTTTAAATTTTAAAAATTTACCTGATGATTTCAAAATTGAAGTTGATTCAGCAAAAATCAGCTATCAAACAGGAAAAGCGCTTGAAAAAATTGAAGGTGTTGATATTAGCGACGGCATAGATAAAACTGAAGCAGAGCTCATTATAATGGAAATAAACTCAGATGATAATGCAGATGAAATCAGCATGGATGAGATTAGAAAATTTTGCTCTGATAATAAAATAGCGGATAAAAACGGCGAAGTAAAAACCGACAAAATAGAGGAACTTGCAAAATCAATAGTAAGCAATGCAAGGGAAATTTTAGACCCCAAAGAAAAAGTAAACGATTCAGATACAGACTCAGATTCAGATGCCGACATAGATGCTGACGATGATGAATCAAAAGCAGGAGAAACTCCTGCAGCACAAAACGATACAGGAAATAATGAAAGCAGTTCGCTTGATATAAAAATTAATATTCAACCCTGGAAAAGCACACCTGAAGACGGTAATAAATACGCAAACGACTGTCTTGACCATATCATGAGAAATTACTATCCGGATATAACACCATACTCTCAAGAATGGAGAGACAAAGAACTTGAAATAATGAATGCTAATTCCAATATTTACGGCACGGTTGACAGTGAAGGCAATATTAGTGGCACAAGAAAAACTATTGGCGGAACAGAAAGGCATAGTGCAGTTTTATATGACAATGAAGAGCTGGTATTACCCGGCATAAAAACAGCAGAACCTGCTGCTTCTTCAGGAGAAGATGATAAAACACCTGCAGTTAAAGGTTCAGCAAAAGAGGGTGCCGAAAAAATTACAGATGATAACGGTTATTCAACAGAAACCCTTACTGATGAAAATGGCAATATTGTAGGCAAAAAACAGTATGACGATGAAGACAATATAATGTGGGAAAGCACAATTGCCGCAGGTGAAAATAATACAACAGTTGAAACAAAAACATGGACAAATAGCGGAACTATACAAGAAATAGTTTATGATGAAAATGGCAAAGAAATATCAATAAATACAACATATGCCGATGGAAGCAAAAGTACAGCAGAATTTTCATATGATGAAAATGAAAATAAAACAGCTAATGCAGTATACTTTGATACAGATAATAACCAAACTGCAAGTGCAAAATTAACGTTTGATACCAGCGGCTCATATGTTGAAGACAAAGAATACACTAATGGTATAAAAGAAACATTAACATATGACCAATATCAAGCAATAGTAGAAAAAACCATTACAAAAGCAGATAACACGAAAACAACAACTGCATATGAAAATAGAAAGCCTAATTCAACAGTAACCTATGATGCAGAAGGTAATGAAATTTCAACATCTGTATATGAGTATACAGAAAACGGATATAATGAAACCATAACCTTCAAAAATCCTGAAAAGAATGACAATATCACCACACAAACCAATACATGCAATAACGACGGTAAAATAATTGAAACAAACGGTGCTTATTTAGATGGCAGTACATATCATAGCGAATACACATATGAAGAAGACGGCAGCTACAGCGTAAAAAATACGTATAATCAAAAAGAAGCAAAAGAAACAAACTATAAAGAGCGCGAAATAAAATATGACAGCACAGGAAATAAAATTTCAGAAAAGTTTACATTAGAAGGTAATGAAACAACCGGAGAAATTAGCGGCACCGGCACATTTGAAAATGGAAAGGAAATTTATACACAGCTTGAGGAAAAAACAGGTATAAGTACCACTAAAACAATTGAAGGCGACACTGTAACTCTTTCAGTGTCACAGGGAACTACTAATACAACAACAGTCAGCAAAAACGGTGTAAAAACAAAAGAAACCGTTATAGAATATGCACCTGAAAGTACAAATGAACTTTCAAAAACAGAAACAGAGTTTTACGACGATGGCATAACACCAAAGACTGTAACAGTAACAAAAGCTGACGGCACAACAGAAATTACAAAATATGATGAAAACGGAAACCCAATAAATAGCGAAAACAACAATGATAATATTAATGAATCAGAAGAAACTAAAATGAGAGCAGATATTGCAACAGCCAAAGCTCAAGCACTTCACGCCGCAATGGATAGAGCCGGCACCGATGAAGATGTTGTAAAAGATATCATTAATAATACAGCGGGGCAAGATTTGGTCGATGTAATAAAAGAATACGAAAGAATGTATGGCACAACACTTGAAAAAGCTATAAAAGATGATTTCAGCTGGATGAGCGGCGAGAGTAATTTATTAAGAAAACTTGATGCAGCAGTCTCAGAAGTTACAGCCTATGAAAACATGATAAAAGCAAACCCCGAACTTAAAACACCTGAAAGAACCACGATAAATAAAGAAATGGTTCAAGCGGCACAATTGCAGGCATTTAAAGCTGCAACATCTAACAGACTTGGAACAGATGAAAGAGTATTATTTGATATGTTCCAAAAAATGGATGATACAGCACTTAAAGATTTCCTTAAATACTGCAAAGCTCAAAATGTTGATGTAAAAGAAGTTATAAAAGGCGAAACCAGCTTTGAAACACAAAAATCTTTAATTCAAAGAATAAAAACGCTTGAAGGCACTAATCCTGCAGCAAAAACAACGGTTGACCCGCAAGACAATACTGAAAGAAGCGAAGAGCAAATCCGCGCAGATATTGCAACTTCAAGAGCTCAAGCACTTCACGCTGCAATGGATAGAGCCGGCACCGATGAAGATGTTGTAAAAGATATCATTAATAATGTCAAAGGCTGGGACCTTGTTGATGTGATAAAAGAATACGAAAGAATGTATGGCACAACACTTGAAAAAGCTATAAAAGATGATTTCAGCTGGGTAAGTGACGAAACTAGTTTATTAAGAAAACTTGATGCAGCAGTCTCAGAAGTTACAGCTTATGAAAACATGTTAAAAACTAACCCGCAACTTAATGCGCCTGAAAGAACAGCAATCACTCTTGAAGATTTGCATAAGGCACAATTACAGGCATTTAAAGCTGCAACATCCAACAGGCTGGGAACAGATGAAATGGTTGTATACCAAATGCTTCAAAATGGCTCTATGACAGATGATGACATAAAAGCACTGGACAGCGCACTGAAATCTAAGAACTCAAGCTTGATTGCACTGTTAAAAAGCGAATTTAGCGGTGAAACATTAAAGGCTCTTATAAGGCGCGTAGAAAGCTTGGGCATTAAAGAAACAGCCAAGTAAAGTAAAAAGTATAAAGCAATATAAAAGAATTAAAACAGGGTACAAATAATATACCCTGTTTTTCTTTCTATACAAGGGTTTTAGAATATT
>CAJUPC010000057.1 GCA_910588555.1 Candidatus Gastranaerophilales bacterium
GTTCAAAAAAGAGCAAAATTAATCAAAAGATTAAGATTGGTTGAATCTTTAATTGAATCTGAAACAGAGCCTACCTGGTTTATTATGGATGTTCTTCCCGTTACTCCTCCGGATTTAAGACCTATGGTTCAATTGGACGGCGGACGTTTTGCAACATCCGATTTAAACGATTTATACAGACGTGTAATAAACAGAAACAACCGTCTTGCAAGATTATTGGAAATGGGCGCTCCTGAAATCATCGTTAGAAACGAAAAAAGAATGCTTCAAGAAGCGGTAGATGCGCTTATTGATAACGGCAGACGCGGAAGAACCGTTGTAGGCCCGAATTCAAGACCTTTGAAATCTTTATCTAATATTATTGAAGGTAAACAGGGTCGTTTCAGACAGAACTTATTAGGTAAACGTGTTGACTACTCAGGTCGTTCCGTTATCGTTGTAGGCCCGCAGTTAAGCTTAAATCAGTGCGGTCTTCCGAAAGAAATGGCTATCGAATTATTCAAGCCGTTTGTTGTTAATAAATTAATCGAACGCGGTTTAGTTCAAAATATTAAATCTGCTAAGAAAAAGATTGAAAGATCAGAGCCCATTGTATGGGATATATTAGAAGAAGTGGTTGACGGACACCCCGTATTATTGAACCGTGCCCCGACCCTCCACAGACTTGGTATTCAAGCATTTGAACCAATCCTTGTTGAAGGCAGAGCTATTCAATTGCACCCGCTTGTATGTACAGCGTTCAACGCCGACTTCGACGGTGACCAGATGGCTGTTCACGTTCCGCTTTCAATTGAAGCGCAAACCGAAGCCAGAATGTTAATGCTTGCTACAAACAACATTCTTGCTCCTGCAACAGGTAAGCCGATTATCACACCTTCTCAGGATATGGTGCTTGGTATTTACTATTTGACAATTTTAAAAGATGAAAATGCACCTGTTAAAGGTTATTTCCATAACTTTATGGATGCAATTTCAGCTCTTGAGCTTGGAAACATTAAGCTTCACGATAAAATTATCGTAAGGGATGAAACCGGCAAGAGAATTGAAACCACGGCAGGAAGAATTGTATTTAACGAAACCGTTAGAAAATCAATTCTTGCGTAAATAAAATTCTTTTAAAGAACTTAAAATAATTAATAAAAGAGGGAAATATAAAAAATGACAACTTTAACTCCTGAAAGTGCAAATAAAAAGAAAAAGCATGTTGAATATATAAATAAAACCGTTGATAAAAAAGGTTTAAACAAGCTTCTTGCCCAGATTTATCTTGAATGGGGCGGCGCTAAAACCGCAGAACTTGCAAACAATCTTAAAAACCTCGGTTTTAAATACGCAACAAAAGCGGGAACTACAATCTCAATCCATGACCTTTCGGTTCCATCCGTTAAAGGTAAGCTTTTAAAAGAAGCTCAAGAACAGATTGAACAATCAACTTACCGTTATATGAAAGGTGAAATCACAGAGGTTGAACGATATACAAAGGTTATCGACACCTGGAGCGAAACAACCGCAAGATTAACGGAACAGGTTGTTGAAAATTTTGACAGATTAAACCCCGTTTATATGATGGCATTCTCCGGTGCGAGAGGTAACTTATCTCAGGTATCACAGCTTGTAGGTATGAGAGGTTTGATGGCAGATGCACAGGGGCAAATCATCGACTTGCCTATTAAATCAAACTTTAAAGAAGGCTTATCCTGTACCGAATACGTTATTTCATCATACGGTGCACGTAAGGGTCTTGTAGACACGGCGTTAAAAACAGCTGACTCAGGATACTTAACAAGAAGACTTGTTGACGTTGCGCAGGATGTAATTATAAGAGATGCAGACTGCCACACTGAAAAATCCATCAAATTAACCGCTATTATGGACGGTGAAAATGCAATCGTACCTTTATTGGACAGACTTTTAGGAAGAACCGTTGCTCAAGATATAGTTGATAAAGACGGAAATGTTTTAATTGAAAGAAACACTACCTTAAACCGTGATGATATTGCAAAAATTAAAGATTTGAATTTAACGGAAGTTGATGTTAGATCAACATTAACCTGTGAACTTGAATACGGTATCTGCCAAAAATGCTACGGCTGGGCAATGACCACTCAAAAACTTGTTGATATCGGCGAAGCTATCGGAACAATTGCAGCGCAGTCAATCGGTGAACCCGGTACACAGCTTACAATGAGAACATTCCACACAGGCGGTGTATTTAAAGGTGCGGGTGCCATGAAACAGGTGCTTGCTCCGTTTGACGGTAAAATTTCAGGCGCGGTAAGAACAAGAGAAATGAGAACCCGTCACGGGGATGTTGTTCAGGTTGCAATTAAAGAAGCCGATATTGAATTTAAAGGCAAAAAGGAATCTGAAAAAATCCACATTCCTGCAGGTGCAAAAGTTATGTTTGTTGACGGTGCCGAATTCAAAAAAGGCGAAAAAATCGCTGAATTTGAACCCGTTTCAAAGGGTGACGGTTCACGTTTAACCGAAAAAGCCACAAAAGATATTACATCCGATATTTCAGGCGAAGTTGTTTTTGAAGATTTCGTAGCGGATGAAAAGAAAGACAGACAAGGTAACATCTCAAGAACATCAAACAAATCAGGTATCGTTTGGGTTCTTGGCGGTGACGTTTATACGCTTCCTGCAGGTTCTAAAATTCTTGTTTCAGACGGCCAAAAAATCAAAAAAGGTGAAAAACTCGCTGAAACTTTGATTGTATCTGAACATGGCGGTGAAGTTCGCGTTAATAATTCTTTAGAGGTTGAAGAAGTTAACTTCGAAGGAAGAAAAATTAAAAAGATTGTTGCAGGTAAAGAATTAACAATCGTTATTGCTTCAATTCAGCCTTCAAATGCCGTATTTGAACAAACCAAAAAAGAACAAATCTGGCATGTAACTTCAACTGATGAAAAATATATCGTTAAATCTCCGATTGATACAACTGTTGAAAACGGTATGATTATCGCAGAATTAATTGATGATGAACACAAAGTAACTTCATCGGGCGAAATCAGATATAACGGTATTGAAGTTGATGAAAATCAGGTGGTTGTTCAAGGCGGTGAAGTTGTATTTATCCCTGAAGAAATTCACCAGATTTCAAAAGATTCAAGCTTAAAACTTGTTGAATCAGGAACATATGT
>CAJUPC010000058.1 GCA_910588555.1 Candidatus Gastranaerophilales bacterium
CAGAACAGTTGTGAATTGCTTTCAAACTTTATATCTTTGACCTACTGATAACAATCCTTGATTTTTCCTCAATGTCGCGTCCGTTGTTGTGAATTGCTTTCAAACTTTATATCTTTGACCTACTGATAACAATACTGACGGATGTCAATGAGTTCCTGTATTGGTTGTGAATTGCTTTCAAACTTTATATCTTTGACCTACTGATAACAATTTCTTCAGGAGTGTGGAGTACATGACGTCGGTTGTGAATTGCTTTCAAACTTTATATCTTTGACCTACTGATAACAATACAACGTTGCCGTTCTCGTCACGGATTGTGGTTGTGAATTGCTTTCAAACTTTATATCTTTGACCTACTGATAACAATTGCGAAGATATTTAGTTATAGGACGAGAGAGTTGTGAATTGCTTTCAAACTTTATATCTTTGACCTACTGATAACAATGTATATCAGAGCGCATATACTCAACCGCATGTTGTGAATTGCTTTCAAACTTTATATCTTTGACCTACTGATAACAATGAAACAATCAAAAAGATTTGGGACAATCTTGTTGTGAATTGCTTTCAAACTTTATATCTTTGACCTACTGATAACAATTGAAGAATTTAAAGACATTCTGCATGTAGGTTGTGAATTGCTTTCAAACTTTATATCTTTGACCTACTGATAACAATACACTCATAGTTGAGGCCGACACCCGCAGGTTGTGAATTGCTTTCAAACTTTATATCTTTGACCTACTGATAACAATATCATTTGCCTATTGGCAATCGTGTTGACAGTTGTGAATTGCTTTCAAACTTTATATCTTTGACCTACTGATAACAATCATATCTTCTTTCTATATGCCTCGCTGCTAGTTGTGAATTGCTTTCAAACTTTATATCTTTGACCTACTGATAACAATCGAACTGCGGAAAGTGTATATCTGGTGTTGTTGTGAATTGCTTTCAAACTTTATATCTTTGACCTACTGATAACAATGCAGTGCCGAGCTTTGGTTTAAGGTACTGAGTTGTGAATTGCTTTCAAACTTTATATCTTTGACCTACTGATAACAATATGTCGAGGAGAGAGTTTATGAGCTTAGCGTTGTGAATTGCTTTCAAACTTTATATCTTTGACCTACTGATAACAATGTATGTTGTCATTGTATGTAAGTGTAATAGTTGTGAATTGCTTTCAAACTTTATATCTTTGACCTACTGATAACAATATGATTCCATCGGAGGTTCCGACGAATTGGTTGTGAATTGCTTTCAAACTTTATATCTTTGACCTACTGATAACAATTCGTTGAATTGGTCAAAGCGGTCTCGCTGGGTTGTGAATTGCTTTCAAACTTTATATCTTTGACCTACTGATAACAATACTCGTTGCAAAGAGCCGGGCATCTTCGTAGTTGTGAATTGCTTTCAAACTTTATATCTTTGACCTACTGATAACAATTGCCCTGTTCTGCTTTATTATAAAGCCAGTGTTGTGAATTGCTTTCAAACTTTATATCTTTGACCTACTGATAACAATGTCTCGGTGTAAAGTTCGGCGTTATAAATAGTTGTGAATTGCTTTCAAACTTTATATCTTTGACCTACTGATAACAATTTTGCTTGAAAGCTACCGTACGACATTCCGGTTGTGAATTGCTTTCAAACTTTATATCTTTGACCTACTGATAACAATCACTGTTTGAGCATGAGCTTGAGATATGTTGTTGTGAATTGCTTTCAAACTTTATATCTTTGACCTACTGATAACAATTCAGGTGGGTAATACAGGTGATACAGAGCAGTTGTGAATTGCTTTCAAACTTTATATCTTTGACCTACTGATAACAATACCAATTCGAAACTAGGGTTAATGTTGTCGGTTGTGAATTGCTTTCAAACTTTATATCTTTGACCTACTGATAACAATTTTTTTCGAAAGCATTGTACATAACTAATTGTTGTGAATTGCTTTCAAACTTTATATCTTTGACCTACTGATAACAATAACGTTTGGCAAGGTTAGTTCTTCCACCATGTTGTGAATTGCTTTCAAACTTTATATCTTTGACCTACTGATAACAATTTTATGTGATCATTAGTGCAAGTAAGAGTGTTGTGAATTGCTTTCAAACTTTATATCTTTGACCTACTGATAACAATGCCATCCGCAAAAGCTATAAGTTCAGCCATGTTGTGAATTGCTTTCAAACTTTATATCTTTGACCTACTGATAACAATGGCGCATGATGGCTTGCATCGGGACATAAGTTGTGAATTGCTTTCAAACTTTATATCTTTGACCTACTGATAACAATCTGAAGAATTTAAAGACGTTCTGCATATAAGTTGTGAATTGCTTTCAAACTTTATATCTTTGACCTACTGATAACAATTTTAACTTTTTGTTTCATTTATGTATTGCGTTGTGAATTGCTTTCAAACTTTATATCTTTGACCTACTGATAACAATATGTGTTTTGGGAGTGTTAACCTTTCTTTGTTGTGAATTGCTTTCAAACTTTATATCTTTGACCTACTGATAACAATAGTACGGCTATTACGTGGTCGAGCAGTTCGGTTGTGAATTGCTTTCAAACTTTATATCTTTGACCTACTGATAACAATCGAACAGTCCGGGACCATCGTAAAGGTTAAGTTGTGAATTGCTTTCAAACTTTATATCTTTGACCTACTGATAACAATCACGATGTCCGGTGCTTCATCAAGCGCCTCGTTGTGAATTGCTTTCAAACTTTATATCTTTGACCTACTGATAACAATAGATCTG
>CAJUPC010000059.1 GCA_910588555.1 Candidatus Gastranaerophilales bacterium
GTTGAAACACCTGAAGGTCCGAACGCAGGTCTTATCGGTTCTCTTGCAACTCACGCAAGAGTTAACGACTACGGCTTTATTGAATCTCCGTTCTTTGTTGTAAAAGACGGCGTTGTAACAGAAGAAGTTCACTATTTAACGGCGGATGAAGATGAAAACTATCGTGTGGCTCCTGCTGACGTAGAACTTGATGAAAACAGAAGAATTAAAGAACCCTTTATACCTGTAAGATATCGTTCAGAGTTCACTATGGGCGATTCTAAAAAGGTTGACTATTTCGGTGTTTCACCAATTCAGATTATCTCTGTTGCTACATCATTAATTCCGTTCATTGAACACGACGATGCTAACCGTGCTCTGATGGGTTCAAACATGCAGCGTCAGGCTGTTCCTCTTTTGATTACCCAAAGACCCGTTGTAGGTACGGGGTTAGAAAAAAGAGCCGCAAAAGACTCAGGCATGGTTTCCGTTTCTGAAGTGGACGGTGAAGTTATAAGAGTTGTGGGTGAAGAAATCCACATCAAAGATAACGACGGCAAAGTTCATCAATATCAATTGTTAAAATACATAAGATCAAACCAGGATACTTGCATTAACCAGAAGCCGCTTGTAAGAGCAGGTCAGAAGGTTAAAGCGGGCGATGTTATAGCAGACGGTGCTTCAACTCACAAAGGCGAGCTTGCACTCGGTAAAAACGTTCTTGTTGCATATATGCCCTGGGAAGGCTATAACTTCGAGGATGCTATCCTTATTAACGAAAGACTTGTATATGACGATGTATTTACATCAGTTCACATTGAAAAACTTGAAATAGATGCACGCCAGACAAAACTCGGACCGGAAGAAATTACAAGAGAAGTTCCGAATGTATCCGAAGATGCCGTAAGACACCTTGATGAACGCGGTATCGTTAGAATCGGTGCAAGAGTTTATGCTGACGACATTCTTGTTGGTAAAATTACACCGAAAGGTGAATCTGAACATCCTCCGGAAGAAAAACTTTTAAGAGCAATCTTTGCTGAAAAAGCAAGAGATGTTAAAGATAATTCTCTCCGTGTTCCCCATGGTGAAGGCGGAAGAGTAGTCGATGTTAAAGTATTCGACCGTGAAAAAGGGGATGAACTTCCTCCGGGCGCAAATACCGTAATCAGAGTTTATATCGCTCAAAAGAGAAAGATTTCCGTAGGTGATAAACTTTCAGGACGCCACGGTAACAAGGGTATCGTATCAAGAATTCTTCCTAAAGAAGATATGCCTTTCTTGCCTGACGGTACACCGATTGATATCGTATTGAACCCTCTTGGTGTTCCTTCACGTATGAACGTTGGTCAAACTTATGAATGTTTATTAGGTTTAGCCGCTTACTTAACAGGAAACCACTATATGGCACCTCCTTTCGATGAAATGTACGGTGCTGCTCAATCTGAGGTTGCTACCCGTGAAGAATTAATTAAGGGTATTAAACAATCAGGATGTGATTGGGTTCGCGATGACGGTAAAGTAACATTATATGACGGCAGAACCGGTGAAGCTTTTGATGAACCTGTTGCTGTCGGTCTGTCTTATATCTTGAAACTTGTCCACCTTGTTGATGATAAGATTCACGCAAGAAGTACGGGTCCTTATTCACTTGTTACCCAGCAGCCTTTAGGCGGTAAAGCACAATTCGGCGGCCAAAGGTTCGGGGAAATGGAAGTTTGGGCACTTGAAGCTTACGGTGCGGCTTATACTCTTCAAGAAATGTTAACAATCAAATCAGATGATGTTAACGGAAGAAGCAGAGCTTACGAAGCTATTGTTAAGGGCGATAATATTCCGCGTCCGGGTATTCCTGAATCATTTAAGGTATTGGTTCGCGAATTACAAAGTATCGGTCTTGATATAGCTGTAGCGAAAAAAGGCGGCGAAGAAGTTGATTTAATGTCTGATACGGATGATCTTAGAAAATCCGCTCCAAAAAGAGTGCTGTCAGATATGGATTCAGAATTATTGAATATCAATTTCTTTGAAACACCGACAAGCTTTAAAGACTAATCCAAAGACTTTAAAAAGATACATTAATGAAGAATTAAGGAGCAATATAAAGTGTCAACAAGCATAGATTATTTTGATTATATACGAATTTCAATCGCATCAAGCGAAAGAGTTCTAAAATGGTCATACGGCGAAGTAACAAAGCCCGAAACCATTAACTACAGAACCTTGAAACCCGAAAGAGACGGTCTTTTCTGCGAAAGAATCTTTGGACCTTCTAAAGACTGGGAATGCTATTGCGGCAAATATAAAAGAGTACGTCATAAAGGTATTATCTGTGAACGCTGCGGAGTTGAAGTAACAGATTCAAAAGTTCGCCGTCACAGATTAGGCCACATTAAGCTTGCAGCCCCTGTGAGCCACATCTGGTTTTTAAAGGGTATTCCGAGCTATCTCGGTCTTTTACTTGATATGACTCTTAAGGATTTAGAGCAAATTATCTATTTCAACAATTACGTTGTTGTAGACCCAGGCGAAAGCCCCTTTAGAAAATTCCAGTTATTATCCGAAGAAGAATATGAAGATTATATCTTGGAAAATGAAGAAAGCGGCTTAAAAGTCGGTATCGGTGCGGAAGTTGTTAAAGAATTGTTATCTGAAATCGAACTTAACAAACTTGCCGATGACATTAGAGCAGAGCTTGATTCAGCAGGCGGATCCGTTCAAAAAAGAGCAAAATTAATCAAAAGATTAAGATTGGTTGAATCTTTAATTG
>CAJUPC010000060.1 GCA_910588555.1 Candidatus Gastranaerophilales bacterium
GTTATCTGAAGTATAGACTAATCGGCAAGAACATTATATTTAATCTTTGAGCCTTCTTTAAAAGTTCTGTTTGGAGTGACAATTATCCCACACAACTGAAGTTTTAAGGAGGTAACCATGTTTCAAAGAAACAGGGTTGACCTTGATTGGTCAACCCTTTTTAATGTCAAAAATGAAAAAGATTTTATTATCAGGCAAATAACATCGTACGGTGTTGATAATTACAATGCTAGAACATTGCAGTGTTTTATGATGGAAAATCGGTCGGAAGTTTCCGACGATTTTGCAATGGCTTGCGAAATGGCGGCGTTGAAGTTTTGTATTGAGGATACTTCGTTCGCGCTTGAAGTATTATCAGAAGAGCAGTTCGAAAAGGCTGTAGAGGTATATTCAAGAAAACAGTTTAACAGTAAAGTGCTTAAAAATCTGCTTGCGATATTTCTTGATTTTTTGATGATAATACATCAACCGGGAAGTTATGGCTTAAAAGAGGGTAAATTAGATACGCAGATATTTACTCTTGATATTTATCGTGCGTTGCGTTCGGTTTTGGAAGACAATATCAAGCGCGATTATCCGAAGTTGAAAGCAATCGTTGATAAAGTTACGGCTGGGGTAAAAATAAACTGTTATACAAATGCAACTAAAAATTTTTTATTCAATGCGCGACTTGATGATGCGTCAAACGATTACGTAAGAGAGAAATTTAATTACGATTTTAACGGAATTAATACCAATAAAAATACATCTCTCGTATTGTTTGAAAACAAAGACAGGCTTCTTAATCTGATTATAGGTAAAGTATTTATTAGCGATATTCAGTTTTGGGAAGACCGTCATCAGTTCAATTGGTTTGCGTTTATTAAAAGCGTAAGAGAATTAAACGGTGACAGGCACGCCGAAAAATTACTGTACTATATCTTTACCGAAATACAGAGGGATGAATTTAATAAAAAAATTCTGGCGAACAATATTGAATTAATATACACATTAAAAGATGAATTTGTTCGTTCGCTGGAATGGAGAACCTTTAAATTGACTTTTGAAAGGTTTAGGGATAAGTATGAAATTCTGGCGTGGCATAACGGAAGATGTTATCCCTTTTCAAAGGCGAAAGACGATGAGAAAAATATTTTAAAGGGTGAAAAACTTTTCGCTGAATTTATCGGAGATGTTTACCCCGAAAATAAAGACAAGGTATTAAAGTTTATCATTGAACAGATATCTAATCCGGAAGAGCTGTCAAAAGAAGAAAAATGGACGCTCGTTGATATATTAGAAGCTCCTACATTCGGATATTATCCAGAGTTGACGGATAAACAAGCAGTGCAGCTGTTATGTCACGATTATTTTTCAAAAGAAAATATTTTAAACAGAGTATATCTTACTGCTTATGAGGTAGGTGTCTTTACTCGTTTTTACGATAAGGAAGTTAACGCTTGCCTGTTTGAGATATATTACGACTTGTGTCAGTTCGTTCTTGAAAAACTGGGGATTCAAACAAAATGTCAGCGTGACACGAAATGGAGAGAGGATAATTTTAAGGCGTTGCAGCATAAACTTAAAGAAATTAATATTCCGATTTCTGAAAGGTTTAAATCCGATTATATAATTTCTCTTTTGGATAGAAAAGTTGCAGTTCGTGAGGAGTCTGAAAAATTCCCTGTTTTGGAACAGCTTGGCGACGCGATTTACGGTTTGGCGGTTGGAGAATTGTTATTTTACAATCCTGATGCAGATAGTACAATTGCCGAAAAGTTTGAATCTTTTGTCAAAGCCGAGTCACAGATAAAAGTGTCTAAAACTCTCGGGTTTGATAAGCTGTATATCAGTGCGTCATCATTATCGAGTAAGCATTACATCGATACAGTTATTAATCCTGATGGCGATGTGTATTATGCCCACGAAGAATATGCTGACCGCAATTTAGAAAAATATCTTGCAGACTCCCTGGAAATGATTATAGGAACTGTTTGTAAAGATTGTGGCTTCGATACAGCGTTGAGCTTTTCTAAAACTCTGTTAAAGAAAACTTATCCCGAATCATTTAAAGAAGAGGTGCACTGGGACGGCAATAACGATTATGAAGATATCGATACGGACTATTTTACAAGAATACTTCCAGGTCTTTATCAGCAGTTCGACAGGTCGCACGAAACTTTATGGAGGGCTTTCAACAAAGCTTTTCTCGTTATGACTCTCGGTACGGAAGACAAAAATGCCCGGCGTTTTATTACAAACAGCTTTGGCGATATGGCTGTATACGGCGACAAAGGCTATGGCTTGGTAAACAGAGTTTATCACTATTATCTGAATAACGGATGGAATAAAACTATTGAAAAGTATTCCGAATTCGTTAAACAAAATTGTTA
>CAJUPC010000061.1 GCA_910588555.1 Candidatus Gastranaerophilales bacterium
ACGCTGTCATGCGTTCCCGAACCATCCGTGTAGATGTACTGATAGGTCGAGCCGAATTCAAAAAAGGCGATAAAATCGCTGAATTTGAACCTGTTTCAAAGGGCGACGGCTCACGTTTAACCGAAAAAGCTACAAAAGATATCACATCAGACATTTCAGGCGAAGTTGTATTTGATGACTTTGTTGCAGATGAAAAGAAAGACCGTCAGGGTAACATTTCAAGAACATCAAACAAATCAGGTATCGTTTGGGTTTTGGGCGGCGATGTTTATACGCTTCCTGCCGGTTCCAAGATTTTGGTTTCAGATGGACAAAAATCAAAAAAGGCGAAAAGCTTGCTGAAACGTTGATTGTGTCTGAACACGGCGGCGAAGTTCGCGTGAACAACTCTCTTGAAGTTGAAAAAGTGAAATTTGAAGGCAGAACAATTAATAAAATTGTTGCAGGTAAAGAGTTAACAATCGTTATCGCTTCAATTCAGCCTTCAAACGCTGTATTTGAACAAACCAAAAAAGAACAAATTTGGCACGTAACTTCAACTGATGAAAAATATATTGTTAAATCTCCGATTGATACAACTGTTGAAAACGGTATGATTATAGCAGAGCTTATTGACGATGAACACAAAGTAACATCATCCGGTGAAATCAGATACAACGGTATTGAAGTTGATGAAAACCAGGTAGTTGTTCAAGGCGGTGAAGTTGTATTTATCCCTGAAGAAATTCACCAAATTTCTAAAGATTCAAGCTTGAAACTTGTTGAATCTGGAACATATGTTGAAGCAGGAACCGAGGTTGTAAAAGATTTATATACCCATATTGATGGTATTGTTGAAATTAAAGAATTTAACGATATTATCCATGAAGTTATCGTTCGTCCTGGTGAATTACACACTCTTGAATCAATTAATGATTTAAAGGTTGAAGAAAACGAAGTAATTAAAGCAGGCACGGTTGTTGCAGGTAAAATCAAAGCTAAGGCTGATTCAATCGTAACAATTGTTGAGAATGATACAGATGTACTTGATGAACTTGATGATTTAGATGAAGAATTAACTGAAGATATTGTGGATGAAGATTCACTTGATAAACAATCCGTTCAAATCTTAATCAGACCTGTTCAAAGCTTTAAAATTGAGCCTAAAGATACATCAATTGAATTTAATACAACCGATGAATCAATTGAAATTCTACCATTGACTCAATTACAATATAAAGATGGTGCTAGAGTTAGAAACCTTGATGGTGCTGTTTTAACACGTACATCTTTAGTTCTTTCTATGAGCGGATACTTAAGCCACCTGAAAGGTTTGGTTGAACTTGATAAAGATGGTAATTTAAAAATTGTTGTTCTTGAAACTTTAATTGTAAGACGTGAGCAAGACGATGCTTCAAGAACATTATCATCAACCCAAACCGAATTATTCGTTGAAAACGGTCAAATTATTGAATCAAGAACACCCGTTACAAAAACCCAGGTATTATCTGTAGATAATTCAATTGCAAGTATTAAATCAACCGATAAAGATTTAAGAAGGTTATTGTTAGTATCGGAAAAATATGAACAAAAAATGCCTATTAAATCAAAGGCTTCAGTTAAAACTGGTGAATTTATCAAGCTTGATAGCGTAATTTCAAGCTCCGGTGATACATCATCTGTTTCAGGTCAGGTAATTGAGGTTGGTAAAGATTCTGTAACAGTAAGATTGGGTCGTCCGCATCTTATAAGCCCGGGTACATTATTACAGGTTGAAAACGGCGCTTTGATACTTAGAGGCGATTTACTTGCGACACTTGTATTCGAAAGACAAAAAACCGGTGATATCGTTCAAGGTTTGCCTAGGGTTGAAGAACTTCTTGAAGCAAGAAAACCAAAAGATTCAGCTATTGTTGCAGAAGAAGACGGTGTAGCAGAAATTGAAATTGAAGACGATGTTGCAAGATTATACATTGTAAATGAAAACGGCAGAACCGAAATTAAATACCCGATTGAATCAAGCGTTATCGTTATGGATAAACAAAAGATAACAAAAGGTCAGCCTTTAACTTCAGGACCTTTGAACCCGCACGATGTTATCCGTCTTCGTGGAACATTTGCAGCTCAACAGTATCTTGTAGATGAAGTTCAAAG
>CAJUPC010000062.1 GCA_910588555.1 Candidatus Gastranaerophilales bacterium
TATCGAGCATATTTTTGACAGATATTTTTCTTCAAAATCTTATAACAGAAAAATAGGCTCCGGCTTGGGACTTGATGTTGTAAAAAAACTCACTGATATAATTGATGGTAAAATAGAATTAGAAAGCGAAGTTTCAAAATATACAAAATTCACCGTGACAATCGCCAAAAACAGCAAGGATAAGGAATATGACAAAGATTATACTGGTTGAAGACCATGAGCTTACAAGAAAAGGTATCATATATGCGCTAAAACCCTACAGTGACATTAAAGTTGCAGGTGAATTCGAAGACGGTAAAGAAGCGGTTGATTTTATAAAATCTTCACCGGAAAATGATATACCGGATGTAATTTTAATGGATATAGCTATGCCTGTTTTAAACGGTATCGACGCCGCTAAAAGAATTAAAAACCTGTATCCTGATATAAAAATCATTATGCTGACATCAATTGATGAAAAAGAAAGCGTACTGAATGCATTCAGCGCAGGTGCAAACGCATATGTTATGAAAAATATTACTATTGATAAACTTGTTTCAATAATTAATATGGTTTTAAACGGTGAAATCTGGATAGCACCCAATATTGCGGATTATATTTTAGATGTGCTGTCAAAACTCCATGCAGGAAGCACTGAAGAAGATTTTAACCAAAAGACGGGTGAAGAATTTAATTTAACAAACAGGGAAAAAGAAATTCTTGCTCTCATTGCAAAAGGAATGAGCAATAAAGATATTGCAAATAAGCTTATAATATCTTTGTACACGGTAAAAAATCATGTAAAAAGCATTATTCAAAAATTAGCGGTTGAAGACAGAACACAGGCTGCTATTCTAGCTTTAACGGAAAAAATTGTTTAAAAAAATCTACAGTTTTTCAATTTGATACAAATTAACACCGCCCGCTGCTTTATAAAGCCCGATAACCGCAATAAGAGAGTTAATTTTACTTGAAGCTTCTTCTTTTTGTGTAATTAAATACAGTTGTTTTGCAAATAAGACATCTAAATCAGATGCGGCTCCTATTTGTTTTTTATCTTTTGCAAGAGAATATATTTTATCTTCAAGTACAATTCGCTTTTTGGTTTCATCATAATTTTTCACGGAAGTTTTGTATTCAACAAGGCTTGAATTTACCTCTTTAACCCCTGTAAGATATGCTTTCTGATAATTATTTAAAGCTTCTTCGTATTCAAGTTTTTTCATTTTTAAAAACGCGCGTTTTCTTCCGCCCGAGAATAAATCAATATCAGGCAAGATTCCCGCGCTCAGCATTCTTGAAGGAGAACTGAAAAGAGAACCAAGCGTATAGGCATTTAAACCTATCTGCCCGAATATTGTAAAAGATGGCAGAAATTCCCTTTTTGCGGCTCTGACATCAAAACCCGTTCTTTTTAAATTAGCTTCTTCAAAAAGGTAATCCGGCCTGTTTTCAACAATGGCGGAATTATATTCAGACGGAACACCCGTGAGCGGCATAACGTTTTTATAGTTATTTCTTTCTATTTCTTTATCAGATTTTACCAGATAAACTTTTATACTGTTGATTAAAACCTCACGCGCCTGAAGATGAATATTATATTCTTCTTTAAGCAAGGTTAAAAATTTTTCCTGTCCCAGAAGCTCATTTACGGAACAAAGACCGGCTTTATATTTAGCAAGAGTTTTTGATACAATATCTTCCTGTAATTTGATAAGTTCGTCCTGAATTTCAATAAGCCTGTCCGCTTTGATTAAATTAAAATAATCAACCGCAAAAGCAGCTGAAAGAGAAATATAAGTGGCACGCTCCGCTTGTTTAACAGCTTCAAGCTGTTCTTTTTTGCTTTTAGTGTAAAGTCTGTTTTTACCCCATATATCTATCTCATATTCTGCGGTTAAAGGAAGGTAGTAGTTATTTTGAGAATATTTCGGAATTTCCATATCACCAAAAAGTTCTCTCGGTGCTTGAAAATCACGATTAATATTACCTGATAAATTTAAAGACGGCAGTTCGTTTGCAAACTGCATTTTTACCATCTGCTCGTTTTCTTTTACCTTAAGTGCAGCGTTTTGCAGGTCATAATTTTTTTCATATAAAGTTAAAAGATGAGTATTCAAATATTCGTCATGAAAATTTTC
>CAJUPC010000063.1 GCA_910588555.1 Candidatus Gastranaerophilales bacterium
CGTTTCATAACAAAAATATTATCACTTTATGTCAGGCTTGTAAACATTTTTATTGAAAAAATGAAAAAACATATGCGTTTATCTACAATTGTTTTAGTATGCGTAATTTAATTTTGTTGAGATAACGTCTGTTCTTTTTTATCAGTGCTGTATCAAAAGGCTTTCCGTGTGCAGGATAAAGCGTTTTTATCTTTTTATTTTCGATTATATTATCCCAGGTTTGTTTATAATCGTTTAAGTTTTCAACAAAAATAATGATTTTATGTTTGCTCGGAAAACCGTTCATTACCGCGTCGCCGCAGAAAAAAGCGCCGTCGTCAAACAGTAATCCCATTTGGTCGCTTGTATGTCCTGGCAAAAAAATAATATCGGCATTTATACCTAAAAACCGCAATTCATCTGAATTGTCACAATTGATAATTTGATTACATTTTGGTTTTACGATAGGGAATTCGTGTTTGCCTTTTCCTAACAAACGCATAAATTTGCAAAACAAATGCGCTTGCATAGTAGTACATCCGCCGACAAATCGGTTGTGTCCTTCTGAAAATCTTTCTCTGCTTAAAGAATTGGTTATTAAAATTATGTGCGGCAAGTTTTTTAAAAGTTCGTTCAAAAAACCTATATGGTCGTCATGCGCGTGAGTAATAAATACATATTTGATTTGCTCTTTTTGAATACGGTGCTTAGATAAATTTTTAATAAAGCGTTTATATCCGTTTGAATATCCCGTATCGATTAATAAATAACCGTCGCGTAATTCGATTAAATATTGATTTATTATTCTGTTGCCTAAATTTAATATTGTCATTATTGTTTCCGTTGCTTTTTATTTATGATATCGCAAGCGCTTGAAAAAATCAACGGTAAAGGGAGTAAAAAATAATACAGTATCAAAAACAGCATAAAAGAAAAAGAAACCGAAAACTCGGTTTCTCAATCTGGGCGTTCTTATACGCCCGTAGTGTCAATGATGAATAATAAGTAGCGTATTGAAACGCCGAAAAGGGTAGCAGACAGACACAGGGATTGAACCACAACTAATTAACTATTTAAAGATGAACTTGTTTAAAATAAAAATGCAACAATATAGATTGTTAGCTTTAAATATTGCTGTCCGTTTTGTCAGCAATTTTAATTTCTTTAAAAAGTTGAAGTTCTTTGATATTGGTAAAATATGGAAATTTCTGTGTAAACTTCTTTAATTTGTATTATAAATAAGTATAAGTAGAATTTTATGAATTAAGTAAGGTGAGATTATGGAGCTTACGAGAGAAAAGAAAATAAATGAACAAATGTTGTTTGATAATGCTCCGGTTGAAAGTGATGATTATGAAACCGAAGCACAAATTTTGGATGCACAGGTAAAAAAACAGTGTGTTACAAATATAGGAGTTGTGGCAACTTATGGTGCGGGTAAAAGCAGCGCTATTAATACTTATTTAAAAAGATATCGAAAGAAAGGGATACGTCAGCCCAAACATGTACAGATTTCTTTGGCTGATTTTAATAAAGATGAAGTTGACGCCAATAATGAAAATAATAATTACAGCGAGAATGCCATTGAAAGAAGTATCTTGCAACAATTATTTTATAGTCAAAAAAGATATAAGCTACCGAAATCAAGTATCAATAGGGCGAACAAGTCAAGTTTTTGGTTAACAGCCGGTTGTGCGTTATTGTCTATAATTTTTATATTATCTGTTATTGTATTATCCTTTGAAATAAGTGGTAACAGTTTATTTAATGTGAGCAATTCTTCAATTGTTAATTCTATTGCAAGTTGCGTTGCAACGATATCATTAGTGGTCGCAATTATTTGTTTAGCCAGATTTGGTTATTTAAAGAAAATCAAGTACAAAGATTTAGAAATTGCAATTGATGAGAAAGGCAATGTGCCGAAAGATTATTCATTGTTTAATAATTTTGTTAATGAGGTTGCTTTACTTTTTTGAATG
>CAJUPC010000064.1 GCA_910588555.1 Candidatus Gastranaerophilales bacterium
CTATTTTCATAAAGTTTTTATCTCTTAATTCCCTTGCAACAGGACCAAATACACGGGTTCCTTTCGGGTTGCCGTCTTTGTTGATTATAACAACGGCATTGTCATCAAATCTGATAACGGAACCGTCATTTCTTTTGATATCGGCTTTGGTTCTAACAACAACCGCTTCGTGGGTTTCTGATTTTTTTACAGTCATCCCGGGTGCAGCGTCTTTCACGGCAACTTTAATTCTGTCGCCAACGCTTGCGTATTTTTTATTTGAGCCGCACATAATTCTGATGCAAAGAACTTCTTTAGCACCTGTATTATCGGCAACTTTTAATCTGGTTTCTTGTTGTATCATTTTCTCTTACCTTTTTATATTAAATATTTTAAGCCTAAACTATTTTGCAGCTTCAACAACTTTATCCAAAACCCATCTTACAGAACCTGAAATAGGTCTGTGTTCAACGATAGATACAACGTCTCCTGCTTTTGAAACGCCTTCAACATCGCTTACTTTATATTTTTTGGTAAATGTCATTGTTTTTTTATATTTTTTGTGGGCTTTGTGTTCTGCAACAGATACTACAATTGTTTTATCCATTTTGTCGCTTACCACTGTTCCAACTTTGACTTTCTTTGGCATTTTATTGCTTCCTTATCTTACACATTTATTTCTTTTTGTCTTAATACGGTTTTTAATTGGGCAATCTCTTTTCTTGCTTTTTTAATGCTTGCAGGATTTTCCAAAGGGGTCATTTTATTATGTTTCATTCTTAAAGAAAATAATTCCTTTTTAGCGTTTAAAATTAATTCCTTTAATTCTTCAACCGTTTTTTCTTTAATTTCATTGAGTTTCATTTTATTCACCTATTTTTTCTACAATTCTGGTCTTAACGGGAAGCTTTTGAGCTGCCAATTTAAGTGCCTCAATTGCATCTTCTCTTACTGAATAATCAATTTCAAAAAGCAATCTGCCGGGTTTTACAACGGCTACCCAATATTCAGGGTTACCTTTACCTTTACCCATACGAGTTTCAGCAGGTTTTGCAGTTATCGGTTTATCAGGGAAAATCTTAATCCAAACGTTACCGCCTCTTTTGATTTTTCTTGTCATTGCACGACGTGCGGCTTCGATTTGTCTTGATGTAATCCATGCAGGATCGGTGCTTACTAAACCGTACTTACCAAATTCCAAAGTAGTTCCTCTGGTTTCGGTTCCCTTCATATTGCCTTTCATCTTCTTTCTGAATTTGGTTTTTTTAGGCATTAACATTTTTAATTTGCTCCTATTTTATACTTATGCTTCGGTATTTGAAGCATTGTCTTCACTACGTTTTCTTCTGTTAAGACGCGGAGCCCCTTCTTTACCCTGTCCTTGAGGCTTTTTGGTCTTAATGTTTTGATCGGCTTTTTCACCGGGCATAAGGTCACCTTTGAATACCCAAACTTTAACGCCGATTTTACCCATAACGGTATCTGCTTCCGCAAATCCGTATTGAACATCAGCTCTTAATGTTTGAAGAGGAATTCTGCCTTCTTTTGCCCATTCGCTTCTTGCAATTTCAGCACCGCCCAAACGTCCCGATACCATAACTTTAATACCTTGAACGCCCGCTCTCATTGTTCTTTGCATAGCCTGTTTCATTGCACGTCTGAATGCGATACGTTTTTCTAATTGAAGAGCAATGTTTTCAGCAACCAATTGTGCATCAACATCAATTCTTGCAACTTCAACTACATCAATTGAAACGTTTTTATTATTGATTAAGTTTTGAACTGCAACTCTTAATTCATCAATACCTTGACCGCCTCTGCCTACAACAATACCGGGCTTTGCAGTCACAACTGTGATATTAACATTTTGCGCTTTTCTTGCAATTACAATCCTTGAAACACCTGCTGCATAAAGTTTCTTCTTAACAAATCTTCTGATTTTAGCATCTTCTGC
>CAJUPC010000065.1 GCA_910588555.1 Candidatus Gastranaerophilales bacterium
TTTTTAATTGCTTACCGGTTTTTGTTTTAGCAATGTCCCATTCTTTTCCGTCTTCAAGTTTAACGGTATCATAAGGCCAGCAAGCTTTTAAATGGTTAGCGTCACATCTTTTTGCAATCTTGAAATACTTTTGTAATTCATCTACAAACGCGTCAGTACTGGAATAAGGTCCAATTAAACCTAACGATTTCATGTGGTCAGTGGCTTTAGTAAACTTGTACTTTGCACTCCTAATCTTTTCTGCGTTAACCTTGTCGTTAACATTTGTCATCAAACTTGGCATAACAATAGCCGCAACCACACCAATGATTGCTAAAGTTACTAATGTTTCGGCTAATGTGAATGCTCTACAACAAGGAGTTAAGCTTAGATTGCCCCCCCCCCGACATTTTCTAAATCCTTTAATAATCTCATTTCAAACTCCTTTCGTATTTACATATTTATTATAAACTATTTTTCAAATTTTTCAAGTACACCAAAATAAGTTTTTATAATATAATTATTTTATGATTATTTATCAAATTTTATCAACAATAATATTTTTGGCAATTTTACCTGTTTATGCCGTAATTAGAGCGTTTAACGGCAAAGCACTGCCTTTGGAAAAATTCGGAAAATTCCATGCCCCCGAATTAGGAAACAAAGTTATTATGTTCCACGGAGTTTCGGTCGGAGAAGTCATTGCGCTTGAAAATTTGATAAAGAAAACAAAAGAAGCTTTTCCAGATTATAAAATTGTAGTTACAACGGGAACAAAAACAGGACAGGAAATCGCAAAGAAAAAGTTTGAAAATACAGCTGATTTTATAACATATTTTCCGTTTGATATAACATTTTGCGTTGACTCATTTTTGAAAAAAATTAACCCGAGCGTTGTTTTAATGGCTGAAACAGAATTGTGGCCAACATTTGCGGCTTATTGCAAGAAAAGAAACATACCGCTCTTTGTTATAAACGGCAGAATTTCGGACGCAACATTCAAATCATATCGTTTATTAAAAATATTTTTCAAAGAATTATTCAAAAATTACACTTCAATTCTGACTCAAAGCGAACAGGATAACGAAAAATTTATTCAAATCGGCGCGCCTCAAGACAAAACTGAGGTCATGAAAAATCTTAAATTTGACGTCAAAAGAATTGAAGCTGATTTTAATCTCGGCAACGGCAGAATTATTATTGCAGGCAGTACACATAAAGGCGAAGATGAGATTGTCTTAAATGCTTTTACAGAACTCAAAAGAGAATTTGATGATATTAAACTGCTTCTTGCTCCAAGACATTTAACCCGTACAAATGAAGTTAAAAAACTTGTTGAAGACACAGGTTTGGCATACGGCATGCGCTCAAATAACGACTGTTTTGACAACAACGAAATAATAATTCTTGATACACTGGGCGAATTGAGCCGTATATATCAAATTTGTAATTTTGCATTTATCGGCGGAAGTTTTAACAAAACCGGCGGGCACAACCCGCTTGAAGCTGTTGTTTACAGCAAACCTGCAATCACAGGACCGTCAATCCACAATTTTAGAGACATTTACTGGATTTTAACCCGCTCAAATGCAGGTAAAATCGTAAAAAATCCACAAGAATTGACACAATACATGCATAAATTATTATCAGACAACGATTTTTACTCACAAGCATGTGAAGATTGCAAAAATATTTTTGAAGAACAACAAGGCGCATTAGAATTTGTAATTAATAAATTAAAAGGGCTTTTAAAGTAGTCTATAACTATGATATTGTGGCTTTTTCGTACATCAAACGAATGATTTTTATTACGAAATGTTAAGTTTTCTGCTACAATAATTAAAGAATATTGTTTCTAATGCCGATAATCAAACCATAAGGAAACGAAAGGGAACTCAGTCATGGGTATGGCAGCATCTCAGGCAAGAT
>CAJUPC010000066.1 GCA_910588555.1 Candidatus Gastranaerophilales bacterium
AGCCTTTTTGAGCGGTTTGGATGTCTTAATTTTCTTAAAGCTTTTGCTTCAATCTGGCGGATTCTTTCGCGGGTTACGCCAAATAGCTGGCCTACTTCTTCAAGAGTTCTCTGTCTGCCGTCATCCATACCGAATCTTAGTCTTAAAACATCTCTTTCTCTCGGGGAAAGGCTGCCTAAAACTTCGGCTAAATCTTCTCTTAATAATTCATGAGCTACGGTTTTTACCGGAGCATCAGCATCTTTATCTTCAATGAAATCGCCGAGTCTTGAATCTTCTTCTTTACCTATCGGTGTTTCAAGAGATAAAGGCTCCTGAGCTACTTTAATTATCTCTCTTAATTTATTGATTGAAATTCCCATTTCAACCGATAATTCTTCTTCGGATGGTTTTCTTGCAAGTTCCTGAGCAAGTTTTCTTGTAACTTTTTTAAGTTTATTGATGGTTTCAACCATATGTACGGGAATTCTTATTGTTCTTGCCTGATCGGCGATTGCTCTTGTAATAGCCTGTCTAATCCACCATGTTGCATAAGTTGAAAATTTGTATCCTCTTTCATGGTCAAATTTTTCAGCCGCACGGATTAAGCCGAGGTTTCCTTCCTGAATAAGGTCTAAGAAAAGCATGCCTCTTCCTACGTATTTTTTAGCTATTGAAACAACAAGTCTTAAGTTTGCCTGAACCAGTTTTCTTTTTGCAACAGCACCGCTGTTTCCGCCCGCTACAATTTTTCTTGCAAGGTCGATTTCTTCATCAGCCGTTAATAATTTAATCCTGCCGATTTCTCTTAAATACATTCTAACGGGGTCATCAATTGAAACACCTTTAGGTACTGCAATTTCACCTTCTTCATCTTCATCGTCTTCTTTATCAAAGAAGGTAGAACCGGATAAAGTGGCAACATCAATTCCCGCTTGAGATCTTATGATATTTGAAATATTATCCGTTTCAAGAGCCGAGCTTTCAAAAAAGCTGTCATCACTCATATCTTCGGAGTCTTTATCAACCACGCTTATTACTGATTGGTCTGAACTTCTTTTTCTTGTCATTTAGATTCTCCATCTTTAATTTGCTGTTTGTCTTACCTGTTCAAAGATTTCCTTTGAAATTGTTATTTTATCTTCTTCTGTTATGTCTTTTTGTCTGTTTTTTTTCTTGAGTTCTTCTTTTTTGTGCATTATATCCAGATTGTTCAGTCTTATAAAAGTTTCCTGAACAGCGTTGATATAGTCGTTGTAATTAAGTTTTTCAAATTCGGCTGAGGAAAAAATCATTTCGCTTAAATATTTTTGTGCTTCGTTGTCATTGTAAAACTTAGAAAAAAGATTTTTTGCTATTGATTCAACATTATCGGATTCCGATATTATTTTGTCAATGTTATCAAGTATCTTAAAATTAGCTTCACTTTTGGGTTTGTAGCCATTCACGGCTTGAACGAAATATGATTTTTTTTCAGGAGTATTTGCCTGCAGGGCAAGCTTTATTAAATTGGTTTCCATCCGCTCGTAGCGCGCATTTAAGTTGTTTTTTGCTATTCTTTTGGATAAATCGTCATGTTTATTATTTGTTACATTTTGATACAAATCTTCCGCTTGCGCCTGTTTTTGTTCAACCTGTTTTTTAATGACGGCTTCATCTATATTAAGTTTAAACGAGATATTTTTAATGTAATCGGCTAAAATAATGGGATTTTTGATTTCTTGTAAAATATACACTATTTG
>CAJUPC010000067.1 GCA_910588555.1 Candidatus Gastranaerophilales bacterium
ACATAATACTCCGCCCTCCAATACAGATTCAAAACCTATATCATTACTTTTATCATATTTTGAGCCTCCCGGCAAGTAATCACACTTAAATTTATATTTTACAGTAGCTTTATCATCATAAATTGTAATTTTATCAATTACGTTAATAAGCATTGTCTTCTTTTCTGCATTTTCTTGAATATTAAAACGTTCAACCCAATTATCTAAATCAGCATACAATGTTTTGCGCTCAGCTAAATACGCCGATAAGTCTTTTAACCTATCTTCAATTGCACCTTGTTTTTTAGAGATTTCAGACAATTCTTTCTCTTTAGAACTAATCAAATTAGAAAGCATTGTTTGTGACCATTGACTTTCACCCATAATAACTTTGCATACTTCTTCTGATAATTTTTTCAACTCTTTCTCTAATTGAATCTTATCTCGCTCAAGTTGTTTAACTTGTAAGCACATAAGGGCTTCCTTTTCTTTTAAACTATCATCATTTGATTGTAAAAGCTTATCAAAGTCAGTTTTTAACATAAAATTTTTGACATCATGAATAACAGCCTCATCTAAATCATCGGCTTTTATTGGCAATTTATCACATTGACCGATTTTAGGAGTACGATAGGAACTACAACGATAAATTGTTCTTTCGTATAAACTTTCTGTTCCGTCTGCTTTTTTGCGTACTGCTCTGTTTGTTTGACTGGTAAACTTTTTCCCACATTCACACTCCAATAATCCTGTTAAAATTCTTGAACCACGAATCGTAGGTCTTTTACTATTTGGTATTTTAGTATTTCTTTTAATTAACTCTTGCACCTCATTAAAATCATTTTCCGAAATAATTACTAAATGTTCCATTACGGGAGATACAGCTCTTATTTCATTATTCTTTTTTCCTAACTCATATATACCTATGTACAACTTGTTATGGAGTATATCCTGAATTTGGTTCCAAGACCACAATCCACCTGCTGAAGTTAAAATATTATTATCGTTAAGATATTTTGCTATTCCCTTAAACGCATAATGCTCTTTATACAATCTGAAAATTGTTTTTACAACTTCTGCCGCTTGTGGATCAATTTCGACATCAAATATGGGTCGGCCTTTTCCGTTAAGCGTACCTTTACTAACTGTCCTATATCCATAAGGCGGATTACCGCCTCTCCACTTACCTTGCTCAACAGCCATCTCGTGTGCATCTTTAATTCGTTTCGATGTTTTTATGCTTTCGCCTTCTGCCTGCCAATAGCGTATGTAAGTCATCAGTTTTTCATCGTGTGTTTTTGAAGATATCTCCCCGTCATTATATGACAACACTTTTATTCCGCGAGCATTAAGGTACGAAACAATAAGTGGAGTTTCGTCGGCAATTCTTCCCAAACGGTCAGACATATAAATACCCAATACATCAAACTCGCCGCGATTTGCCATTGCTTTTATCTCAACAAGCGCATCTCTTTTTTCCGCAGAAACTTTAAAGCCGGAAATACCGCCTTCCACAAATTCCTTTATTATTACATAACCCTGCCTTTCAGCCCAAGGGGTAAGAATATCCCTTTGAAGCGGAATATCGTATTCAACCTTACCCAAATCGTTTATCTTCTTTTCAGCTTGCTTTTTGGTTGAATTACGCAGAA
>CAJUPC010000068.1 GCA_910588555.1 Candidatus Gastranaerophilales bacterium
TACAATGACTTTTTAAAAGCTTATCTGAACGAAATTAATTCATATTTTAAATATGACAAAGACAAAAGACGAGAATACCTTGATATGGCTTTATTTACACAAAATAAAGATGGGAATACTTTAGCGCAGGCAACAGTAAGACCAACCGGAGCAAGAAGCAGCGAAATATTCAAGTTTTTATTTGATGCAACGGAAGATTTTCCTGATTTACAGCTTAAAATCCTAACAGATAGAGAAGGAAAATATGGGAAAACAATAGGTGAGCGTGTCGGTTATATATTTAATAAAAATGAAGACAGTATCATTATAAATAAAACTCTTCACAAACTTTGCGCTGAAATAGATGTTTTAAGCAGAATTGATGCCATAGATTTACTTACTGCAAATTCAAGTGTATTAAACGATACAAATAAACAGCTGCTAAAAACTTTAAAATCCAAAAAACGCGCCAGAGCTTTTGATAATAAAGAAGCCAGACCGCATACAAAGCAAAATAATGACAGTACCGACAGAAGCAAGCTGCACAAAGATTCTCGCAAAACTGCAAAAAGAAAAGCTGCTCGAATTGCAAGAAAGCAAAATGGTGAAAAGCAGAACAGTATTAATAAAAAACAACAAACGGCTGATGATAAAATTATAAATATCACAAAAACAGATGGTAAACCTTATACCTTAAAAGTTGTAAATGATAACAGTCCAAGCATACAATTTTACAAATATATAATGGAAGGTTAATTAGGGCTTTATTAAATTAAAATATTTAGTCAAACTTTTGCAAAATTTCCTGCTTGACTTAAAATCTTGAATTGGTATTATAAAGAAGGTCTTAGCGGAGTTGATTTACAGACTTTGTTAAAACTTTCTGTTGAATAACAGGATTAGTTTAATATTATTTGGCATTGTTAGCCTTGGTTGAGTATACGAAACCAACAATCTTGATAACCGTAGGTTGTCAACAATATAAGGAGCAACTGAGCTGACAACTCCAAAGGCAGATATAAAAACTTAATATTATTTGGCGCGTTAGCTCAGTTGGTAGAGCAGGGGACTGAAAATCCCCGTGTCCTTGGTTCGATTCCGAGACGCGCCAAATTTTTTGTTTAAAAAATAATTTTAACGGAATCGAACCTTGGTTCTCCCCATTCGTAAAACGTGACATTTAGTCACCTTTTACTCAGCTGAGTGAGACGCGCCAAATTTTTTGTTTATTATTGCTGGTTTTCAACTGTTTAATAAAAATTCAAAAGTTTATCAAAAATTTTATGTGTAATCTGCGTGTAATTTTTAACATTTTATCAAGCTTTCAAAACTTCCACGCTTTTCATAAAATTCCCCTATAGACCATGCATTATATCATACAAATAATCCAGTTTATCTTGAATATCAAACTGGTGATTCCCGACAAAAAAGCCGTATTTATCAATTGCATCTGCATTTTTAAGGCTGCCAAAAATTTCATAATCAAACCATTTTACAACTTCTTTTCTTGCAAAATTGCCTGCAACAATTGGTCTGGTATCAATATTTGCCTTAGTTAATTTTTTAATTATATCTTCTCTTTTCAGATTTTTAT
>CAJUPC010000069.1 GCA_910588555.1 Candidatus Gastranaerophilales bacterium
CCATTTTTTATTGTTAAATTTTCCTTGAATGCTTACTATGAACAAATAGATAGATAAAAAAGCAAAGGCAACAGCAGCCAATGATGCGACAGCAATAAAAACAAAAAATAGTTGTTCCGCAATTATCTTTGCCTCCAACACTTGTAAATTATAAAGTTTATTATAAATGTAAGCGGTCATAGCAAAAACGCAATGATATAAAGTGCCGACCGAAACGAAAACAAAAGCACATATAATAAACAATTTTGAGTATTTACATTTTTTTACTATCATTTCTCGATATATAGCATAAAAGCCACAAAACATTAGTAGTAAGGCAATTACTCCAAATAATCCGCCAATGATAAATCTATTTGGACTTGAATTTGCCCAATCTTCTGAAAATGGCGGGAATATAATTGAGTTTCCAAATTCTTCTGACGGTGCGAAACAGCCTAAAAGCATATCACCTGTAAAACATAAAACCGAGCCTATAATGCCAATCATAAATAATTTTTTGTTTAAGTTCATAAATATTCCAACCTGAAATATATTTCAAGTTAAATTATATATTATCTTGACTATAAAGTCAACACTAATCTGAAATATATTTCAGATTAGTGTACAAATCAAAAATTTTGTGATATAATGCACTTATTATGGCAGAGATTAGACAACCTATAAAAAGAACTTCTATTGATAAAAAGCAAAAGATTATTAAAGCGGGCTTAAAAGTATTTAGCGAAAAAGGCTATTACAACACTACAACCGTTGAAATAGCCAAAATTGCTGGCGTGTCAACGGGAATTATATATAATTATTTCAAAGATAAAAAAGACATATTTTTGCATTCGTTAAAACTATGTTTTGAAACCGCTTTTACCCCTATGCTTAATACGCTTAAACAATTTAAGCCCCCGTTTAATTTTGATAGTATCTTGCGTGAGTTTATTCCTTTATGTCTAAAAGCACACATTGACAATAAAATAGCACACCAAGAACTTTTGGGTATATGTGTATTAGACAATGATGCAGGTTTATTATTGCAACAAATGGAAAACCAAGCAATACAATCGATTTGTGAATATCTGCTGTCAAACGGCATAAACTTGCCTCACTTAATGGAAAAAACACAAATAGCCTATCATATCATTGAAGAA